>NZ_CP048630.1:646000-969000 GCF_010669125.1 Ancylobacter pratisalsi
ATTCCCGCCGGGACTGCGCGTCGCGGCCACCATCTTCGCCGAGATCGTCGTTCTCGCCTTCTTCGGCATTGTCACTGTGACCGGCCTCGAAGTGCTCGACATCCTTCAGGGCGACACGCTCGTCTCCCTTCCCTCCGTTTCCCTTGTCGTGACGCAGTCGGTCATTCCGATCACGGCGGTGCTGATCATCATCGCCGAGCTGTTGCGCTTTCCGGAAGTCCTGGCCGCTGCCCGTGGCGCTGGCTTCGAGGATCACGAACTCAAGGAAGCCCTCGAAACCATCAATGAGCCCTCGTCGGCCAGCACCGGAGCCGCGCGATGACCGGTACCATCGGCTTTATGTTTCTTGGCCTGTTCGGCATGGTTCTTCTGAACGTGCCGATCGCCATCGCGCTCGGCATGGTCGCGGTGATCGCGATCTGGGTGAGCCAGGGCGCCGACATGCTTCCGAACGTGGCGCTCGTCATGTTCGAGGGCGCGACCAACTTCCCGCTGTTGGCGATCCCGCTGTTCATTCTCGCCGGCGGCATCATGAACTCGTCGTCGATCTCGCGGCGCCTGGTCAATCTCGCCTCAGCGATGCTCGGCTTCATCCGTGGCGGCCTCGCCATGGTGACGATCGGCTCGTCCATGTTCTTCGCCGAGATTTCGGGTTCGGCGGTGGCGGGCGTTGCCGCGCTCGGCTCTCTGCTGATCCCGGCGATGAAGAGCCGTGGCTACAGCAAGGAGTTCGCGGCCGCGATTTCCTCGTCCTCGGCCAGCCTCGCGATCATCCTGCCGCCCTCGATCCCGATGATCCTGTACGCCGTCATGGCGCAGGTTTCGGTGGTGAAGATGTTCATCTCCGGTCTTCTGCCCGGCCTGCTGGGCGGCGTAGGACTGGCGGCGGCGAGCTGGTACTACGCGGTCAAGAATGACTTCCCGGTCGAGCAGCGCTTCGCCTGGAGCCGCCTTGCTACCGCCTTCCGCGAGGCGCTTTGGGCGCTGATGCTGCCGGTCATCATTCTCGGCGGCATCTTCGGCGGCTTCGTGACGGCAACCGAGGGCGCGGCCGTGGCGGTGCTCGCCGCGCTGTTCATCTCGATCGTCGTTTACCGCGAGCTGAACTTCAAGGCGCTCTACCGCGCCCTGATCGACAGCGCGCTGCAGACGGCGGTGGTCATGCTGCTGGTCGCCGCATCGGCGCTGGTCGGCGTGTTCCTCACCGAGAGCCGGGTGCCGCAGGCGCTGGCGCAGTCCATCGCGGAAGTCACCACCAACCCCTACATGGTGCTGCTCCTGCTGAACGTGCTGTTCCTCATCCTCGGCATGTTCCTGCACTCGGCGGCGGCCATCATCCTCACCGTGCCGATCGTCCTGCCCCTGATCCAGCAGGTCGGCATCGACCCGGTGCACTTCGGACTGGTGCTCACGCTGAACCTCGCGATCGGCCAGCAGACCCCGCCCGTGGCTTCGGTGCTGATCGCCGCGTGTTCGATCGCCAAGGCCGACATCTGGCAAACCACCAAGGCCAATCTCGGCTTCCTGCTGGTCCTGGTAACGGTGCTGCTGATCTGCACCTACGTGCCCTGGTTCGCTCTGGCGCCGACGCAGTGGTTCTACGGCGATCCCACCATCGGAATGATGCCGACGAACTAGGTCCGCCGACATCGGCAACCAAACGTGCACCTTGCCCCCCTCCCCGGCCGCCATGCCGGGGAGGTTTTTTTATGCTCCAGCAACCGCTTCCAGTTCGCGAAGAGGGAGACCCCGCGTCACGCCTGCCCCGGACCAATGGCGACGGACAAACGCGTCTCATCGGGGCTCCAGGCGCCGCCGATACCGCCCGCCTCTCGTCATCCGCCGCCGTCAGGCCTCACAGGCAGAGGCCCGCCCAGTCTGAGGACGTCCATCCCTGCAAGACACGGCCGGCGGGCCGCGCGACACACCAACGTCTTGACTTCCCCATCCTCGCCAGCAACGAAAAAGGGGCCGCCGGCACACGACCGGCGGCCCCCTCACATCACGGCAAATGGCCGCGAGCGCGATCCTACTCGGCGGCTTCCAGCTCTCGGGCGGCAACGCGGGCCGCCGCCAGGCTCTTCGCCAGCACCTGCACCACATGCACCGCCTCGCGGTCGGCACCATCGTGGATCTGGTGGCGGCAGGAGGTGCCGTCGGCAACGACCAGTGTGCCCGGTTCGGCCTGGCGCACGGCGGGCAGCAGCGAGAGCTCGGCCATGGCTATCGAGGTATCGATGGTCTCGGCGTGGTAGCCGAAGGCCCCCGCCATGCCGCAGCAGCTTGATTCCACGGTCTCGACCACAAGGCCCGGCACAAGCCGCAGCGCCTTCTCCACCGCGCCCATGGCGCCAAACGACTTCTGATGGCAATGGCCGTGCAGAAGTGCCTTCTCGGCGATGGGCGCGAGCGGCAGGTGGAACCTTCCGGCCTCGATCTCGCGGGCGATGAACTCCTCCAGCAGCAGGGCGTGCGCGCTCAGCCGCTGGGTGTCCTCGCCGGGAAGCATGGAAGGCAGCTCGTCGCGGAAGGCGAGCAGGCAGCTCGGCTCAAGACCGACCACCGGCACGCCGCGCGTGACGAACGGCGCGTAGGTCTCGATCACCCGCGCCGCTTCCGCCCTCGCCTGATCCACCAGCCCGGCCGAGAGGAAGGTGCGTCCGCAGCACAGTGCGCGGTTCTTCCCGTCCACCGGACGGGGCATGTGCACGCGATAGCCGGCCGCAACCAGCACCTCCAGCGCCGCGACGATGTTCTCTTTCTCGAACCAGCGGTTGAACGTATCCGCGAACAACACGACCTCGCGGCCGTCCGCCGGGCCAAAGGCCGTCTGGTCCTCGCGGAAGGCATCGGCGCGCCAGCGCGGCAGGGTCCGCCGGGCGCTGAACTGGGCGATGATCTCCGAGAACTTCGCCGCTCCCGGAATCTGGTCGCGCAGGTTGAGCAGCCAGGGAACCTTCGAGGCAAAGGCCGCGTAGTGCGGCAGATACGCCACCAGCCGCTGGTGCAGGCTGATGCCTTTCGCCCGCGCCCTTGCCGCCAGGGCCTCGATCTTCATCTTGGCCATGTCGACGCCGGTCGGGCATTCGCGCCGGCAGCCCTTGCAGGAGACGCAGAGTTTCAGCGTCTCCATCATCTCGTCGGAAGCCAGCGCATCGGGACCGAGCCGGCCGGAGATGGCGAGCCGCAGTGTGTTGGCGCGCCCGCGCGTGACGTCCTTCTCGTTGCGCGTAACGCGGTAGCTCGGGCACATCACGCCGGCGACGGCCTTTCGGCAGGCCCCATTATTGTTGCACATCTCGATCGCGCCCTGCAGGCCCCCGCCCTCGCCGGAATAGCCTGACCAGTCGAGTGCGGCCCTGATGGGCGCGACCTTGTAGTCGGGCGCGTAGCGAAACAGGCTGCGGTCGTCGAACTTAGGCGGGCGCACGATCTTCCCGGGATTGTAGAGTCCCTTGGGATCGAAGCGGTCCTTCACCTGCTCGAAGGCGTGGACGAGGCGGGTGCCGAACATCTTCTCGTGGAATTCGGAGCGGACGATGCCATCGCCATGCTCGCCCGAATGCGAGCCCTTGTACTCGCGCACCATATCGAAGGCTTCCTCGGCGATGGCGCGCATCGCCTTGACGTCTTTCTCAAGGCGCAGGTTCAGCACCGGGCGCACGTGCAGGCAGCCTTCGGAGGCGTGCGCATACCAGGTCCCTCGGGTGCCGTGCTTCTCGAACACCCTGGTCAGGCGCTCGGTATAGTCCGCCAGATGCGGCAGCGGCACGGCGCAGTCCTCGACGAAGGAGACCGGCTTTCCCGCCTGCTTCATCGACATCATGATATTGAGGCCGGAGGTACGCACATCCGCGATCGCGGCCTGAAGGCCGGGCTCGTGCACGGGCACCACGCCGCCCCATTTCGCGCCGGAACGGTCCCAGCCGAAGCCAAGATCGCCCATCGTCTCCTCAAGCAATTTCAGGCGGCGCGCATTCTCGGCGTCGTCCTCGGCGAACTCGACCAGCAGGATCGCGGCCGGCTCTCCGCGCACGAACTGCTTCAGGGTCGCCTGGAACATGGGAATTTCGCTGGCGAGTGCGAGCAGGGTGGAATCCACCAGTTCCACCGCGATCGGCTTGAGCCGTACCAGATGCTGGGCCGCGTCCATCGCCTCGTAGAAGCTGCCGAAATGGCAGGCCCCGACCACCTTGCGGCCGATCACCGGCCAGAGCTTGAGCTCGATCCGGGTCGAATAGGCGAGCGTGCCTTCCGAGCCGACAAGAAGATGGGCGAGGTTGTAACCCTGCTCATTGGGAACCAGCGCATCGAGATTGTAGCCGCCGACCCGGCGCTGGACATGGGGGAAGCGCTCGGCCACCTCCGCCGCCTCGCGCGCGCCGATATCGAGCAGATCGCGCGCCAGCGGCGCCAGCGGCGAATCACCGGGCAGGCCCGACAGATTGTGGTCGACCCGCCCGAAATGGGCCTTCACGCCATCGGCCAGCATGGCATCGATGGAAATGACGTTGTCGCGCATGGTGCCGTAGCGCAGCGAACGTCCGCCGCAGCTGTTGTTGCCCGCCATGCCGCCGATCGTGGCCCGGCTCGCTGTTGAAACGTCGACCGGGTACCACAGGCCATGCTTGCGCAACTGCCGGTTCAGATCATCGAGCACGATGCCCGGCTCGACAATGCAGCGCCGTCCCTCGACGTCGAGCTCAAGGATACGGTTGAGGTACTTCGAGCCGTCGACGATAAGCGATTCGTTGATCGTCTGACCGCATTGCGAGGTACCGCCGCCGCGCGGTGTCACGGGAATGCCCTCGGCGCGCGCCAGCGCGATGGCGCGCTCGGCTTCTTCCGTGGTCCGTGGCACGACGACGCCAAGCGGCATGATCTGGTAAAACGACGCATCGGTCGCGTAGCGGCCACGGTTGAACCGATCGAACAACACCTCGCCCGAGACTTCCGCCTTCAGGCGACGCTCCAACCCCGGCGCCAACCGTGCAGCCATGATGCTTTCCTTCCCTGTGCCCCGCTCGTTCGCCGCCACGCGGCCCCGGTGGACTTGATCGCATTTTGCATTCATAATTCATTTATGCAAGATCGGAAGCTGGAAGCGGGGCCTCCGGTGGAGGTCCACGACCGCGAGATCCAGGACCGACGGAAGACCAGAACCGCTGGAAGACTGGGACCGCTTGCAGGTCAGTAACCGGCCGCGATCAATCAACGCGCGCCGTGAAGGGGAGAGAACGCCTATGTCCACCAATGCCGCCCGGGTCGCCGGCCGCCATTTCCTGCAGATTCCCGGCCCCACCCCGGTGCCCGACCGTATCCTGCGGGCGATGGACATGCCGACCATCGACCACCGGGGCCCCGAGTTCCAGAAGCTCGGTCGCCGCGTGCTCGAAGGCATCAAGACCATCTTCAAGACCGACAGCCCGGTGATCATCTACCCGGCCTCGGGCACCGGCGCGTGGGAAGCCGCGCTCGCCAATGTGCTGTCGTCCGGCGACAAGGTGCTGATGTTCGAAACCGGACACTTCGCCACGCTGTGGAAGAACATGGCGATCAAGCTCGGCCTCAAGCCCGAGTTCATCGCCTCCGACTGGCGCATCGGTGCTGATGCAGCCGCCATCGAGGCGAAGCTGCGCGAGGACAAGAACCACGAGATCAAGGCGGTCTGCGTGGTCCATAATGAGACCTCGACCGGCTGCATCACGCGCATTCCCGAAGTGCGCAAGGCGATCGACGCAGCCGGCCATCCCGCCCTGCTGCTGGTCGACACCATCTCCTCGCTGGCTTCGATCGACTTCCGCCACGATGAATGGGGCGTGGATGTCACCGTCTCCGGCTCGCAGAAGGGCCTGATGCTGCCGCCCGGCCTCTCCTTCAACGCCCTGTCCGACAAGGCGCTGGCGGCGGCCAAGGGGTCGACCATCCCCAAGCTGTTCTGGTCGTGGGAAGAGATGCTCCCTCACAACGAGAAGGGCTATTTCCCCTACACGCCGGGCACCAACCTGCTCTACGGCCTGGCCGAGGCGATCGACATGCTGCACGAGGAAGGTCTCGACAACGTGTTCGCCCGCCACGACCGTCACGCGGAAGCCACCCGCCGCGCCGTGCGCGCCTGGGGGCTTGAAGTGCTGTGCCGCGAGCCGAAGGACTACTCGTCCTCGCTCACCGCCGTGCTGATGCCCGAGGGCCACGACGCCGACGCCTTCCGCGAGAAGACGCTGGCGCATTTCGACATGTCGCTCGGCACCGGCCTGACCAAGCTCTCCGGCCGCGTGTTCCGCATCGGCCATCTGGGCGACACCAATGACCTCACCATGCTCGGCGCCCTGTCGGGCGTGGAGATGGGTCTGTCGCTCGCGGGCGTTCCCCACAAGAAGGGTGGCGCGCAGGCGGCGATGGACTACCTGACCGAATGCGCCGCCCGGCCGATGAAGGCCGCCGCCTGAGACAGAATGATCTGTTTCGGATGAGTACTATTGTCCCGGCCGGCTTGCCGCTATTGCCGGCCGGGGCCATTTAAGGTCGAATTAGGACTGGTTCACCGCCGCAACGTGCGGCCTCGGAGTTCTCGCCGCATGGCGATGTCGGATACGGCCATTATTCGTCGGCGCAGCCTGCATGATGAGCTTGCCGCTCAGCTTCGTGACATGCTGGTCAATGGCGAACTGAAAGCCGGCGACAAGATTTCGGAGCAGGGCCTGTGCACCCGCTTCGGGGTGTCGCGCACGCCGCTGCGCGAAGCGCTCAAGGTGCTCGCCAATGAGGGGCTGCTGATTCTCTCGCCCAATCGCGGCGCCAGCGTCGCCCGGGTCAGCCCGGAAGAAGTGGACGAGCTTTTCCCCATCATGGGTGCGATGGAAGCGCTGGCCGGCGAAGCCGCCTGCGCCAACGCCAGCGATGCCGACATCGCCGAGATGCAGGTCATGCACGACGAGATGCTGGCAGCCTATCGCGCCAGTGATGCCGCAACCTATCTGCGCCTCAACCGCCAGATCCACGAGGCGTTCTTCGACCTTGCCGGCAACCATGCGCTGACGCAGTTTTACCAGACCCTGATGGTGCGCATTCACGCCGTGCGGTTCTTCGCCCAGAAGTCCAGCGCGCGCTGGCGCGAGGCGGTCGAGGACCATGAGGCGATGATGGCGGCGCTGAAGGCGCGCGATGGCGTCCGGCTCGGCACCATCCTCAAGGAACATCTGCGCCACAAGGCGGCGATGGTGCACGAATCGCTTGGCCCGCTTGGCAATGAGGCCGCCGAATAACACCCCCCCTCTCCTTACGGAGCGGCCGCGCGAGGGGTTTCGCCTGCACATCTATAATTATTGATGCAATTGGCCTGATGCGATAGGTTGGTTGAGTGGACGCCGTTTCTGCCGCGCCGACCACCGCCACCGGTCGCCGCTTACGCGGTCGAGCGGGCCAGCCACGGCAAACTTTGGGTATCCTGTGGCAGCGACATCCGGGAAGGTGCGCATCCGCTTCTTTTCGACATAGGCGATTCCCGTCTATTCTGCCGGAAGGGAACGCCAAGGCTCAGAAGAAGCCGCCAGGGAATCAGTGCATGCCGTCCAGCCCGCTTGTCCGCCATTCGCTCCACGAATCACTTGTGGCTCCCCTTCGGGAGATGATCCTCAAGGGTGAACTGCGTGCGGGTGAGAAAGTGCCCGAGGAACAGCTGTGCGAACGCTTTGGCGTTTCGCGTACGCCGATCCGCGAAGCCTTGAAGGTGCTGGCCGCCGAAGGTGTGCTGCAGATCCTGCCGCATCGCGGTGCCATCGTCGCCCGAATCACCGAAGAGCAGATCGAAGAGCTCTTCCCCATCATGGCCTCGCTCGAACGCCTCGCCGGCCTGCTCGCCTGCGAGCGCGCCACCGATGCCGACATCGCCCGTGTGCGCGCGCTGCACGAACGGATGATGGAGCATTTCGAGAAGGGCGAGGAAGTCGAGTATCTGCGCCATAACCGGCTGATCCACGAAGCGCATTTCGAGATCGCCGGCAATGTGACGCTCTCGGCCTTCTACCAGCAGACCCTCACCCGAATCCATGCCTGCCGCTTCGTCGTGCGCAAGAGCCGGGAGCACTGGGCAGCGGCCGTCGCCGAGCACCAGCAGATGGTCGAGGCGCTGGAAGCGCGCGACGGACCACGCCTCGCCGCGCTGCTTGAGGCGCACGTCACCGGCACCACCGCCGGCATTGCGCGCGCCTTTATCCACCGCCTTGCCGAACAGCCTGTCCCCGCCGCGCCGGACGCGCGGACGAGTGTCCGGGGACGCAAGACGCCAAGTTCGCTCAACGTCTGAAGTCCCCCGGCCCGTTTGGGGGACGTCGTTTTGCGTTCGTAATTATTGATTGTGAATTCGGGCGAACAAGGCCCAATCGCAGAGAGGAAATGCCATGAGCGATGTTCTGGATCAGGCTCGTGAAAAGCCGGAAGCCAACCCGCAGCGTCAGGCCGAGGCGGCGCCGGCGCAGCGCCCCCTGCCGCTGGCCGGGGTGCGCGTCCTCGACGTCAGCCAGGTGATGGCCGGGCCTTACAGCTGCATGCTGCTGGGCGATCTCGGCGCCGATGTCATCAAGATCGAGCCGCCGGGAACCGGCGACCAGACGCGCGGCGCCATGGGGTTCAAGATGAAGGGGCCCGACAGCATGGGCTTCCTCAACATGAACCGGAACAAGCGATCAGTTGCCATCAACCTCAAGACCGACGCCGGCCGCGAGGTGTTCTACGAACTGGTGAAGTCCGCCGATATCCTGGTCGAGAACTATCGTCCTGGCGTGATGAAGAAGCTGAAGTGCGACTATGAAACGGTCGCCGCGCTCAATCCCCGCCTCGTCTACGCCTCCATCTCCGGCTTTGGCCAGACCGGCCCCTGGGCGGGCCGCCCGGGCTTCGACCTGATGGCGCAGGCCATGTCCGGCGTCATGAGCGTCACCGGCCATCCCGGCGGCCCGCCGGTCAAGGCCGGCGTCCCCGTCGCGGATATCGGCTGCGGCCTGTTCGCCACCTATGCCGCCCTTGCGGCCTATATCGGCGCCAAGAACACCGGACAGGGCCAGTATATCGACGCCTCGCTGTTCGAGGCGGCGCTGGCCTTCTCGGTCTGGGACATCTCCGAATATTGGGGCCGCGGCACCCCCCCGATTCCGCTCGGCACGGCAAACCGCATGAGCGCGCCCTATCAGGCGGTCAGGTCGCAGGACGGCTATTTCGTCATGGGGGCCACCAACCAGAAGCTCTGGCTACAGCTCTGCGAGACGCTGGGGCGCCCCGATCTGGTGGAGGATCCCCGGTTCAAGACCAATCCCGACCGGCTCGCCCATCGCGAGGTGCTGATCGAGGAACTGGAGAAAACCTTCGTCACCCGCACCTCCGACGACTGGGTCGAGACGCTGCTCGGCGTCGGCATTCCCGCCGGCACCATGTACACCTACCCCGAAGCCTTCGAGAGCGAGCACGGTCGTCACCGGCAGATGCGCATGGAAATCGATCACCCCAATGAGGGCAAGGTGTCGAACATCGGCTTCGCCGTGAAGCTGACCGGCACCCCGCAGCAGGTGCGTCTGCACCCGCCGCTGCTCGGCGAGCACACCAGCGACGTGCTCCGGGAAATCGGCCTCGATGCCGCGGCCGTCGAGGGGTTCACCGCGCGCGGAGCCTTTTCCTGATGAACCTCGCCACCAAACCCGAAGCCGCCCCATCGGAGAACGCCTCTTCCGCCGCCAGCGAGGGCCGCGTGCGTCTCTCCATCGAGGGCGCCATTGCCCGCATCACCTTCGACCGTCCGGCCGCCCGCAACGCCATGACCTGGCGGATGTACGAGGAACTGGCGCAGGCCTGCCGCAGCATCGCGGCCTCCCCCGCGATCCGCGTGGCGGTGCTGCGCGGCGCCGGTGGCAAGGCGTTCGTGGCCGGCACCGACATCGACCAGTTCCGCGCCTTCTCATCCGGCAATGACGGCATCGCCTATGAAGAAAAGGTGGAGGAGTTCGTCGGCACGCTGGAGGCGCTCTCCATACCCACCATCGCCGTGGTGGAAGGCTGGGCGGTAGGCGGGGGCATGGCGCTCGCGAATGCCTGCGACTTCCGCCTCGCGACACCCGGCGCGCGCTTCGGCGTGCCGATCGCGCGCACGCTCGGCAATTGCCTGTCGGCGTCCAACGTGCAGCGGCTGATCGCCACGCTGGGCCTTGATCTCGTGCGTCGGATGCTGCTGCTCGCCGAGATGCCGAAGGCCGAGGAGATGCCGGCGGGCTATGTGAGCGTCGTGCCGCCCGAGGACATCGATACCCGCCTTGACGAGCTGTGCACCCGGATCATCGGCAACGCCCCGATCACGCTGCGCGTGACCAAGGAGATCATCCGCCGGCTCGCCCACAATCCCAATGCTCCCGATGCGGATCTGGTGCGCGAGACCTATGGCAGCGCGGACTTCCGCGAGGGCGTCGACGCCTTTCTCGCCAAGCGGCCGCCGGAATGGCGCGGCGAGTAGGTGGCTCGACAGGTCATGAGAAAAGCCGGCACCCCTCGCGGGATGCCGGCTTTTCTTTTTGGTCCGGCAGGGCCGAAAGGCTCAGCGGATCGGCGGCGCGTACTGGATACCGCCGGCGCTCCACAGCTGGTTGATGCCGCGCGGAATGCCGAGCTTGGAGTTCGCGCCGATATTGCGCTCGAACACCTCGCCGTAATTGCCGACATTCTTCACGATCCGCACCGCCCAGTCCTTGGTGAGGCCGAGGTCCTCGCCATAGCTGCCATCGGTGCCGACAAAGCGCTTCACGTCCGGCTTCTGCGAGGCCAGCGCCGCATCGAGCGTGCCCTGGCTGATGCCGAGTTCCTCGGCGTTCAGCAGCGTGAAGAGGCTCCACTTCACGACGTTCTGCCACTTGTCGTCGCCCTGGCGCACCACCGGTCCGAGGGGCTCCTTGGAGATCACGTCGGGCAGCACGATGTAGTCCGCCGGCTTGTCGAGCTGAAGCCTCAGTGCATAGAGCTGAGAGACGTCAGTGGTCAGCACGTCGCATTTGCCGGTGTTGAAGGCCGCGACAAGCTCGCTGACGCCCGGAAGCTGGATCAGCTCCATCGCCATGTTGTTGGTCTTGAAATAGTCCTGCGCGTTCAACGCGCTGGTGGTGCCGCTCTGGGTGCACACCTTGGAACCGTCGAGTTCCAGCGAGCCGAGAACGTTCTTCGACACCGGCACCATGAAGCCCTGGCCGTCATAATAGGAGACCGCCGGGAAAATCAGGCCGAGGCCCGCCTCGCGGCCGAGCGTCCAGGTCGAATTGCGCGAGAGCAGGTCGATGTCGCCCTTCTGCAGGGCGGGGAAGCGTGCGTCCGCGGACAGCGGCACATACTCGACCTTCGAGGCATCGTCGAAGATGGCGGCAGCCACCGCCTTGCACATATCGACATCGAAGCCGGTCCACTGCCCCTTGTCGTCCTTGGACGCGAAGCCGTCGAGACCCTGGTTGACGCCGCATTTGAGCACACCGCGCGCCTTCACATCGCTCAGCGTATCGGCGTGGGCCAACCCGGCGGCCAGAAATGTGCCGGCGGCGGCCAGCGTGAGTGCGAACTTCTTCATGTTTCCCCCAGTCAAAAGCGCAGAGCGGCGCCGACGTTTCAGAGCTCAGGCGCCTGACGGATGATGACCTTCGTCCCCACCGGAACGCGGTTATAGAGGTCCTGCACGTCGGAATTCACCAGACGGAAGCAGCCCGACGAGATCGCCATGCCGATCGTGTTCGGCATATTGGTGCCGTGGATGCGGTAGACCGTGCTGCCCAGATAGAGAGCCGCGGCGCCCATGGGGTTGCCGGGGCCGCCGGCCATGAAGCGCGGCAGGTAGGGCTGGCGCTGGATCATCTCCGGCGGCGGCGTCCAGTCCGGCCACTCCGCCTTGCGGCTCACCTTCTGCAGGCCGGACCACTGGAACCCGTCGCGCCCGACGCCGATGCCGTAGCGGATGGCCCGGTTGTCGCCCAGCACGAGGTAGAGGAACCGCTCACTGGTATGAACGATGATGGTGCCCGGCGGTTCGTTGGTGCGGAAATAGACCGGCTGGCGGCGATAGGCCGGGTCCAGGCTCTCTTCCGCCGGCGAGGGCACATAGCCGGGCTTTTCCGGCACGTCGACGATCTGGTTTCCTATGGACGCGGACGGGCGCATCTGCGCCTCGGCGGCGGTGGCGGACAAGGCGGCAATGGCCGCACATACTGCCCAGACGGCACTCCTACGCATCTCGGTTCCCTCTCTTCCGGCGTCGCCTTGAGCGACGTGGCCATCCGCGCGCGCCGCGTTCATCGCGAACGGGCCAGCCGACGGACGACGATTCAAATCAGGTCGCACCCGGCGTGATCGAACGGGGGAAATGCCTATAAGTCAATCAAAGAGAGCGACAAGACGGCCTCCCGCACCCGCATGCGGGGTGCGGGCACGGGAGGCCTATTTCCGCCTTTCAGCGGAAATAGCTGCCGACCAGCGCTTCCAGCCGCTCCTGGCGGCCTGAGCGCGGCTGCGGATCGAGGTTCTCGGCTTCGGCGCGGGCGGCGATCGAGGCGAGCGTGGTGCCCGGCTGGAGCATCGCCTTGTTCTGCGGCTCGTTCCAGCCGGCATAGCGATCATCGACCGCCTGCTGCAACGCGCCATCCTTCAGCATGTCGGCCGCGACGAGCAGCGCGTGGGCACACACATCCATCGCCGCGACATGGGCGAGGATGAGATCCTCCGGGTCGATCGACTGACGACGGATCTTGGCGTCGAAGTTCGTGCCGCCGGTGGTGTAACCGCCGGCCCGCAGAATTTCGTACATGGCCAGCGCCGTGTCCTCGACATTGGTCGGGAACTGGTCGGTGTCCCAGCCGGACTGCGCGTCGCCCTTGTTCATGTCGATCGAACCGAAGATGCCGAGCGCCGCCGCCATGGCGATCTCGTGCTCGAAGCTGTGGCCCGCGAGCGTGGCGTGGTTGGCCTCGACATTGACCTTCACTTCCTTCTCCAGCCCGGCGCGGCACAGCAGGCCGTACACCGTGCTGACATCGAAGTCGTACTGGTGCTTGGTCGGCTCCTGCGGCTTGGGCTCGATCAGGATCGTGCCCTTGAAGCCGATCTTGTACTTGTGCTCGACGACGAGGTTGAGGAAGCGGCCCATCTGGTCGAGTTCGCGTTTCAGGTCGGTGTTGAGCAGGGTCTCGTAGCCCTCGCGACCGCCCCAGAGCACATAGTTCTCGCCGCCCAGTTCGTGCGTGATCTCCATCACGTTCTTCACCTGCGAGGCCGAGTAGGCGAACACGTCCGGATCGGGATTGGTCGAGGCGCCCGACATGAAGCGGCGGTGGGAGAACAGGTTCGCCGTGCCCCACAGCAACTTGACCTTCGAGCTCTCCATCTTCTTCGCGAAGATGTCGGCGATGGCCCGCACATTGGCGTTCGACTCTTTCAGGGTCTTGCCTTCGGGAGCGATGTCGCGGTCGTGGAAGCAGAAATAGGGCACGTCGAGAATGCGGAACATGTCGAAGGCGACGTCGGCCTTGGCGCGGGCGAGATCCATCTCGTCGCTGCCGTGCATCCACGGACGCAGGAACGTCTCACCGCCAAACGGGTCCCCGCCCGGCCAGGTGAAGCTGTGCCAGTAGGCGACGGCGAAGCGCAGATGGTCTTCCATGCGCTTGCCGAGCACGATCTGGTCGCGGTCGTACCAGCGGAAGCCGAACGGGTCGCGGCTGTCCCGCCCGACATAGCGCAGCGGTTCCAGCGTGGAGAAGAAGCGGGCGGGGGCATTCATGACGTCACTCCCTTAAGTGCGGGATACAGCGCGCGGTAGAGCCCGTGGCGATCCGCATAGGCTTGTTGAAGGGCGGGAACCGGCTCGATGGTCTCGATCCGTCGGGGCGGCAGGCAGATGTCGGCCGGGGCCTCGCCGGTCGCCGCCATGCGGGCCAGCCGCGCCGCGCCAAAGGCCCCTCCCCGCTCGCCATCCTCGATGCGATTGATCGGGATGCCGAGCACGCTCGCCAGCACGGCGGTCCAGAACCGCGAGCGCGAGCCGCCACCGATCACATCCGCCTGCGTCAGCGAGGTCCCGGCGGCGCCGAGCGCGTCGAGGCAATCGCGGAACGCGAAGGCGACGCCTTCGAGCACGGCCTGGGTCAGGTCCTCGCGCGTGGTGTCGTGGTCGAGGCCGATGAAGGAAGCACGGATCGCCGTGTCGTTGTGCGGCGTGCGCTCCCCGGACAGGTAGGGCAGGAACGTCGCCCGCGAGGGCTTGGACGGCGCATCCCCGAGTGGGGCCAGCAGGTCGCCCGGCGCCACATTCGCGGTCTGCGACCACCAGCCCAGCGCGGAGGCCGCGGAAAGGATCACGCCCATCTGGTGCCATGTCGCGGGAATGGCATGGCAGAAGGCATGAACGCTGGATTCCGGGTTCGGCGCGTAGCGGTCCGTCGTCGCCCAGAGCACGCCCGACGTGCCGAGCGAGACGAACGCATCGCCCGCGCGAATGGCGCCAAGCCCGATCGCGCCGGCCGCGTTGTCCCCGGCGCCGCCCGCCAGCACCGGCGGAGTGGTCATGCCCCAGCGCGCGGCAAGTTCCGGCTTGATACGCCCGGCGGCGGCGCTGCCTTCCACCAGGCGCGGCATGTGCTCGCGCGTAAGGTAGGTCGCGGCCAGCGCCTCGTCCGACCAGTCGCGGGCGCCGACATCGAGCCACAGCGTGCCCGATGCGTCGGACATCTCGTCGACCATCTCGCCAGTCAGGCAATAGCCAACATAGGCCTTGGGCAGCAGCACCTTGGCGGTGCGGGCGAAAATGTCCGGCTCGTGCTTTCTCACCCACAGCAGCTTCGGCGCGGTGAAGCCGGGAAATGCCAGATTGCCGGCGACCTGATGCAGCGCGGGAAAGCGCTCCTCCAGCTCCCGGCACTCGGCGAAGGAGCGGCCATCATTCCACAAAATGGCCGGACGCAGCACCGTGCCGGCGGCGTCGAGCAGCACCGCGCCATGCATCTGGCCGGAAAGGCCGATGCCGCGCACCGCGGCCAGGGCGGTCGGGTTCTGCGCCTTGAGGGCATCGATGCTGGCAAGCGTCGCCTGCCACCAGTCGGCGGGGTTCTGCTCGCTGAAACCAGGCTGCGGCCGGGAGATGGCCAGCGTCGTTTCACTCGTCGCGATCACCGACTGGGTGTCATCGACCAGCACCGCCTTGACCGCAGAGGTGCCGATATCGAGGCCGAGATACATGCCTCAAACCTTCCGAACTGAGAGAGTTGCGTGGATCACGGGAGGTTGTCCCGCACGAAGATGTCGATGCGAATACGCTCCTGCTCGTTAAGCAGGGGTTCGCCGGCGCAATGCGACAGCAGCACACGGGCCGCCGAGCGCGACTGGTGGCCTGGGTCCTGATTGATCACCGCGTCCATCACCCCGCGCAGCAGGAAGCGGCGGGTATCGTCGGTCAGATCATGACCGATGAAGACCAGATCCGAGGCGCGGTTTGCGGCGGAAATGGCGGCGGCGATGCCGCGATTTCCGGCGCCCACATTGTAGATTCCCACGAGGTCGGGCACGTCGCGCAGCATCTCGGTGGCGATGAGCTGGGTGCGCTCTTCCTCGTCGAAGCTCTCATGCGCCGGCAGCACCCGCAGCGCCGGGTATTCGCCCGCCATCACCTGAGTGAAGCCGAACTGCCGCTCGGCATGGTCGCGCAGCGCGGGCGTGCCGACGATCAGGCCGACCGACCCGCTGCGGCCGGCGGCAAAGCGCCCGAGCAGGGTGCCGGCGGTGCGTCCGGCGGCGATGTTGTCGATGCCGACATAGTGCAGCCGCTGCGAGGACGGCACGTCGGAGACCAGCGTCACCACGGCCACGCCCGCGGCGATGAGATCGTCGATGGCGGCACGCACGCGCGGATGGTCGAGCGCCACCACCGCGACCCCGTCATAATGGCCGATCAACCCCTCAAGCGCCGAGGCCAGCGTCTCCGGTGCGAACACGTCGACACGCAGCGTGTCGATGTAGCCATTGTTCACCGCGAGCCAGCGCGCCGTGTTCGTCACCTGCTCGCCGAGCATGCGCATGAACACGTTCGAACCGGCTGGCAAAACGAAGCAGAAGCGGTAGGTTTCCCCTCGCGCCAGACGGGCGGCGGCAAGGTTGGGGCGGTAGCCGAGGCGTGCCACCGCGTCCTTCACCCGTTCCGCCGTGACACCGCGCACGCCCGAGCGCCCATTGAGCACGCGGTCGGCCGTTGCCAGCGAGACGCCGGCCTCCCGGGCGACGTCCTGGAGGGTGATGCGAGAAACAGTTCTAGACATGGGGGCATGTTGCCCGCAAAATCTGAGGTACGCAACTCAAGAGGTGGGCCCGGCCTTAGACCAAGTGCCGAGGGTAAATTCAGGGTTGTTTTGCTAGCTTGCTCCAGAACCTTGTCCTCGATGATGGGGTCTGAAGGCCTGTCGGTCCACAGGATCGATCAAAAAAACGACGACTGAACCTCGCTTTGAGGTTCGAACGTCAGGCAAGGAGCCAGGCATGCGCTGCCCCTTTGAGGGTCGCGCCCAGCCGGCCGCCAACCGCGCAAGGCATCCTTTAGGGAGGACACCATGAAACTGAAACTGACCGTTACCGCCGCAGCCTTCGCCACGCTCGCGGCCATGGGCATCGCCCGTGCCGAGGACGTCGTCGTGGGCGTGAGCTGGTCGAATTTCCAGGAAGAACGCTGGAAGACCGACGAGGCCGCCATCAAGAAGGCACTCGAGGCCGCCGGCGCCAAGTACATCTCCGCCGACGCCCAGTCCTCGGCCTCCAAGCAGCTCTCGGACGTCGAGGCGCTGATCGCGCAGGGGGCCAATGCCCTGATCATCCTCGCGCAGGATTCCGATGCCATTTCCCCCGCCATCACCAAGGCGGAAAACGAGGGCATTCCGGTCGTCGGCTATGACCGCCTGATCGAGAACCCGGCCGCCTACTACATCACCTTCGACAACAAGGAAGTCGGGCGGCTGCAGGCGGCCGAGGTGATGAAGATCAAGCCGAAGGGCAACTACATCTTCATCAAGGGCTCGGCCTCCGACCCCAATGCCGACTTCCTGTTCTCCGGCCAGATGGAAGTGCTGAAGCCCGCCATCGACAAGGGCGACATCAAGAATGTCGGCGAGGCCTACACTGACAGCTGGCTGCCGGCGAACGCCCAGCGCAACACCGAGCAGTTCCTCACCGCCGCCAACAACAAGGTCGACGCCGTCGTCGCCTCCAATGACGGCACGGCCGGCGGCGCCATCGCCGCGCTCGCCGCTCAGGGCCTTGCCGGTTCGGTCCCGGTCTCCGGCCAGGATGCCGACTTCGCGGCGCTGAACCGCATCGCCCTTGGCACCCAGACCGTCTCGGTGTGGAAAGACAGCCGGGAGCTGGGCAAGCGGGCGGCGGAAATCGCTCTCGAACTCGCCAAGGGCACCGATCCCAAGGCCGTCCCCGGCACCACCACCTTCACCGGTGGGCCCAAGGGCGTGGCGATGAACTCCACCTTCCTCAAGCCGGTGCCGATCACCAAGGACAATCTCGACGTCATCATCGAGGCCGGATGGGTGCCGAAGGCGACCGTCTGCCGGGGCGTGAAGCCCGGCACCGTGAAGGCCTGCAACTGACAAGAACAAGAACGGGCGGCGAGGGCTGGACCCCGCCGCCTGCCTGCCGGGCAAGGCGCGCGTGCGCGCATCCCGTGGGTCATGGAGGACGCTCATGAGCGATACCACGACGGCCGGCACGCCGGTTCCCTCTTCCCCGCCGAAATCAGCATCAAGCTCCTTCCTCGGTGCCCTGGAGATCGATGTCCGCTTCCTCGGCATGGTCGGCGCCCTCGCCGCCATCTGGATCGTGTTCGACATCCTTGCCGGCGGCACCTTCATCACGCCGCGCAATCTGTGGAATCTGTCGGTCCAGAGTTCCTCCATCGCGGTCATGTCCACCGGCATGGTGCTGGTCATCGTGATGCGCCACATCGACCTGTCGGTCGGCTCCATTCTCGGCGTCACCGGCATGATCATGGCGGTGTTCCAGTCGAGCTATCTGACGCCGGCGCTGGGCTTCAACAATCCGGGCGTGATGGCGCTCACCCTCGTCGCCGGCATCGCCGCCGGGGCGCTGATCGGCGCGCTGCACGGCTTCATCATCGCCTATCTCGGCGTGCCGGCCTTCATCGTCACGCTGGGCGGCCTGCTGGTCTGGCGCGGCGCGGCTTGGGCGGTCGCGGAAGGCAAGACCATTCCGCTGACCGACGACAACTTCAAGCTGCTGGGCGGTGGCGCCAACGGTTCGATCGGCTCCATGTGGAGCTGGATCGTGGCCATCATCGCCTGCGTCGCCATCGCCGCTGCCGCCATCCAGGCGCGCCGGCAGCGCCAGCGCTTCCACTTCCCGCTCAAGCCGATGTGGGCGGAAGCCTTCACGGTCGTGACCGGATGTCTGGCGGTCGTGGCCGCGACCATGGTGGTCAACGCCTACATGCTGCCCGCCGTCCTCGCCCGGCGCTATGCGCAGGCCGCGGGGATCGAGGTGCCGCCCGAGGGCCTGTCCATCAGCTTCGGCTATGCCGTGCCGGTGTTGGTTGCACTGGCGGTCGGCATCGTGATGACCTTCGTCACCAACCGGACCCGTTTCGGCCGTTACGTCTTCGCCATCGGCGGCAATCCCGAGGCGGCGGAGCTGGCGGGCATCAATACCAAGCGCGTCACGCTGGTGGTGTTCTCGCTTATGGGCGTGCTGGCGGCGATCGGCGCGGCGATTTCCACCGCCCGTCTCAACTCCGCGACCAACGCGCAGGGCACGCTCGACGAGCTCTACGTCATCGCCGCGGCGGTGATCGGCGGCACCTCGCTTTCCGGCGGCGCGGGCACCATTGCAGGTGCCATGCTCGGCGCCCTGGTAATGCAGAGCCTGCAGTCCGGCATGGTGCTGATGCGCGTCGACACGCCCTACCAGAACATCGTCGTCGGCGTCGTTCTGGTCTTCGCAGTGTGGATCGACACCGTCTACCGCAAGCGGTTCAAGTGAGGGCACGAACATGAACACGGCCACCACGACCCCGAGCGCGGCCGGAACCCGCGCCTCCGCCGCCCCCACCGGCACGCCGCTGGTGGAGATGCGCGATATCCGCATCTCCTTCGGCGGCATTCATGCCGTCGACGGCGTCTCGATCGACCTCCATCCCGGCGAGGTTGTCGGGCTGCTGGGCCATAACGGCGCCGGCAAGTCGACGCTGATCAAGATCCTCGCCGGTGCCTACCGCCCCGATTCCGGCGAGATCCGCATCAATGGCCAGCGCGTGGACATTTCCAACCCGCGCGACGCCAAGCGTCACGGCATCGAGACCATCTACCAGACCCTCGCTCTCGCCGATAACGTCGACGCCGCGGCCAACCTGTTCCTTGGCCGCGAACTGCGCACCGCCTGGGGCACGCTGGACGATGTCGCCATGGAGGCGGCGACGCGCGAGGTGATGGGCCGGCTCAACCCGAACTTCCGCAAGTTCAAGGAGCCGGTGCGCGGCCTCTCCGGCGGCCAGCGCCAGTCGGTCGCCATCGCCCGCGCCATCCACTTCAACGCCAAGATCCTGATCATGGACGAGCCGACCGCCGCGCTCGGCCCGCAGGAGACGGCGCAGGTGGCGGATCTGATCATGAAGCTCAAGGCCGATGGCATCGGCATCTTCCTCATCAGCCACGACATCCACGACGTCTTCGACCTCGCGGACCGGGTCAGCGTGATGAAGAACGGCAAGCTGGTCGGCACCGCGCGCACCTCCGACGTCACCAAGGACGAGGTGCTGGGCATGATCATTCTGGGCAAGACCCCGCCCGGCGCCATTCCCGGCCCCGGCGCGGACTGATCCGCGCCGGCCATCCACACACGCGAGAACAGCGGCGCCTTGCCGCTGTTCCGCCTCGCCCGGGCCCATGCTAGAGCATCCCGCATCGGGAGTACGCTGGGTCATGTCGACCGAACGCCACACATTGCGCCGAATGGCGATGGCCCTGGCTGTCGCCTATCTCGTCGTGCTTCAGGCGTTTCTCGGCGGCATCGCCTCCGGCGCCCATGCGGCCGGAAGCCTTGAGGGCTTCGGCGGGAACGGCTTCGGCCCGATCGGCTTGGGGCAGGTCATCTGCCGCGGCGCGCAGGACACACCGGCCAGCCCGACCGAACCTGCCCACCACACACCGGACTGCTGCGCCACCGGCTGCCTGATGTCGGTGGGTACGGCGCTGCCCCCCACTGCGGGCACCGCGCCGGCAGCCCGTCCGTCGGTCGTGGTTATCGCGGTTCGCCCCCCGTTCGAGGACACGCTGCCGACCGGCGTCGCCCGCTCGCCGAGAAACGCCCGCGCACCTCCCCTCGCCTGACCCGCCGCGCCTGCGCGCGCGTTCTCCACGTCAGTCGAAATCCAAGCCGGACGCGGGCCCTCGCGGCGCGCCGGCAAAGGGGAATCCCCACATGCTCCGTCACGCGTTTTCTCGCATCCTCGGCCACACCGAGGATCGCATCGGCCTCGCCATCCTCCTCGCCGCCCTCGCCCTCTTCGTCGCCCAGCCGGCCTTCGCCCACGGCTTCAAGATCGGCGCGCTCGAAATCGGCCACCCATGGGCGCGCATGACGCCCGCCGGCGCCAAGGTCGGCGGCGGCTATCTTTCCGTGACCAATAAAGGCACCACGCCCGACACACTGGTCTCGGCCACGGCCGAGGTCGCCGACCATGCCGAGATCCACGAGATGAGCGTCACCGACGGCGTCATGAAGATGCGCATGCTCAAGGACGGTGTCGTGATCCCGGCGGGCGGCGAGATCAAGCTCGCACCCGGCGGCTTTCACCTCATGCTCATTGGCCTGAAACAGCCGCTCAAGCAGGGCGAAACGTTCAAGGGCACCCTCACCTTCGAAAAAGCCGGCACGGTGGACGTGGTGTTCAAGATCGAGGGCATGGGCGGACCGAAGGCGAGCGAGGGCAGCATGGACGGCGCGGGCCACGACGCCCATAGCGGCCATGAGGGCACGTCGGCGCCGATGACCATGCCGATGCCGAGCAACTAGGCCCCGGCCAACCTTCCTTTCAGCCACGCATGAGCGCCGCGCGGGGGACGCCCGCGCGGCCGATCTCGTGCGCCCTGTTGCCCCTTTTCCGGATGCCATTCCGATGAACGCCACAGCCATGTCCACCGAGGCGCCCGTGCGCTCGGCCAGTCTCTACCGCGCCGTCTGGCGCTGGCACTTCTATGCCGGCTTGCTGGTGCTGCCCTTTCTGGTCCTGCTCGCCGTCACCGGCGGGCTCTACCTCTTCCGCGAGGAGATCGATGCCGCCTGGCACCACGACCTCAAGCAGGTCGAGATCCGCCAGAGCTCGATGCAGGCACCGGGCGGCTGGATCGAGGCCGCCCTCGCCGCGCGGCCGGGCACGGCGCTGAAGGTCATTACCCCCGCGACACCGGGCACTTCCGCCGAAGTCGTGATCAGGACCGCGGACGGCGCGCGACGCGCGGTCTATGTCGATCCCTATTCGTCCCGCGTGCTCGGCGAGTTGCCCGATCGCGGCACCCTCATGTGGGTCATCCGCCGGCTGCACAGCCTTGCGCAGTTCGGGCCGATCGCCAATGGCATCATCGAGATCGTCGGCGGCTGGTCGATCCTGCTGGTCGCCACCGGCTTCTATCTCTGGTGGCCCCGGCGCCAGTCCGGCGGCGTGGTGTCCGTGCGCGGCACGCCGAGGCGCCGCGTGTTCTGGCGCGATATCCATGCCGTCACCGGCGCCTTCGCCGGCCTCGCGATCGGCTTCATGGCGCTGTCGGGCATGCCGTGGTCGGTGCTGTGGGGCGCCAAGATGAACGAGTGGGCCAACAGCTCGAATTACGGCTACCCGGCCGGCGTCTATACCGATGTGCCGATGTCGGACGAGCATCTGGCCCACGCCACCGGCCCCACCGCCTGGTCGCTGGAACAGGCGAAGATGCCGGAATCCGTCCCCGCGGACGCCCAGCCCATCGGCGTCGACGCCGCGGCGGCGATCTTCGGCCGGATCGGCCTTTCGCCCGGCTACGCGCTCAGCCTGCCCTCCTCGCCCGCCGGCGTCTATTCCGCGACCGTCTACCCGGACGATCTGTCGAAACAGCGCGTGGTGCATCTCGACCAGTACAGCGGCAAGCCCCTGATCGACATGAGCTATGCCGATTACGGCCCCGCCGCCAAGGCGATGGAATGGGGCATCAACGTCCATATGGGTCAGGAATTCGGCCTCGCGAACCAGCTCTTCATGCTGGCGCTCTGTCTCGCCGTCATTGTCATGTCGGTCTCGGCCGGGGCGATGTGGTGGAAGCGCCGGCCGGCCGGAAGCCTCGGTGTGCCGCCCGCTCCGGCGGACCGGGCGGTGATGCGCGGGCTGATCGCCATGATGGCGGTGGTCGGGTTGATCTTCCCGCTGGTCGGTGCATCGCTCCTCGTCATGGTGCTGCTCGACCTCGCCTTTGCCAGGCCGGCCACCCGCGTACGCCCCGCCTGAACGGGTATCGAAGACACGCCTCTTCCCCTAGTATCGGCGAGGGGAAGAGGCGTCATGAACGACCAGCACACTGAAGAGGCGGACGTCGGCGAAAAACACCGCGACGGGTTGTTCGTCCGCGTCTATTTCGGCGACGGGCGCCATGTCGGCCCCGGCATGATCGATCTTCTTGAGACCATCCGCGCGGAACGTTCCATCCTCTCGGCGGCCAAGAAGATGGGCATGAGCTATCGCCGTGCCTGGCTGCTGATCGACGAGGTCGGCCGCAATTTCCGCGAGCCGGTGGTCGAAACCTACCCCGGCCGCCGCGGCCACGGCACCGATCTCACGGCCTTCGGCGAACGGCTGATCGCTCTGTTTCGCGCCATCGAGGCAAAAAGCGCCGCCGCCACCGCGCAGGAAACCGCCGAACTGCGCGCCGCGCTGGCAACAGAGCCGGTGGGCGGAATGGATGCCCCGCCAGCGACAGCCAAAAGCGCGGCCAAGAATGCGAGCAGGCGTTCGGGGGCGCGCTGAGCGCTTCAGCCGCGTTCGCCCAACAGCCGCGCCCTCGCCCGCTCCCGGCCGAGAAGCGGCAGCAACGCCTTCAGCTCCGGACCGCTCCCGGCCCCGGTCAGCGCCAGCCGCAAGGGATGGAACAGCGCCTTTCCCGTTCGCCCGCTCGCCGGCTTCAGCGCCGCGATCCAGCGCGGATAGACGCCCTCGTCCCACGGTTCGGGCGGCAGCAGCTCGGCCGCCATGGCGAGGAACGGGGCATCTTCCGGTGCCGCGTGCGGCTCAAGCGGCTGGCTCACCACGCCCCACCACAGGGCGGCATCCGACAGCCGCACCAGATTGCCCCGCACCGCCAGCCAGAACGCTTCCCCGCCACCCACGCCCAGCGCCGCCAGCCGCTCCGCCACCGCCCCGAACGGCAATTGATGCAGGCTCGCGGCGGTGAGCGCGGACAGCTCGGCGGGATCGAAACGGGCGGGAGCACGGGAGATCTTGCCGAAATCGATCTTCGCCGCCAGTGCGTCAAGATCCGCCACGGGCTCGACCGCAAGCGAGGTGCCCGTCAGCACCGCCAGGGACGCCACGGCGAGGGCTTCCTCGCCCTGCTCGCGCAGCGCCCGCAGCGAGAGATGGCCGAGGCGCTTGGAGAGCCCCTCCCCGCTCGGCAGGGTCAGCAGATTATGGTGGCCGAAGACCGGCACCGCACCGCCCAGCGCCTCGATGATCTCGATCTGCACGCCGGTATTGGTGACGTGGTCCTCGCCGCGCACCACATGGGTCACGCCCATCTCGATATCGTCGACCACGGAGGTGAGGGTGTAGAGGTAGCTGCCATCGGCGCGGATCAGCACCGGGTCCGACAGCGTCGCGGTGTCCACGGCCTGCTCGCCGCGCACCAGATCGGTCCATGTCGCCTGACGTCCGATCAGCTTGAACCGCCAATGCGGCCGGCGTCCCTCGGCCTCGTAGCGGGCGTGGTCCGCCGCGCCCAGTTTCAGCGCCGCGCGGTCGTAGATCGGCGGCAGGCCACGGCGGCGGCGGGAAACGCGCTTGGCGTCCAGCTCCTCCTCGCTCTCATAGGCGCGATAGAGCCGCCCGAGCGCCTTCAGCCGCTCCACCGATTCATCATAGCGCCCGAGGCGCGCCGACTGGTGCTCCACCCGGTCGGGCACGATGCCGAGCCAGTCCATGTCTTCCGCGATCGCCTCGGCGAAGGCGGCGGTCGAACGGGCGGTATCGGTATCGTCATAGCGCAGGATGAAGGTCCCGCCCTCGCGCCGCGCGAACAGCGCGTTGTAGAGCGCGGTGCGGGCATTGCCGACATGCAGAAGACCCGTCGGCGAGGGCGCGAAGCGCAGAACGGGCGGGATGCCGGGCGATGCGGTGTACGAGGCGGTGTTCATGGGTCGCGCTTATGACCGAGGCCGGCGCGCGGGGCAATGGCCGGCCACGGCCGCCCCCTCACGCCATCTCGCGGAACCGGTTGGTGATCGGGTAGCGCCGGTCACGGCCGAAATTGCGCGGCGTCACTTTCACGCCCGGCGCGGCCTGCCGGCGCTTGTATTCGGCGATGTTCAGCATGCGCTCGACGCGCGCCACCAGCGCCGGCTCGAAGCCTTCCGCCACGATGTCGGCCACCGGCCGCTCGTTCTCGACCAGCCGCTGCAGAATGGCGTCGAGAACATCATAGGGCGGCAGGCTGTCCTGGTCCTTCTGGTTGTCGCGCAGCTCGGCGGTGGGCGGCTTGACGATGATGTTGTCGGGGATCACCTCGCCATCGGGACCCAGCGCCTCCGCCGGCTTCCAGCGGTTGCGCAGCCGGCACAGGCGGAACACCTCGGTCTTGTAGAGATCCTTGAGCGGGTTGTAGCCGCCGTTCATGTCGCCATAGAGCGTGGCATAGCCGGTCGACATCTCGGACTTGTTGCCGGTGGTCACCACCATGGCGCCGAACTTGTTGGAGATCGACATCAGAATGGTGCCGCGTGCGCGGGACTGGAGATTCTCCTCCGTCACGCCGCGCTCGGTTCCCGCGAACAGCGGCGAGAGCGAGGCTTCGAGCCCTTCCACCGCCTCGGAAATCGGCACGATGTCGTAACGGCAGCCCAGCGCCTCCGCCACGCCGGCCGCGTCCGAGAGCGATTCATTCGAGGTGTAGCGATAGGGCAGCATCACACAGTGCACCCGCGCCGCCCCCAGCGCGTCCACCGCCATGGCGGCGCACAGCGCGGAATCGATGCCGCCGGAGAGCCCGAGCACCACGCCGGGAAACCCGTTCTTCTCCACATAGTCGCGCAGGCCCATGACGCAGGCGGCGTAATCAGCCTCGTCGTCCTGCACCAGCGGCGCCCGCGCGCCTTCCTCGCAGCGCCAGCCGTCGGCCCAGCGCTCCCAGCGGGTGACGCGCACCCGTTCCTGGAAATTGGGGAACTGGATGGCAAGCGAGCGGTCGGCGTTGAGCACGAAGGACGCCCCGTCGAACACCAGCTCGTCCTGGCCGCCAACCTGGTTCACATAGGCCAGCGGCAGCCCGCTCTCCACCACCCGCGCCACGGCGACATTCATGCGCTCGTCGTAAACGGGGCGCCGATAGGGCGATCCGTTGGGGATCAGCAGCAGCTCGGAACCGGTCTCGGCGAGGCACTCGATCACGTCTTCGGACCAGATATCCTCGCAGACCGGCACGCCGATGCGCACGCCCTTGAACGCGATCGGCCCCGGCAGCGGCCCCGGCGCGAACACCCGCTTCTCGTCGAACGGGCCGTAATTGGGCAGATCGACCTTGTACCGCACGGCGGCGATGGCGCCCTCGCTGAGCAGCAGCACCGCGTTGTAGAGCTTGCCGGCATCCAGCCAGGGCGCGCCAATCAGCATGGCCGGACCGCCATCGGCGGTCTCAAGCGCGAGCGCGTGCACCGCATCCCGGCACGCCGCCTGAAAGGCGGGCTTCAGCACGAGGTCCTCGGGCGGGTAGCCGGCGATGAACAGCTCGGTGAAGAGGATAAGGTCCGCGCCCTGCTCGGCGGCAAGCGCACGCGCGGCGCGCGCCTTACCGGCGTTGCCGGCGATGTCGCCGACCAACGGGTTGAGCTGCGCGAAGGCGATGAGGAGCTGGTCGACGGGAGCTTCGGACATGGCTCTGGTTTAGCGCCAAGGTCGGGTCTGGGCAATCGGCCCGGCGCGTGTCAGCTCCGCGATTTCACGGGGCCTGAAGCGTGTCGACCAGATCGCGCGCCACGTCCTCCCAGCGCCGCAGGGGCACCTTGGCGACATCCTCCTCGCGGGCGGCAAGATAAGCCCGGTCGCGGATCGGGCGCTCCAGCTTGGCCACCATGTCGTCCAGGTCGTGGGGATCGAAATAGTCCGCCGCCGAACCGACCACCTCCGGCACCGAGGTGGCGTTGGAGGCGACGCACAGCTTGCCGAACCACGCCGCCTCGCCAACCGGCAGCCCCCAGCCCTCGAACACGCTGGGATAGACGGTGAACAGGCAGTGCCGGTACAGCGCGGTGATAACCCTGTCCTTCGGGCGCTCCAGCAGCAGGACGTGAGGCGCCAGCGCCGGACGTGAGGCCATGAACGCCTCGAACTCGCGCGCCTTTTTGCCGTGGGCGCCGGCGAGCACCAGCGTGGGCAGCAGAGCGGGACCGGCCCGCTCCAGCAGCTTCTCCCAGGCCTTGATGAGCATCCACAGATTCTTGCGCGGCAGCGCCAGCGGCGCGATCGAGAGCACGAAGCCGTTCGGGAACGCCGCCGGCAGTTCGCCCTCTTCCGTCACGTCGAATTCATGGGCGAGCGGCACCCGGCGGATCCACTCCACCTGCCCGCCGAATGTGGGAACCGTCGCGGCAACATCGCGGCCGGTGTAGTCGGAAATGACGATGAAGCGGCGCGTCACCTGCACCACCTCCGCGAACCAGTCGCTGAATTGCTGGTTCATCTCGTGGATCTCGGGCGCGACGATGGGAATGAGGTCGTGCACCAGCAGCACCACCTCGACATCCCCGCGCGCCTGCAGCCCGGCGAGCCGTCGGCTCTGGTCGCGCACGTTCCACGCCATGCCGAGCAGCGCGATGCGTACCTTCTCGGTTCCGATATCCCAGGGACGCAGCGCCCAGCCCTTGGGCCGGTCCAGCTTCGGCGCCGGCTCGCGCCACATCTTCGCCCAGTGCTTGAGACGGCGCTCGCTGGCGTGGGTGAAGGCGCGCAGCGGGCGCTTGCGGTACTTGGCGTGGTTCACCGAGAACAGCACACCGCGCAGGTCGAGCGCGTTGTCGACCACGTCCACACGCTCGCCGAGCGCGTCGAAGAAGAACTCCGGATCGATGCCGACAAAGGCCCGGCGCTTGGGGTGGTAGAAGATGAATTCCAGACGCCCTTCGGCGTCGTTGTCGCGGGCGTGGCGCATCAGGCGGGTGACCACCCGCAATATGCCACCGACATTGTTGCCGCTGTGGATCTGTATGATCACATCGGAAACGTCGAAGACGATACGCACCCGCCCGCTACCCCTCGCCCTGCTTTGGAAAATTCCCGCCGCGCCGTCCGCCGGCGCGACGGGAAGGTCTCATTCGGCCGCCGCGATCACCGGCCGTTCGCGCCCCGACCGCTCCTGCTTGAGCAGCTCGGCGACGAGGAACGCCATCTCGATGGCCTGCTCGGCATTGAGGCGCGGATCGCAATAGGTGTGGTAGCGATCCTTCAGGTCGGCATCGGAGATCGCCCGCGCGCCGCCGGTGCATTCGGTGACGTTGCGGCCGGTCATTTCCAGATGCACGCCGCCCGCATAGGTACCCTCCGCCGCATGGACGGCGAAGAAGTCCTTCACCTCCTTGAGGATGTGGTCGAAGGGGCGGGTCTTGTAGCCGGACGGCGACTTGATGGTGTTGCCGTGCATCGGGTCGCACGACCACACCACGGAACGTCCCTCGCGCTTCACCGCACGCACCAGCGCCGGCAGGTGGTCACCCACCTTGTCGGAGCCGAAGCGGGCAATCAGCGTCAGCCGGCCCGGCTCGTTGTCCGGATTCAGCGTGTCGATGAGCCGGATCATGTCGTCCGCCTTCAGCGACGGGCCGCATTTCAGGCCGAGCGGGTTCTTCACGCCGCGCGCGTACTCGATATGGGCATGGTCGAGCTGGCGCGTCCGATCGCCGATCCAGATCATGTGGCCCGAGGTCGAGTACCAGTCGCCGGTGGTCGAATCCACGCGGGTCATCGCCTGCTCGTAGCCGAGCAGCAACGCCTCGTGGCTGGTGAAGAAATCCGTCGAGCGCATGTCCGGGTTGGTCTCCGGATCGATGCCGATGGCGCGCATGAAGTCGAGCGCCTCGGTGATGCGGTCGGCCAGCGCCTGGTACTTGCCCGACTGCGGGCTGTCCTTGACGAAGCCGAGCATCCACTGATGCGCGTTGGCGAGGTTGGCATAGCCGCCGGTCGCGAAGGCGCGCAGAAGGTTCAGAGTCGCCGCGGACTGGCGATAGGCCTCAAGCTGGCGGCGCGGATCGGGGATGCGCGCTTCCGGCGTGAAGGCGATGTCGTTGACGATGTCACCCCGGTACGAGGGCAGTTCGACCCCGTCCACGATCTCGGTCGGCGCCGAGCGCGGCTTGGCGAACTGGCCCGCGATGCGGCCCACCTTCACCACGGGAGAGGCGCCGGCATAGGTCAACACCACCGCCATCTGCAGGAAGACGCGGAAGAAATCGCGGATGTTGTCGGCCGAATGCTCGTGGAAGCTCTCGGCGCAGTCGCCGCCCTGCAACAGGAAGGCTTCGCCGTTGGCGACCTTGGCGAGCTCGCGCTTCAGGCGGCGGGCCTCACCTGCAAAAACAAGCGGCGGAAACGAGGCGAGCTGACGCTCCACCGAGGCCAGGGCCTCCGTGTCCGGATAGTCCGGTACCTGCTGTACGGGCAGGGCCCTCCAGCTTTCCGGCGTCCAGCGTTCAGACATCTTTGCCTCCTAACCACGGCACGGCCATGCGGGTCTGTCCCGCATGGGAAAGGCCGGCCTTATACACCCAAGCCTCGCGCGAATGCCAGCGATGCGGCGCGAGGGTTCATTGCAGACGTGCACAGCCACATTCGCGTGGCCCGCACCTTGCCGCCGGTCCGGCCGGCCGAAGCGGTCGCCGGCGGTCAGATCGCCGGCGTCGCCTCGGTCGACACCTCCGGGATCGTGTCGCTGGTGGGATGCTTG
Source organism: Ancylobacter pratisalsi (assembly GCF_010669125.1). Classification (NCBI taxonomy): domain Bacteria; kingdom Pseudomonadati; phylum Pseudomonadota; class Alphaproteobacteria; order Hyphomicrobiales; family Xanthobacteraceae; genus Ancylobacter; species Ancylobacter pratisalsi. The sequence goes on from NZ_CP048630.1 coordinate 675,235, forward strand.
CTGCGCAGTGTCACCAGTTCCTCGGCGGATGAGGGATGAAGCGCCATGGTGCGGTCGAAATCCGCCTTGGTCGCCCCCATGTTCATGGCGATCGCCGCCATCTGCACCATCTCGCCCGACCCCTCGCCGATCAGGTGCATGCCGATCACCTTGTCGCCCGCATGATCGACGATCAGCTTCATGAAGGTGCGCGACGTCGATCCCGACAGCGTCGCCTTCAGCGGACGGAAATCGGTCTTGTAGATGTCGAGCCGGCGCCCCTGCGCTCGCGCCTGCTCCTCGGTGTAACCCACGGTGCCGATCTCGGGCTCGGTGAACACGGCGGTCGGGATGACGTCGTAGTTCACTGTCCACGGCGAGCCGCCGAACACGGTGTCGGCGAAAGCATGGCCCTCGCGGATCGCGACCGGGGTCAGGTTCACCCGGTCGGTCACGTCGCCCACCGCGTAGATCGAGGGGATGTTGGTGCGGCCGGTATTGTCCGTCGTGATCGCGCCGTTCTCGGTGAGGTGCACGCCGACCGTATCGAGTCCCAGCCCGACCGTGTTGGGCGTCCGCCCGATGGCGAGCATCACCTCGTCGGCCATCAGGTCCCGCCCGTCATTGAGGCGCACGCGCTTGGCCCCGCCCTCGGCATGGATGCTGTCGATCGACATGCCGAACTCGAAGGCGACGCCGTGCTGCGCCATTTCCCCGGCGATGCGCTGGCGGATTTCCTCGTCGAAGCCGCGCAGCAGCTTGTCGCCCCGGTGCACCACCGTCACCTTCGAGCCCAGCCCGGCGAAGAGCGAGGCGAATTCCAGCGCGATATAGCCAGCGCCCTGGATCACGATGTGCCCCGGCTGGCGCTCCAGATGGAACACCTCGTTGGAGGTGATGCCCAGCTCCCGGCCCGGTATGTCGAGGCCGAGATTGGGATGGCCGCCCGTGGCCACGAGGATCTTGCCCGCGCTCACCCGGGTGCCATCGGCGAGGCGCACCACATGAGGCTCCTCGATCACGGCCCTCTGCGGCACGATCTCGACGCCGGCGCGGTCCAGATTGGCCTTGTAGGCGCCCTCCAGCCGCGCGATTTCCTTATCCTTGTTGGCGATCAGGGTCGGCCAATCGAAGCGCGCGCCCTCCACGCTCCAGCCGAAGCCGGCCGCATCCTCGAATTCATGGGCGAAACGCGCGGCGTAGACGAACAGCTTCTTGGGCACGCAGCCGCGAATGACGCAGGTGCCGCCGACGCGGTACTCCTCCGCGATCTTCACCTTCGCCCCGTAGCCGGCCGCGATGCGCGCCGCGCGCACACCGCCCGACCCCGCCCCGATGACGAACAGATCGACGTCGAACTTATCCATGCCTCGGTTCCCCGCTGCCGTTGCGCCTGAGTAACGGGCATGTCGCCCCGCGCGGCGCCCGCGTCAAGCCGGAGCATGGCTGATGCGCGTTTGCCCTTAGTCTTCCGTGGAACTCGACACCGGTTGTGCCGCGCTCTAGCTTCCCAAACTGTGTGAAGTAAAAATGAGCGGCGACCGGAATTTAGTGGCGCCGCCAAGCATCCTCTGGAGGAAAAAAATGAAGCATATCTTCCGCGCAGCGCTTCTTGCGGCGGCCGTCGCCGCGCCGCTTGGCGCCGCCTCGGCCCAGGTCGACGAGCTCAAGATCATGGCCCCGGCCGCCCCGGGCGGTGGATGGGACCAGACCGCCCGCGCCATGCAGCACGTGCTGCAGAACGAGAAGATCGTCCCCAACGTCCAGGTCCTGAACGTGCCGGGCGCGGGCGGCACCATCGGCCTCGCGCAGTTCGTGAATTCCAGCAAGGGCGACCCCAACGCCCTCATCGTCGGCGGCTATGTGATGGTTGGCGCCATCATCTCCAACAAGTCGCCGGTCACGCTGGAGCAGGTCACGCCGCTGGCTCGCCTCACCGGCGAGTATGAGGCGGTCGCCGTGCCGGCAGCCTCGCCGCTGAAGACGATGGACGATCTCGTCGCCGCGCTGAAGGCGGATCCGCAGAAGGTGTCCTGGGCCGGCGGCTCGGCGGGCGGCACCGATCACATCACCGCCGGCCTGATCGCCAAGGCGATCGGCGTCGATCCCACCAAGGTCAACTACATCGCCTTCTCGGGCGGCGGCGAATCGCTAGCCTCGATCCTTGGCGGCAAGGTCACGGTCGGCATTTCCAGCCTGTCCGAATTCGATGCCCAGGCCAAGGCCGGCAAGCTGCGCATTCTCGGCGTCTCAAGCGCCGAACGCCTGCCCGAGGCCGAGGGCGTGCCGACCTTCAAGGAGAGCGGCGTCGACGTCGAAATCCAGAACTGGCGCATGGTCGCCGCTGCGCCGGGCATCTCGCCGGAGCAGAAGAAGGCGCTGAACGACACCATCGCCAAGATGGTGGAATCGCAGGGCTGGAAGGAGATGCTGGCGCAGAAGGGCTGGGCCAACACCTATCTTGCCGGTGCCGCCTTCGAGGAGCAGCTCGCCAAGGACATCATCGCGACCCGGGCGATCCTGAAGGACATCGGCCTCGCCCAGTGAGGCGATCGCCGAGCTGAATGCGCTGTTGCTCCCCCGCGCCCTCCCGGCCGCGGGGGAGCCCGCCCTGGCTGTTCCCCGGAGTTCCGCGATGAGTGATTTCGACACCTCTTCCCGAAGGCGGCCGGACAAGGCCCGCTTCGCCATCGCCTTCGGGCTCGCGATCCTGGCGCTGGTCATCGGCTGGGACGCGTGGCGCCTCTCCCATGTCAATGTGTTCTCCGCCGTCGGCCCCGCCGCCTTCCCCACTGTTATTGCCGTCGGCCTCGCGCTGCTATCGGTGGCGACGGTGATCGAGGCCGTGCTGGAGGGTGCGGTGGAGCGCCCGCGCGACGAGGTGGGCCCCATGGCGTGGGTGCTCGCCGGCCTCGTCGGGCAGATCATCCTGCTGCCGTTTCTGGGCTTCTCCATCGCCACCGGCTGGCTGTTCGCGGCGACCGCCCGCGGTTTCGGCCGCGGCCCGGTGTGGGGCCACTTCCTGGCCGGCACGGTGATGTGCTTCGCGATCTATCTGGTCTTCGCCAAGGGCCTGCAGCTCTCGCTGCCGGCCGGCCCGCTCGAACGCCTGTTCTGAGGCCGCCCCGCCATGGAAACCTTCGCTGCGCTCGGATCGGGGGTTCTCGTCGCCCTCCAGCCGATGAACCTGCTCTTCGCCTTCGCCGGCGTCATGCTCGGCACCGCCGTCGGCGTGCTGCCGGGCATCGGCCCCGCGCTCACCGTCGCGCTGCTGCTGCCGATCACCTTCAAGCTCGACCCGGCCGGCTCGCTCATCATGTTCGCCGGCATCTACTACGGCGGCATGTATGGCGGCTCGACCGCCTCCATCCTGCTCAACACGCCGGGAGAAAGCGCGTCCATCGTCACCGCGCTCGAAGGCAACAAGATGGCCCGTGCCGGGCGCGGCGGGCCCGCGCTCGCCACCGCCGCCATTGGTTCCTTCGTCGCCGGCACCATCGCCACCATCGGCCTGGCCCTGGTGGCGCCCACCGTCGTCGACATCGCCATCTCCTTCGGGCCGGAGGATTATTTCGCGCTGATGGTACTGGCCTTCACCACCGTCTCGGCGGCTTTCGGCTCCTCGGTCACGCGCGGGCTCACCAGCCTGTTCCTGGGTCTCTCGCTCGGCCTCATCGGCATCGATCTGCAGAGCGGACAGGCGCGCCTGTCCTTCGGCATTCCGGACCTGCTCGACGGCGTGGAAGTGACCACGCTGGCCGTCGCCCTGTTCGCGATTGGCGAGACGCTCACCGTGGTCGCCGCCGGTGCCCGCGCCGAGGAGATCATCGAGCCGATAAAGGGCTCGGTGTTCATGACGCGTGAGGACTGGAAGCGCTCCTGGTGGCCGTGGCTGCGCGGCACGGCGCTGGGCTTCCCCATTGGCGCCATGCCCGCGGGCGGGGCGGAAATCCCGACCTTCCTGTCCTATGCGCTGGAAAAGCGGCTGTGCAAGAAGGCGGATGAGTTCGGCAACGGCGCCATCGAAGGCGTTGCCGGGCCGGAGGCGGCGAACAACGCGGCGGCCGCCGGCGTGCTGGTGCCGCTGCTCACGCTCGGCCTGCCGACCTCGGCAACGGCGGCGATCATGCTGGCGGGCTTCCAGCAATACGGTCTCAATCCCGGTCCGCTGCTGTTCGCCACCAATCCGGATCTTGTCTGGGGCCTGATCGCCTCGCTGTTCATCGCCAATGGCATGCTGCTCATCCTCAACCTGCCGCTGGTGGGCCTGTGGGTGCGCCTGCTCGCCATTCCCCGCCCCTGGCTTTATGGCGGCATCCTGGTGTTCGCCACGCTGGGCACGCTGGGCGCCAACCCCTCGCTGGTGGAACTCGGCATGCTGCTGCTGTTCGGCCTGCTGGGTTATGTGCTCAGGCGCTACGACTACCCCATCGCGCCGGTCGTGGTCGGGCTCATTCTGGGGCCGCTGTCGGAGCAGCAGCTGCGCCGTGCGCTGGCCATCAGCGTCGGCGACCCGCTGGTGCTGTTCCAGAGCCCCATCGCCATCACGCTCTACGCGCTCTCCGCGCTGGCGCTGTTCGGCCCGCTGATCTTCTATCTTCTCACTGGCCACCGCGCGCCGGTCGGTGCGGACGAGGACTGAGGGAACGCACCTCTTGAAAAGCAAATGCCCGGCGCGAAGCCGGGCATTTTTCATTTTCAGAACTGCCGGGACCTGCCGGACGGCAAAGCGTCAGATGGTGAAGCCGCGCTTCTTCATCTCTTCGCGTACGCGCGCTTCCATCTCGCGGGAGAACTTGGCGCTCCAGGCCTGGATGTTGCGCAGCCCGTCGTCGAGGATCTGCTGCCGACGCTCCACCAGCTTGCGACCCACGGGCGAGTTGTAGAAGGTCAGAAGCTCATTGAGTTCCTCGACCGTGAACTGCGCCGCATAGGTGCGCGCCAGGATCTGCACGATCTCGGTGCGGCGCTTCTCATATTCGGGCGCGAGCTGCTGGGCCACTTCGCGCAGGTCGCGAATGAGGTCCGGATTGGCCTGCACGAAGCTGCCGGCCGCCTGCTCGATGATGCCGGGGATCAGCGATTCGAAGCTCGACGCCTCGCCATTGGCGACGAGGAGCTGATTGGCGAGCTTGAGCTGCTCGGCGCTGGGCTCGGCGACGGGCGCCGCGGCCGGGGCCGCCTGCCCCATCTTGAAGGGCGCAGGCTGCTGCGCCACCGCCGGCGTCGCCATGATGACCAGTGCGGCAAGGCCGGAACCGACCAGCCCCCGTGCGCTGCAACGTCCCGAAAGGCCAAGCCGCATGAAATATCTCCCTCTGACGAATTCTGTCACGCGCGGTCGAGAACCGTCACGCCGTCGGCGCCCGCGAGAATGACGCGGTTCGCAAGATTGATGAAGAGGCCGTGCTCGACGACACCCGGCACATTGGCCAGGCTCGCAGCAAGCGCAGCCGCGTCGGGAATGACGCCAAAGGCGGCGTCGAGGATGAGGTGTCCCTGATCCGTGACGAAAACATGGCCGTCCGCTCCACGCCGAAGCGCCAGCAGCCCATGGCAGCCGGCCGCCCGCGCGGCCTTCTCGATGCCGCGGCGAATCGCGGCGACGCCGAAATCCACCACCTCGATGGGCAGCGGGAAGGCGCCCAGCGTCTCCACATGCTTGGAAGCATCGGCGATCACGATCATCTGAGCCGCGGCCGAGGCGACGATTTTCTCGCGCAGCAGCGCGCCGCCGCCACCCTTGATCAGCGTGAGGTCCGGCCCGACCTCGTCGGCGCCGTCGACGCACAGATCCAGGGCGGGATAGTCGTCCAGCGTGCCCAGCGGCACGTTCAGGCTCTCGGCCTGCAGGCGGGTAGCCTCGGAGGTCGGCACGCCGACCACCTCCAGCCCCTCGGCCACGCGCTCGGCCAGCAGTTCGACAAAGTGCTTGGCGGTGGAGCCGGTGCCGAGCCCGAGCTTCATGCCGGAGCGCACATGCTCCAGCGCGCGGGCAGCGGCCTGGCGTTTCAGCATCTCGGCGTTGGACATGGCGATCCGTAAGCTATCATCGACGATGGGTCGGTCGCAGCGGTGCTAGCGCCGAATTGCCGACACAGCAAGTTTTTGCCGTGCCGGCGGCGCGTGGGCGCGTCAGCGCGCGGCGCCCGTGCACACCACCGAGGGCTCGACCCCGCCACCTTCCTTCGGCATGTCGCGCACATAGCAAATGCTCATCTGCCCGGTCTCGGTGTTGACCCGAAAAATGCCCGTCTCGCCGGAATAGCGCGTGGAAACAAGGTCATAGGTACCCGGCTCCGCCGGGCCGGCGCTGCTGTCGCTGGGGAAGCACTTGGTCACGCCGATCACGCTGCTCTCGGGCCGCTCGAACTGGCAGGCCCGCACCGCGCCGGTGCGTACATTCAGCGAATAGAGCCGGTTGGCCTGCGCCGAAGGGGGCGAGCCGAACACGAAGGGTCCCGCATCGGCCTCCGCCTCAGGAGAGGGGGCGGCGGCAGCCGGCGCGGCAGCCGGATCCGGCTGCGAGGGAGCGGGCTCGGCCGAGGTCGTGCCCGGCGTTGTCGGGTTGCCGCCGGCCGGCTGCTGCGCCTGCGCCGGCGCGGTCGCCGCCAGGGCAAAGGCGAACACCGTCGCGGCGCACAGCGCGCGTCCGGTGCCGTGAAGGGCGGCGCCAGGGCGGTGGAGGCGGGTCGTCGACGTCATACAGATGTACTCCCGAAAGCGTGGTGTCACTTACCATCGGACCTCGCCCGACGCATGCGCCCGATGGACGCGGCACGCTGGACAGGAAAAGCGGCAGGATTGTAGGCCATAAGGTGCAAGCCCGTCTCGCGGCGCCGGGCATCCACCAGTCCTTTCATTCGATCCCGGAAACCGCAATCATGCCCGCCATGCCTTCCCACCCCGCCGTCATCGCCTTCGACCTCGACGGAACGCTGGTCGACACCGCGCCGGACCTGCTGGATACGCTTGATATCGTGCTCAATGAGGCCGGCGCCCCTCCGCTGCCGCGCGAGGATACGCGCCGGATGATCGGCGCCGGTGCGCGCGCGCTGGTGCAGCGCGGGCTGGATGCCGCCGGCATCGCGGTCGATCCCGCCGCCTTCGACAGGCTCTATGACCGCTTTCTGGAGCACTACGCCGATCACATCGCCGATTCGTCGCGCCCCTTCCCCGGCCTTCTGGCGGCGCTCGACGCGCTGGAGGCGCGCGGCCATGTGCTCGCCGTGTGCACCAACAAGCTCGAATATCTCTCGCGCCTGCTGCTCGACCGGCTCGATCTCACCTCCCGCTTCAAGGTGATCGCCGGCGCCGACACTTTCGCTGTCCACAAGCCCGATGCCGGCCACCTGATCGGCACGGTCGAGCAGGCTGGCGGAATGATCACCCGCGCGATCATGGTCGGCGACAGCCTGACCGATGTTCTTACCGCAAGGAATGCCGGCGTCCCGGTGATTGTCGTGCCCTTCGGCTACACCGAGACTCCGGCGGAGGAACTGGGTGGCGACGCCTTCATCGGTCATTACGACCTGCTGCCCGAAACGGTGGATCGCCTGCTCGCAGGCGAATGATCGCGCGGCGCGCTTGACACCGGATAGGGCGGCACACTAAATCCTGCCGCCGCGAGACGAACGGCCCCGGCACATTTCGGGGCCAGCGGGCGATTAGCTCAGCGGGAGAGCACTCCCTTCACACGGGAGGGGTCGCAGGTTCAATCCCTGCATCGCCCACCATTCTTTTTCTTGCTATCTCACAACACCTTACACTTTTTTCCCTGCGAGCCGGCGACGGCCCGACCTGCATCGGGCTGGGCACTGTTCTGCGCACTCAGATCCCGTGGAGCCCTGCGATCCCGCCGGACAGCCGTGCCGGCAGGCCCCGATCCGCTCCGCGTCCCGCCGGCTACGGCACCACACTCGCCATGCCGCGCCATGTGATCGCGCCATCTGATGAAGATCATGACCGCGCGGATACCGGATGCCGCCCGTGTCCGGCGCTGGCGCCTGTCCCCCCCTTGATGGACGTCGTCGGGGCGGCGTCAGGACGGACGCCCGCAAACGGCTTTGGTAGCGCCATCGTCACGCCGCAGTTTGCGCTTTGCCCGCCATACTGACAGTATTCGCAGCATTACGGACGACCGGGGCATGCTCCCGCGGCCGCCCGAGCGAAGTCCGTGCGTGATGATATGCATTTCCCATGGGGCAAATGATGCGACTGAAAAGATGTGCCGCCCTTGCAGCCGTCGCCCTTGTGGCCGGCGCGATGTTGGCGGGCTCGGGTCCGGCGAAGGCCGAATCGTCTTCCTTCTTCGGTATTTTTCCGCGACCGTATGATTTCGGGAACGGCCCCGGCAAAGGGGCCTCGCCGGTCCGTCGCCAGGTGGTGCGCTATGACGGCAAATATCGCCCGGGCACCGTGATCGTGAACACATCCGAGCGCCGGCTCTATCTGGTCCAGGACAACGGAACCGCCCTGAAATACGGCATTGGCGTCGGGCGCGACGGTTTCCGCTGGTCGGGCGTCAAGACCATTACCCGCAAGGCCGAGTGGCCGGGCTGGACCCCGCCGCCGCAGATGCTCAAGCGCCGGCCGGACCTGCCGCGCTACATGCCGGGCGGCATCGACAACCCGCTGGGCGCGCGCGCCCTGTATCTGGGCTCCTCGCTCTACCGCATCCACGGTTCCAACGAGCCGGAAACGATCGGCCAGGCGGTGTCCTCGGGCTGCTTCCGCATGACCAATGACGACGTCACCGATCTCTTCGAGCGGGTGAAGGTCGGCACCACCGTCATCGTGATGAACTGAACCTCTGCGCGACCGCCGGCACGTCAGTGCCGGCGCACCGTTCCGGCCGCATCGCGGGAGAGGTTCCGCGATGCCAGCTCCTGCTGGTAGCGGGTCCAGCGCTCCTCATTCTCCGTGCCGAGCTGGTGGAAGGTGTCCCAGGTGTAGATGCCGGTCGAATGGCCGTCGTCGAACACCAGCCGCACCGCGTAATTGCCGACCGGGATCACCTCGCGGATACGCACCTCGCGCTTGCCCGCCACCAGCTGGCGGTCGGACGGCGAATGGCCCTGTACCTCCGCGGAGGGGCTTTCCACGCGCAGATACTCGGCGGTGAGCGTGAAGCTCGCGCCGTCCTCGAAGGCGATGGTCAGGGCGCTGTGGTCCTTGTGGACCTTGATTTCGGTCGGCCAGGCATCGGTCACGGCGATCTTTCCCCGGTTGCACGTCCCCCATCGAGAGACCATCTCCTCACATAGAGGCCGCTAGCCCGTGCGCCAAGCCTCGCGGATACGCCACGCCCCGGCGTGCGGATGGGGAAGATGTCACCCCGACGTGATGATCAAGTGGCTGTGGCAATCGCCCCATAGGCGCCAGCGCCTTGGCACCGCTGGGGCAAGCGGATAAAACCTAGCCAATGGCGACGTTTAGCGGCGCCCCCGGGAGCAACATGCCGTGACTGTCCAGGAAGCCCTCATCGACCGGATCCAGCGCGAGGCCCCGCGCGCGCCGCTTGTCGACACCTTCGGGCGGGCGGTCACCTATCTGCGTGTCTCGGTCACGGATCGCTGTGATTTCCGCTGTGTGTACTGCATGGCCGAGCACATGACCTTCCTGCCCAAGCCCGAGCTGCTGACGCTGGAAGAGCTGGACCGTCTGTGTTCCGCTTTTGTCGCGCGCGGCGTGCGCAAGTTGCGGCTGACCGGCGGCGAGCCGCTGGTGCGGCGCGATGTGATGACGCTGTTCCGCTCGCTCTCACGCCATCTCGATTCCGGCGCGCTGGAAGAGCTGACCCTCACCACCAACGGCTCCCAGCTCGCCCGCTTCGCCCGCGATCTGGCGGCCTGCGGCGTGAAACGGATCAACGTCTCGCTCGACACCCTCGACCCGGACCGCTTCCGCGCCCTCACCCGCTGGGGCGACCTCAACAAGGTGCTCGCCGGCATCGACGCGGCGCAGGAGGCGGGCATCCATGTGAAGCTCAACGCCGTCGCGCTGCGCGGCGACAATGAGGACGAGATTCCCGGCCTCATCCAGTGGGCCCACGGACGCGGCATGGACATGTCGCTGATCGAGGTGATGCCGCTCGGCGAGACCGGGGCGGAGCGTCTCGACCAGTATCTGCCGCTGTCCGAGGTGCGCGCGCGGCTGGAGCAGGACTGGACGCTGACCGACATCCCCTTCCGCACCGGCGGCCCGGCGCGCTACGTTTCCATCGCGGAGACCGGCGGCCGTCTGGGCTTCATCACCCCGCTGACGCACAATTTCTGCGAGGGCTGCAACCGGGTGCGCGTCACCTGCACCGGCACCCTCTATATGTGCCTGGGCCAGGAAGACGCCGCCGATCTGCGCACCCCGCTGCGGGCGTCGGAGAGCGACGACGGGCTCAATGCCGCGCTGGACGACGCCATCTTCCGCAAGCCGAAGGGGCATGATTTCGTCATCGACCGCGCCGGCCGCCCGCCCGCGCTGGGTCGTCACATGAGCGTGACCGGCGGCTGAAGGCGGAACGCGAAAACCTGCTGGAATGCCAGAGCTGCGAGGCCGACGCATGGCTGCCGTGACGTGGGGTTTGTTGCTGCGTTGCAACGCGATGTGCTTAGCTGCCATCGTCCGGTAGTGCTACTGGTTCGCCGACCTGTTCCATAAACGCGAGTCTCTTCCATGCAGCTCCCGCTGTTGGCCCTTGCCATGGCGTCCTTTGGCATTGGCACCACCGAATTCGTCATCATGGGGCTGCTGCCCGAAGTGGCCGCCGATCTCGGCGTGACGATTCCCGCCGCGGGAATGCTGGTCACCGGCTATGCGCTGGGCGTGGTCATCGGGGCGCCGATCGTCGCCATCATCACCAATCCCCTGCCCCGCAAGCTGACGCTGATGGTGCTCGCCAGCGTGTTCGTGCTCGGCAATCTGCTGTGCGCCATCGCGCCCGATTACTGGCTGCTGATGGGCGCGCGGGTGGTGACGGCGTTCTGCCACGGCGCCTTCTTCGGCATCGGCGCGGTGGTTGCGGCCAGTCTGGTGCCGCCCAAGCAGCGCGCGAGCGCCATCGCGCTCATGTTCGCCGGCCTGACGCTGGCCAATGTGCTGGGCGTGCCGCTGGGCACCGCGCTCGGCCAGGCCCTTGGCTGGCGCTCCACCTTCTGGGCGGTGGTGCTTATCGGCATCGTGGCGGTCAGCGCGATCGCGATCTGGGTGCCGCGCGACATTCCCCATTCGGCCGGCAACATCCTGCGCGAGTTCGGCGTGCTGAAGCGCCCGCAGGTGGCGATCACCATGCTGATCAGCATGTTCGCCTCGGCCAACCTGTTCGTCGTCTTCACCTATATCGCGCCGATGCTGCGCGACGTCACCGGGTTGTCCCCGCACGCCGTGACCTATGTGCTGCTGCTGTTCGGCGTCGGCATCACCATCGGCAACATCCTCGGCGGAAAGCTGGCCGACTGGCGGCTGATGCCGTCGCTGATGGGCATGTTCCTGGCGCTGGCGGTCATTCTCGTCGCCATGGTCTTCGCCCTGCCGTCCCCGACGCTGGCGGTGATCGCGGTCTTCGTCTGGAGCATCGTCGTGTTCGCGGTAGTGGCTCCGATCCAGACCCGCGTGGTCGATGCCGCCGTGGAGGCCCCGAACCTCGCCTCCACGCTCAATCAGGGCGCGTTCAACCTCGGCAATGCCGCCGGCGCCTGGATCGGGGGCGTCGCCATCACGTTCGGGGCGAGCTACGCGGACCTGCCCTGGATGGGGGCGCTGCTCTCGGTCGGCGCGCTCGGCCTGTGCATGGCCTCGCAGGCCATGGAGCGCCGCAATGGCGGCCTGGCCACCATCCCGGACGTGGCCTGCGAGGAGTGCTGAGCGAAGGCGACCCGGCATGAAACGCTGAACCCGGCCGCAGTGGCGGCCACCGATCCTGTGCGGGCAGCCGGCGCTGCTGACCCGCCTCCTGCCTTCCGTCCTACCCGGTGGCGCACGGCGCGCGTCACCCCCGGCATCCGCTTCCATGAACGACCACATCGCCAATCGCCGCGGCATCCTGCTGATGATCGCCGGCTCCTCGGTCTTCGCGACCAACGACGCCTTCTCCAAGCTGGCGCTTGCCCACATTCCCCCGACGCAGATCCTCGCCATACGCGGGATCATGGCGGCGTGCCTGATGTTCATGGTCATCGCCGCCAAGGGCCAGTTGCCGGCGCTGCGCTTTCTGGTCGACTGGCGCGTGCTGGCGCGGGCGGGGGCGGAGGCCGGCGTCGCCGTGCTGTTCATCAACGCCATCATGACCATGTCGATCGGCGACGCGGCGGCGATCCTGCAGGTGGCGCCGCTCGCCACCATGGCGATCGCGGTACTGGTGTTCGGTACCCGCATCAGCGCGGCGCAGTGGGCGGCGGTGTTCGTCGGCTTCCTCGGCGTGACGCTCATCGTCAAGCCGGGCGGCTCCACCTTCGATGTCGTGGCGCTGGCCCCGCTTGGTGCCGCGCTGCTGGTCTCGGCGCGCGATTTCGTCACCGGCCGCATCGGCTCGCACGTGCCCACACTGGTCGTCACCCTCGCCACCGCGCTGATGGGCATGACCATCGGCTTCGCCGGCAGCACGGTCGAAACCTGGCAGGCGTTGGATCAGGTGACGATGGGCTATCTCTTCGGCGGCGCGCTGACGCTGTTCGGCGGGCACATGCTCACCATCGCCGCCTTCCGCGGCACCGATCCGGCGCTGATCTCGCCGTTCCGCTACGCGGCGGTGGTCTGCTCGGTCGGGCTGAGCGCGATGGTGTTCAACAACATGCCCGACCTTGTGTCGATCGCCGGCATGGCGCTGATCATGGCGGGTGGGTTCTACACCATGCACCAGCACCGCGCGGCGCCCGTGCGCGCCCCCGCGCCGGTGCCGGCCGAGAGCCCCTGACGCGGGCGCCCGGCCGCCACGGCGATCGCTGAGCGGCGCCTCACCCGCGCTGGCGGGCGCGGATCATGTAGCCGTCATAGGGATACTCGCCGACCTGCCACCACAGATATTCCTCGTTGCGGAAGGCGAGGAGCGAATCCATGATCTTCTTGAAGCCGGCGTTCTTGGCGCCGATCTCGGCATAGAGCTCGTTGGTCGCCACATAGGCGGCGTCAAGGAAGCTCTGCGGGAAGGGCCGAAGCTGCGCGCCGGCGCCCACCAGCCGGCGCAGCGCCGCCGGGTTGAAGGCGTCGTATTTGGCGAGCATGTCGGCATTGGCATAGCCCACCGCCGCCTCGAACATCGCCTGATAGGGTTTGGGCAGCGCGTCCCACTTGGCGCGGTTGACGACCACGTTCATCGTCGGCCCGCCATCCCACCAGCCGGGATAGTAGTAGTAGGGCGCCACCTTCACGAAGCCGAGCTTCTCGTCATCATAGGGGCCGACCCACTCGCAGGCATCGATGGTGCCCTTTTCCAGCGAGGGATAGATGTCGGACGGCGCGATCTGCTGCGGCACCACGCCAAGCTTGGCCACCACCTGCCCGGCAATGCCGCCGATGCGGAACTTCAGGCCCTTGAAGTCGTCGAGGGTCTTCACTTCCTTGCGGAACCAGCCACCCATCTGGGTGCCGGTATTGCCGCCGAGGAAGCCGACGAGGTTGTACTTGGCCAGCACCTCGTCCTGCAGCTCGCGTCCGCCGCCATGGTAGAACCAGGCGTTCTGCATCCGCGCGTTCAGGCCGAACGGCATGGTGGTGAAGCAGGCGAAGCTCGGGTCCTTGCCGACATAGTAGTAGAGCGGCGTCTGGGCCAGTTCGACGGTGCCGTTCTGCACCGCGTCCAGCGCCTGAAGACCCGGTACGATCTCGCCGGCGGCGAAGTTCTGGATCTGGAAATTGCCGTCGCTGGCCTCGCTCACATATTTCGACACCAGCTCGTTGGCGCCGAAGATGGCGTCCAGCACCTTGGGCACGCTGGATGTGAGACGCCAGCGCACCTGCGGTGCGCTCTGGGCGATCGCCGGGGCGGCAAGCACGGTCGCCGGGGCGGCGATGGCGGCGGCACGCAGGAGGTCGCGGCGCACAAGGCCGGCGCGATCGGTGCCGCCCCCGGAAGGGGCCGCAGGGTTGGAATTCTTCTTCATGGCGCACTCCCTGTCACTTCGGGCCCACCGATGCAATCGTGCCCGTGCCGGCCATGGCGGCCGCGCCGACCGTCACGGTTACGATTGCCCGCATCGGAGGCCTGACACAACCATGCCCGGCGCGAGGCCGGGCATGGAGATGTCGGCTCGCATTTTCCGCCGGCTCACCCGCGCGGGCGGGTGCGGATCTGGAAGCTGTCGAAGGTGTATTCAGCGACCTGCCACCACAGATTCTCGTCGTTGCGGAAGGCCTGCATGTTGTCGATGATGTTCTTGAAGTCCGGGTTCTTGGCCGAGATCTCGCCCCAGAGTTCGTTGGTCGCCTTGAGGCAGGCTTCCATGACTTCCATCGGATAGGGGCGCAGCTGCGTGCCATTGGCCACCAGGCGCTTGATCGCCGGGGGGTTCTGGGCGTCGTAGCGCGCCTGCATGATGGTGTTGGCGTAGGTAGAGGCCGCGATCAGCGCCGCCTGGTAAGGCTTCGGCAGGGCGTTGAACTTCTCAAGGTTGGCGAAGGCGTGGATGGTCGGGCCACCCTCCCACCAGCCGGGATAGTAGTAGAACTTGGCAACCTTGTAGAAGCCGAGCTTCTCGTCGTCATAGGGGCCGACCCACTCGGCGCCGTCGATGGTGCCCTTTTCCAGCGCCGGGTAGATGTCGCCGCCGGCGATCTGCTGCGGCACCACGCCGAGCTTGGACAGCACCTGGCCGGCAATGCCGCCGATGCGCATCTTCAGGCCCTGCAGGTCCGCCGTGGTCTTGATCTCCTTGGAGAACCAGCCGCCCATCTGGGTGCCGGTATTGCCGCACGGCATGCCGTAGACGTTGTACTTGGAATAGAACTCGTTGAAGAGCTTGTTGCCGCCGTGCTCATAAAGCCAGGAATTCTGCTGGCGTGCGTTGAGGCCGAACGGCACTGACGCGGCGATGGCGAAGGTGGGATCCTTGCCGACGAAGTAATAGGAAACGGTGTGGCACATCTCGACGGTGTTGTTCTGCACCGCGTCCAGCACCTGCAGGCCGGGAACGATTTCGCCGCCCGCGAAGACCTGGATCTGGAACTTTCCGTCGGTCAGCTCGGAGACCATCTTCGACATCACCTCGGCGCCGCCATAGATGGTGTCGAGTGACTTGGGGAAGCTGGACGCCAGGCGCCACTTCACTTCCGGAGCGGACTGGGCAATGGCCGGGGCGGCAATAGTCGTCGCCGCGACGCCGGTACCGGCGGCGGCGAGAAACTGACGGCGCTTCATCGGTGTATCTCTCCTTAGGGGGTTCCTCGTCGACCCGGTTCGCTTGACCGCATCCGGGCGCAAACACTTGTTTAGAAAGACGTACGCCAGCCCCGCAGGCGACGCAACCGCCCGTCTCTGCGCCTTTTGTCGAGCATGAGCGCGGGCCCCGCGCCCCGCCGTTCCGGGTGTTTACGAAGATGGCGCCGTTGCGGCAGCTCACGACATGGAATTGCCGTTCCCTTCTGGCACCCTTCACAGCAACATAGCCGTTTAACTTCCCATCTCATCCACTCTTCAAGTGTTATCGATTTCGTAACGCTGATGTCGCAAGGTGTTTTCTTGCTGCGTGCTTCAGACGTTCTACAGGGACACCCGCCCATCGTCCGCAAGGTCCATTACGGAGTGATCGCATGAAGTCTTCCGTCATCATGGCCACCGCTGCCAGCGGTATCGTCTTCTTCGCCATGGTCGCCGAGGCGGCCGCGTGGGGCCGCAACGGCAGCTTCACCGGGCGGCGCGGCCAGACATTCGGTGTCATGAGCCAGGGCGGCTGCGCGTCCGGCTCATGCTGGCGCAACCGTTCCGTCACCGGCCCGCGCGGCTACGGCACGACGCGTCAAGGCACCGTGACCCGCAACGCGCCGGGCAGCTTCGGCTATGCGGGCTCGGTCACCGGTCCCGGCGGCGGCGCCATCACCCGCCAGGGCAGTGCCAGCAGGACCGCACCGGGCCAATGGAGCTATGGCGGCACAGCCACCACCGCCAATGGCCGCTCGGCCAGCCGGCAGGGCACGGTGTCGGTCGGCAATGGCAGCGTCTCGGCCAGCAAGTCGGTCACGGGCGCGCAGGGCAACACCTACACGACGCAGAAATCGATCACCGGCACGCCGGGCAATTACAGTTATTCGGCCAGCGTGACCGGCCCGAATGGTCAGAGCGCCAGCAAGCAGACCGGCGTGGCCCGCACCGCGCCGGGCCAGTGGAACTACGCCACGACCGCGACCGGCCCGAACGGTGCCACGGCCACGCGCCAGGGCGGCGCGGTCCAGACGGCGCCGGGCCAATGGAGCTATGGCGCCACCGCCACCGGCCCGAATGGCGCCACCGCCACCCGCCAGGGCAGCACCACCCGCACCGCGCCGGGCCAGTGGACCTACAGCGACAGCACCACCGGCCCCTATGGCGGCACCGTCTTTCGCCAGGGCACCATCTACTGAGGCCCCTCTGCGGGCGGTCGCCCGAACCGCCCGGTCGCATGAAAAAGCCCGGCTCACGCCGGGCTTTTTGGTTTCCAGGACCACGGCGCGCGTGAAGCTCAGCTCTCGACCATGATGCGCGGGCCCTTCCGGGCCCCGGCCGTGGTGCCGGCCAGCGCGTCGCGCACCGAGCGGGCGATGGAGCGGTAGATCTCGGCCTCCGGGCTGTCGGGCTGCGTCGCCACCACCGGCAGGCCGGCATCGGAGGTTTCGCGGATCGACATCTGCAGCGGCACTTCGCCGAGGAAGGGCACGCCCAGGCGCTGCGCCTCGTGGCGCGCCCCGCCATGGCCGAAGATGTCCGAGCGCGTCCCGCAATGCGGGCACATGAAATAGCTCATGTTCTCGACCACGCCGAGCACCGGCACGTTCACCTTCTGGAACATGGCGATGCCGCGCCGCGCGTCGATCAGGGCGAGGTCCTGCGGGGTGGAGACGATCACCGCGCCGGCCAGCGGCACCTGCTGGGCCATGGTGAGCTGCGCGTCGCCGGTGCCCGGCGGCATGTCCACCACCAGCACGTCGAGCGGCGCCCAGGCGACTTCCTTCAGCATCTGGCTGATGGCCGACATCACCATCGGCCCGCGCCAGATCATCGGCGTCTCCTCCTCGACGAGGAAGCCGATCGACATCACTTTCAGGCCCCAGGATTCCAGCGGCTGGAGCATCTTGCCCTGCACGTCCGGCTTGCTGCGCAGGCCC
Organism: Ancylobacter pratisalsi; assembly: GCF_010669125.1. Classification (NCBI taxonomy): domain Bacteria; kingdom Pseudomonadati; phylum Pseudomonadota; class Alphaproteobacteria; order Hyphomicrobiales; family Xanthobacteraceae; genus Ancylobacter; species Ancylobacter pratisalsi. Next base: position 692,500 of record NZ_CP048630.1, read on the forward strand.
ATCAGGCGCGGCACGGAGGGGCCGTAAATATCCGCGTCCAGCAGGCCGACCTTCAGCCCGAGCGAGGACAGGCCGAGGGCGAGATTGGCCGCCAGCGTCGACTTGCCGACACCGCCCTTGCCCGACGCCACGGCGATGATGGCACCGACGCCGGGAAGTCCAGGCGATTCCTTCTGCGGGTCCGCGGGCGGGCGCGGCGCGGCGTGGGAATGGCCCTCATGCGCATGGCCGGCGTGGCCGGGCTGCGCGCCCTGCCCCGACACGCGCACCGGCTGGGCCGAACCGCCGGCGGGGGCGGACCCCGCCTTGCGCTCGGCGGTGAGCGCGACCAGCGCCGAGGTCACCCCCGGCGTGCCGCGCACGGTGCGCTCCACCGCGGCGCGCACCGGCTCCCAGGCCTGCGCTTCCGCGGCGTCGACCGTGATCGACATGTAGACCTTGCCCTCGGAAACCAGGATCTCGGACAGGGTGCCGGTCTGCGTCACCGGCCGGCCGTCCGGCGCGGAGACCTGCGCCAGCCGTGCCTTAACCTCGTCTGCGGTCGCCATTGTTACGCTCCTGCTTGAACTTGCGCCTTGGTGAGACACCAGCCTGCCGCAAGCGTCAACCCGGCCGCGCCTGTCGCGCGATCGGCGCGGTGAATGATGGAGGCAGTGCCCATCAATCAGACAAGCCTGCATTGCGCCTATGTATGAAGCACGCCCCCGTTGCGCAACATTCGGAAATAATGCCAGCATGAGTTGCCGGAGAAAAACAAGGCCCGGCACCAGAGCAACTTCAAGAGGGGAACAGCATGAGCCTCGTCATCCGTATCGCGGCTGCCGCCGTCATGGTCGCGGCCACGTTGAGCGGCGCTTCCGCCAAGGAATGGAAGGTCGTCCGCATCGGCACCGAGGGCGCCTACCCGCCCTTCAACTATATCGAAAACAACGTCATCAAAGGCTTCGACATCGATATCGCCAAGGCACTGTGCGAGAAGATGAAGGTCGAGTGCACCTTCGTGGCGCAGGACTGGGATGGCATCATCCCCGCGCTTCTGGCCGGCAAATACGACGCCATCGTCGCCTCGATGTCGATCACCGAGGAGCGCAAGCAGAAGATCGCGTTCTCGAACAAGTACTACAACACCCCCGCGACCTTCGTGGTGCGCAAGGATTCGAAGATCACCGACACCGCCCCCGCCGATCTCAAGGGCAAGGTGCTGGGCGCGCAGAGCTCCACCATTCACTCGAACTACCTCGAAGACGTCTATGCCAAGGCCGGCGCCGAGGTGAAGCTCTACGCCAAGATCGACGACACCCATCTCGACCTCGCCAATGGCCGCATCGACGCGCTGCTCTCCGACAAGGTGGTCGAGCTTGAGTGGCTGAACTCGAAGGACGGCGAGTGCTGCAAGTTCACCGGAGCCGAGTACAAGGACCCGAAGTACTTCGGCGACGGGGTGGGCGTGGGAATCCGCAAGGACGACCCCGACCTGGTCGCTATGTTCAACAAGGCGATTGACGAGATCCTCGCCGACGGCACCTACAAGAAGATCAACGACAAGTACTTCCCCTTCAGCGTTTACTGACCTCCGCTCCGCACGGCGCCGTTCCGCAGAGGCTCTCGGAACGGCGCCCCTTGTCATGACCATCGTGGAGCGAGCCCGTCCCTATGCTGGAACTGCTCGAGCTGCTCTCCTTCGGCCCGGATGGCTGGGGTGACGAGATTGCGCAAGGCGCGCTGCTGACCATCGAGCTGGCACTCACCACCCTGCCGGTGGGCATTGCCATCGGACTGGCGGTTGCCCTCGCCAAGGATTCCCATTCCCCGGTGCTGCGCGGCATCGGGAATGTCTACACCACGATCTTTCGCGGCCTGCCGGAACTGCTGACCCTGTTCATCGTCTACTACGGCGGGCAGATGCTGTTCACCCGGATCGCCAGCCACTTCTTCGCCGATGCGCAGATCGAGGTGAACCAGTTCGTCGCCGGCGTGGCGGCGCTGGGCCTGGTGCTGGGGGCGTTCTCCAGCGAGGTGCTGCTGGCCGCCATCCGCTCGGTGCCGCGGGGCCAGAAGGAAGCCGCCTTCGCGCTCGGCCTGCCGCGCGCGCGGGTTTTCCGGCTCGTCACCTTCCCCCAGCTCTGGCGCGTCGCCCTTCCCGGCCTGTCCAACAACTGGATGGTGCTGTTGAAGGACACCTCGCTGGTCTCGGTCATCGCCATCAGCGACCTGATGCGCCAGACCGCGATCGCGGTCGGCGTGACCAAGCAGCCGTTCTTCTTCTATCTCGTCGCGTGCCTGATCTATCTGGTGTTCTCGGCGGTCTCGAGCGCCGTGTTCGTCTGGCTTGAGGCGCGGGCCTCGCGTGGCTTCAAGCGGGTGGGAGGCCATTGATGAACACGCTCCTCGACACACTGGGCGCGGGCTTCCTCTGGCTGATGGAACTGATCGGCCTCAACGCCGATCTGATGCAGCGCTACGGGCTGCGCTTCATCGACGGCGTGGGCGTCACGCTGGAGCTGGTGCTGATCTCGGTGTTCCTCGGCGCGCTGCTGGCGCTGCCGCTGGCGGTGGCGCGGGTGGAAGGCGGCAAGTTTCTCGCGCGGGCGGCCTTCACCTATTCCTATTTCTTTCGCGGCACGCCGCTGCTGGCGCAGACCTTCCTGATCTATTACGGCGCCGGGCAGTTCCGCGAACAGCTCACCGATATCGGCCTGTGGTGGTTCTTCCGCGACGCGTTCAACTGCGCGGTCTTCACCTTCACGCTCAACACCGCCGCCTATCAGGCCGAAATCCTGCGCGGCGGCATCCAGACGCTTCCGGCCGGCCAGATGGAGGCGGCGCTCTCCATGGGGCTGTCGCGCTATCTCGCCTATCGCAAGGTGATTCTGCCGCAGGCCATCGCGGTCGGTCTGCGCCCGCTCGGCAACGAACTGGTGCTGATGATCAAGTCGAGCGCCATCGCCTCGGTGATCACGGTGTACGACCTGATGGGCGTCACCCGCCTCGCCTTCTCGCGCTCCTACGACATGGAGGTCTATCTCTGGGCGGCGGTGCTTTACCTCGTCATGGTGGAGGTCGTGCGCCGGGTCTGGGACGTGCTGGAGCGCCGGCTGAACCGGCACCTCACCGTGTCGCGGTGAGGGCGGCAGCCTTCACCCGATCAACCGCGCCACTTCCGCCCGCAGCACCGGCAGCAGCTCGGCCTCGAACCAGGGGTGGCGCTTCAGCCAGCCGGTGTTGCGCCAGGACGGGTGCGGCAGCGGCATGAGGCGCTCGCCCTCCGCCTCGTCCCGTTCCGCGCCGAATATCTCCTGCCAGCGCGTCACCCGTTCGGTCAGCGTAAGCCCGGCATAGGCGCCCAGGCCGAGCCGCCGCAGATGATAGGCCTGCGAGGCGCTGCCGACGGCGACCACAAGGCCGAAGGGCGGGCGTGACGCAAACAGCCTGTCGTGCCACAGCCGGGCGCATTCGCGGCGGGGCGGCAGGTCCCCGCCCTTGGCGTCCTGTCCGGGAAAGCAGAAGCCCATGGCCGCGATCGCGACCTTTTCCTCGTCGTAGAAGCGCGCACGGTCGATGCCGAGCCAGGCGCGCAGCCGCTCGCCCGAGGCGTCGTCGAAAGACTGGCCCGAGGCATGCACCTTGGTGCCCGGCGCCTGCCCGGCGATCAGCAGCCGCGCCCGCGCGCCCACATGCAGCACCGGATGCGGCTCATGGGGCAGCGGACGCCCGATCGGCGCCTCGACGCAGACCCGGCAGGCACGGATGCGCGCCAGCAGCGCCTCCAGCGTTTCGGGTGGCGCCGGTACGGGGCTTTGCAGGTGTGTGTCGGGTGGTGGGCGGGTGGTCATGCCCCTAGATAGGCGCGGCGGGCGAAAGCATCCACTGGCGAACACCTGTCCGGCCGGACATGCGCCAGAGCGGTGCTGGGGCGTTTTCGGGCGAGGTAGGTTCCGGTTCGCCTCAAGAAACCGCGTTGAAACCAGACGCCCTAGTTCGGCGGCCTCGGGTGGCGCCCCCGCCAGTCCGCCGGCATTTCGAACGGTCCAGCCCAGATGCCCGCACGCGCGGCCCGCGCCGCCCGTTCCTCGCCGGCATAGGAAAGGCCCGTCGCCACCGCCCAGCCCTGCCCGACCAGAACCGCGCCGATGTCGCGCTCCCCGGCCTCGCAGACCGCGACCGAGCGGCCATAGCGGTCCTCGTCCACCGGGCGGCAGGTCACGGCACCGCCCTGCTGCGCGAGGGCTTCGCCGATAACGGCCTCCAGGGCCGCCCTGGCGCGCAGCCCGCAGGGCCAGCGCGCGCCGGCCTCGCCGCAGGACTGATGCAGCTCGGGCGCGTCGATGCCCTCGATCCGCACCCGCGTGCCATCGATTTCGAGGCTGTCCCCATCCGCCACGCGCACCTCGCCGGTCAGCGGCGGGACCAGCCGCTGCACCAGCAGCGCGAGGACAACCAGCCCGGCCGCGAGCAGCAACGAACCCCAGGTGCTGCGACGCCAGCGGCGCGACCTCCTCATGGGCGGACCGGCACAAGGGCCGTCGATGATACGGCGCGCGGAGGGCGCGGCGCCCTCACCCCTCGGCCACGCCGGCTTCGGCGAAGGTCGCCATGCCGGAATGGCAGGCGAGCGCGGCCTTGATCACACCGATCGACAGCGCGGCGCCCGAGCCCTCCCCCAGCCGCATGCCCAGATCAAGCACGGGTTCGAGGCCGAGCCGCTCCAGCACCCGGCGGTGGGCGGGTTCGGCGGAGACATGGCCGGCCAGGCAGTGATCAAGCGCGTGCTCGTCCATGGCGCGCAGCACCGCGGCGGCGGCGGTCACCACATAGCCGTCGAGCACGACGGGAACGCGCTGCATGCGCGCGGCGAGAATCGCCCCGGCCATTGCCGCCACCTCGCGCCCGCCCAGCTTGCGCAGCACTTCCAGCGGATCGTCGAGATGACCCCTGGCGCGGTCCACGGCCGTGCGCACCGCCTCGATCTTGCGGGACAGCGTCGCGCCGGTGGCGCCGGTGCCGGGGCCGACCCACTCCTCGGCCTCCCCGCCATACAGGCCGTGGAAGATGGCGGCGGCGACCGTGGTATTGCCGATCCCCATCTCGCCGAGGCACAGCAGGTCCGGCTCGCCCGCCAGCGCCTCCATGCCAAAGGCCATGGTGGCGGCGCACTCGGCCTCGGTGAAGGCGTCCTCGTCGACGATATCGGGGGTTGGCAGGTCAAGCGCGAGGTCGAACACCCGCAGCCCCGCGCCGAACACGCCGCAAATCTGGTTCACCGCCGCCTTTCCATCGGTGAAGGTCGCGACCATCTGCTTGGTCACTTCCGGCGGATAGGGCGAGACGCCCCGCGACGCCACGCCATGGGTGGCGGCGAAAACGGCCACTGTCGGGCGGTTCACGACCGGGATCTCGCGCCCCTGCCAGGCCGCGATGTGGATGGCGATCTCCTCCAGCCGGCCGAGCGCACCCGGTGGCTTCACCAGCTGGCCCTGCCGCGCGGCGGCAGCGGCACGGGCGTCCTCGTCCGGCCCCGGCATGGTGGCGACAAGGTTGCGGATGTCGTCGAAAGGCAGACCGGAGACAGCGCGCGGCATCGAAATTCCTCTCGCGCCCGGGAGTTCGCGGCCGCCTCTCGCATCGGAGGGCTCGCGTCAGGCGCGGCGGCGGGGTAGACCCTCCTGCGGGAGCGCGCAAGCCCTCACCCCTCGCACGCCCTCGCCCATGCCCGTTCCCAGCCGAGCCAAAGCATGACGCTGCCGGCAAAAACCTCGCCCCGTTTCGACGACGCCTTCCGGGCGCGGCTCGACATGCTTTTCGCCTGGCGGCGCGATGTGCGCCATTTCGACCCGATGCCGCTGGCGCCGGGTCTTCTCGACGATCTGCTGACGCTGGCAACCTCGGCCCCAAGCGTTGGCCTCAGCCAGCCCTGGCGCTTCGTTCTGGTGCGCGCCCCCGAACGCCGCGCCGCGGTGCGGGCGATCTTCGAAGCTTGCAATGCCGACGCCCTCGCCGCCCAGCGGGACGATCGGGCAAGCCTTTATGCGCGCCTGAAGCTCGCAGGCCTCGACGAAGCGCCCGAGCAGGTCGGCGTATTTGTCGAGCCGGAGCCGGAGGCCGGCCACGGGCTTGGCCGTGCCACCATGCCCGAGACGGTGGCCTATTCGACGGTGATGGCCATCCATACCCTGTGGCTCGCCGCCACCGCGCGCGGAGTGGGGCTTGGTTGGGTGTCGATCCTCGACCCCGAGGCCGTCGGCGCCGCGCTCGAGCTGCCGGCCCACTGGCGACTGGTTGGCTATCTGTGCATAGGCTACCCGTCCGCGCTTTCGGACGTGCCCGAGCTGGAGCGGGCAGGCTGGGAGCACCGCCGGCCCGTCGACGACTTCCTCGTCCTGCGCTGAACCGGATCGAACGCGCCATGCCGATTCCCGTCCTCAGCGATGTGCCCGAAGCGCTGCGCTTCCTCTCCCGCCTGCCGATCCCCTCCGACGGGGATCTGAAGCGCGAGGAACACGATCGACCCTTCATGGAGCGGGTCGCGCCGGCGTTCCCGATCGCCGGCGGCCTCATCGGTCTCATCGGCTCCATCGTCCTCCTCATCGCCCTCACCGTCCACCTCGGCGCGTGGGTCTCCGCCATCCTCGCCATCGCCGTCACAACCGCCCTCACCGGCGCGCTGCACGAGGACGGACTTGCCGATTGCGCCGACGGACTTGGCGGGCAGAGCGTCGAGCGGCGGCTGGAGATCATGAAGGACAGCCGGGTCGGCAGTTTCGGCGTGCTGGCGCTGGTGCTGGCAACGCTTTTGAAGGTCGCGACGCTGCAGGCCCTTGTCGCCCACAGCAGTCTCGCCGCCGCCGCGGCACTGGTGGCGGCTGGCGCGATCTCGCGCGTGGCAGGCCCCTACATGCTCGCGCTCTTGCCCGCCGCACGTGCAGGCGGACTGGCCGCCGGTGCGGGCCGCCCATCGCGCAGCGCCTGCGCGACCGGGGCGGTGATCGGGATAATCATCGCATTCGTGATGGTTGTCCCCAGTTTCGGCGTGACAGCGCTGATCAGCGGCCTTTCCTTTGGAATCATTACATTTTTTGGCCTCCGTCGCCTTGCCCGCGCCCAATTCGGCGGGCAGACGGGGGATGTCGCGGGGGCGGCGATCGCGCTGGTGGAGATTGCCTTCCTGCTGGGGCTCCTTATCTTCGCACGGCAGTTTTGAGCCTCTCGAGTCCGATGCCGACATCCATCTCGACCCCCTGCGTTTCCGTTTGCACGCTCGACGCGCGCGGGCAGTTCTGCCTGGGCTGCGGGCGCACACTTGAGGAGATCGGCGCCTGGCGCGCGATGAACGAAAGCGAACGGCGCGCGGTCATGGCGCGCCTCGAAAACCACGCCCCGGCCGCCCCGATACCGGAGCCTTTGCGGTGAACAACGATCGCCTGATGTGGATCGTCGTGATCGGCCTCGCAGCCGGCATCGGCCTGATCGCCTGGAGTGACGCGACGGGCGGCATCGCCGGCCTCAGCGCGGGGCAGCTCGCCCATCTCGTCGCCTATGGCGCAATCGGACTGGTGGTCGGCGCCGGCGTCGTCGCGACCTTTACCGGGCGTCTCGGGGAAGCGCTGCGCGCCGCCGCGCTATGGCTGGTGATTTTTGCTTTTCTTGCCGTAGGTTACACCTACCGGGTGGAGATTCATGCCACCGCTTACCGGGTATTGGCCGAGCTCGCCCCTGGCTACGCGGTGCCGCTTGCCAGCACCGGTGGCCCCGCCGTCGAGGTGGCGCGGGCACGCGACGGCGACTTCAATGTACGGGTCGAGATCAACGGAAACCGCATTCCGATGCTGGTGGACACCGGCGCGTCGAGTGTGGTGCTGACGCCGGAGGACGCCGTCGAGGTCGGCCTGCCGATCGAGTTCCTGCGCTACGATATCCCGATCGATACCGCCAATGGCCGCGGCAAGGCGGCCGCTGTCGTGCTCGACAGGATAGCGATCGCGGGCAGCATCGAGGAGCGGGACGTGCCGGCGCTGATCGCAAGCCCGGGCACGCTCAAGCACAGCCTGCTCGGCATGAGCTTTCTCTCCCGTCTCGCGAGCTTCGAGATACGCGGCGAGAAGCTGGTGATGCGCGCCAAGATCGCCCAGTAGCGCCCTATTCCAGAATCAGAGCGGCCAGGAAACGCAATCCCATCAGCAGCAGGAACAGGCCAAAGCCGATTTCAAGCTGGCGACGCGTGAACGCGTGGGCAAGGCGTGCGCCCAGCGGCGCCACCAGCGTCGCGACGCCGCCGACCAGCACCAAGGCTGGCAGGGATACATAGCCGATCGACAGCGGCGGCAGATTGTCGAGATGGGGAATACCGCTCAGCATGTAGCCGATGGTGCCGGGCACCGCGATGAGCGCGCCAAGGCCCACGGAAGTCGCGATCGCGTCGTGAATCGGCACGCGGTAGAGCGTCAGGACCACCGTCGCAATGCCGCCCCCACTGATACCGATGAGCGGCGAGGCTGCGCCAATGCCAAAGCCATAAGCTGTCATGGCGGCGCGGCCGGGCAGCTTGTCACCCAGCGTCCATCGTGAACCGGCGAACAGCATCTTGGACGACATCAGCGCTGCGAAGCCGACGAAGGCCGCCTTCAAGACCACGTCGGGCGAAACCGCCGCGAGAAGCGTGCCGAAGATCACGCCCGCAACAACAGGCAACGCCCATCGACGTAAAAGGCTGCTGTCCACCTTGGTACGCAGGCGATGCGCGAAGAACGCGCGCAAAGCCGTTGGAACAATGATGGCCAGCGCCGAGCCGACCGCGAGATGCATGCGCTCGGAATCGTCGACGCCGACGGCACCGAACACTTCATAGAGCACCGGAACGATGATCGCTCCGCCGCCAACGCCGAACAGACCCGCGAGGATGCCGGTGGCAAAACCTGCCACCAGAAGCGCACCGCTGAGCCAAAGCATATGATCGAGTGGTATGGAGAAGGGAAGCGAATGAACCATCAAGCCACCAGTTTGCGTCGCGCTTCCGCCTGACGGACCTCGTCCACCGCGGCGCGCAGCACGTCGATACCGGCATCGGACTTCACGCCTTCCATGGCAAGTCGACGGCGATAAGCCCGCGCTCCTGCCCGGCCGGTGAACAGGCCGAGCATGTGGCGCGTGATATCATGAAGCCGGCCGCCCGTCTCCAGATGCGCCGCGACATAGGGTTCGAACGCCTCGACCGCCGCGAAGGCGTCATTGTGAGGGTCCTCCTCGCCGAACAATCGGCTGTCGACCTCCATGAGCAGTTCCGGCTGCTGGTACGCCGCACGTCCCAGCATCACACCGTCGACATGCGCGATCTGCGCCTCGACCTCGTTCAGCGAACCAATGCCGCCATTGATGCTGACCGAAACATGCGGCAGCCGCTGCTTCAGGCGATGCACGCGGCCGTAGTCGAGCGGAGGAATATCCCGGTTCTCCTTCGGCGAAAGGCCTTCCAGCCAGGCTTTGCGGGCATGCACGATGAGCGCATCCGCGCCGGCGTCGAGGACCGCGTCGGCCAGCTGATCAAGGGCCGTTTCCGGGTCCTGATCGTCCACGCCGATGCGGCACTTCACGGTGACGGGAACTCTCACCTCGGCTTTCATCGCAGCGACGCACTCGGCCACCAGAGCTGGATCGCGCATCAGGCAGGCACCGAAATTGCCGCCCTGCACTCGATCGGACGGGCAGCCCACATTGAGGTTCACCTCGTCATAACCCCAGTCGGCGCTGATCGAAGCCGCCTTCGCCAACGCCTCGGCATCGGAGCCACCGAGCTGGACAGCGACCGGGTGCTCACCTTCGCTGAAACCAAGAAGCCGCTCACGGTCGCCAAAAATCACCGCGTTCGCTGTGACCATCTCGGTGTAAAGCCGAGCCTTGCGCGACAGCGTGCGATGAAACGCCCGACAATGCCGGTCGGTCCAATCCATCATAGGTGCCACGGCAAATCTAAATGATTGATTTTTCGACATTATTTTTGTAGATTCAACGAGTTGGGACGCGTCGTGCGCACTCGATTTTTCGCCACGATACGCTCCAATTTCCGGTTTTTCGACGCGTGAGTGCACACGGAGCGCACACGGATTGGCTACCTTCACTAAACTAAAATCCGGCTCTTGGAGAGCCCAGATCCGTCGGAAGGGGCAGTACGTCAGCGAGACGTTCCTGCGCCGCAAGGATGCCGAGGAATGGGCGCTCGACTTGGAGCGCCGCATCGATCGCCAGGAGCCAGCCGTCACGCGCAAGTCGCGCGATGCAAAACGCTTCCGCGATCTCGTCGCGCTCCACCGCCAGGATATGGCTGAGGTGGGGGTCCGGATCGGTCGTTCCAAGGACTTCTGCCTTACGGCCCTCGAAGAGGCGCTCGGCGCGCTGAAGATCACCGAGCTCGACCGCGAGCGCCTCATCAAATACGGAAGGAACCGCGCCAAAGAAGGGGCTGGTCCGGTCACGGTCAGCATGGACTTCGGATACATCAAGACCGTGCTCTCCCATGCTGCGGCGGTCCACGGCGTGATCCTCTCGACCGAGCCCCTCGATCTCGCGCGCATCGCCCTGAAGCGCCTCGGCCTGATTGGAAAAGGCAAGGAGCGGGATCGCCGGCCGACGCTGGACGAACTTGACCGCATCCTTACGGCGCTGGACGAGAACCCTCGGCAAAGCATCCCCGTCGGAAGGATCGTGCGCTTTGCTGTAGCTACGGCCATGCGTCAGGAAGAAATCTGCCGGGTCGAATGGCGTGACTTCGATCCGCGAACGCGGATGCTGCTCATTCGAGATCGCAAGGACCCGCGCAGGAAGGACGGCAACCATCAGCGCATCCCGCTGCTCGATGTGTCGGGTTATGACGCGTGTGAGATCATCGAGGAGCAAGCCCGCTGCTCAAGCGCTCGAGAAGGCCGCATCTTCCCCTACAACGGCCGCTCGGTCGGCACTGCGTTTCGTCGGCAGTGCCAAGACCTCAAGATCGAGGACTTGCATTTCCACGACCTGCGCCACGAAGGCACCAGCCGGCTGTTTGAGGCAGGTTTCACCATCGAACAGGTGGCGCTCGTGACCGGCCACAAGGACTGGAAGATGCTGCGGCGCTATACACACCTCAAGCCGGAGGCGCTCCACACTATCCGGGCAGCGAGAGCGGCTTAGCAGACGAGAGAAAGATTAGGTCGCGACAGCAGAGGCAGCAGCGTTTCTCCCTGCCGCTTGATCTCGCGCAGATAGGGCGTGTCGGACAATATGAACTGAGTAATGCCGAGGTCCTGGTATTTGCGAAGCGAACCGGCGACATCGTCGGCCGAACCGACCAACCAGGTCGTGCCGGCGCCACCACCGCCGAACTTGCCCGGAGCCGTATAGAGATTGTCGTCGAGCACGTCGCCGCGGTGATGCAGGTCGAGCAGGCGCTGCTGACCAACGGCGGCTGGGCCCCTGTGATCCTGCCAGCCGGCGCCTCCGGTTCGGGCCATCTCCGCCACCTTTGCCTCGGCGTCGGCCCAGGCTTGCGCCGTCGTGTCCCGCACCAGCGTCGTGATGCGCAGGCCGAATTCGAGGGGCGGGAGATCCCGGTCCAGCGTGCGGCCCAAGGCCTTCAGACGTTCAATCCGCTCGGCAACGCCGTCGCGCGGCTCGCCCCAGAACAGCTGCACGTCGGCTTCGGTCGCCGCCACCCGCTCCGCCGCCTCCGAGGCGCCACCAAAATAGAAGCGCGGGTGCCGCCGCGCGCCGCGCGCCGTGATGCGCGGCTCGACCGTCGCGTTCGTCACCTGGAAGTAGTTGCCGCTGAAGGTGACATCTTCCTCGGTCCAGAGCCGGCGCACCAGCCGCATGAATTCGCGGGTGCGCGCGTACCGTTGCGTGGTATCTCCCTCGCTGTCGCCATAGGCGGCGAGATTGTCCTTGCCCGAGACGATGTTGAAACGGGTTCGGCCATCCGAGAGCTGGTCGAGCGTTGCCGCCGCACATGCGAATTGGGCCGGCTGCCAATAGCCGGGACGGATCGCGATCAGGGGCTCGAAACGGGTCGTGCGCGCAGCAAGCGCCGCTGCGACCGTAAAGGTGTCTGGCCGCCCCCAACCGGTGCCGATCAACGCACCGCTCCAGCCGTGCTGTTCAAGTGCCTTCGCCTGATCGGTCAGGCTGTCGAGGCTGCCGGAATTTGACGCCGGCACGTCGCCACGATGGCCGGCTTTCACGTCGTTGGGGATGTACCAAAGGAAGTCAGAACGGCTCATTTCAATCCACGTTCCATGAGCGCCGAGGCAGCGGCGGAGAGAAGTCTCTATAGTATATTGACTTTGTATAATAAAGCTCTGAATGTTGGTCATCCCAAGACATGGAGCCTTTCCCATGCGCGTTCGCGCCCTGCTCGCTGCTGCCACATTTTCACTAGTGTGGGTCGCTGGTTCATCCGCTGTCTCCTCCGCCCGCGCGGAGACGAGTGAGTTGCGGATCGCCCAGCAGTTCGGAATCGCCTATCTGCCCCTGATCGTCGCGAAGGAGCAGAAACTCATCGAGAAACACGCCGCCACCGCCGGCGTAAACGATCTCAAAGTCGAGTGGCTGCGTCTCTCCGGCGCAGCGGCGATGAACGACTCGCTCATTTCCGGTGGGCTGGATTTCGCGACGGCCGGCGTTGCTCCGGCGATCCTCACCTGGGATAAGACGCGCGGCAAGACTGACATCCTGCTGATCGCCGCCCTTGGCTCGATGCCGAATGTGCTGACCACCAACAACCCTGCTGTAGAGACCATCAAGGACTTCACCGATACCGATCGCATCGCCCTGCCCTCGGTCAAGGTCGGGTTCCAGCCGATTGTGCTCCAGATCGCAGCCGAAAAGACGTTCGGCCAGTACGACAAGCTCGATCATCTCACCGTGAGCCTGCCACATCCGGATGCGACGGCCTCGATCCTCTCCGGCACCGGCGGCATTACCGCTCACTTCACGTCGCCGCCCTTCTTCGAGCAGCAGCTCCAGAACGACAAGGTTCATGCGGTGCTGAACAGCTACGATGTGCTCGGCGGCCCGCACACCTTCAACGTCGTCTACGGCACGAAGAAGTTTGCGCTGGACAACCCCAAGACCGTCGATGCCTTCGTTACCGCGCTGGACGAGGCCAATGAGTGGATCAAGGCGAACCCGAAAGACGCCGCCGCCCTCTATATCGCCGCCGAGAAGTCGAAGCTGGATCCCGGTTTCGTCGAGGCCATCATTCGCGACCCGCAGATCCGCTTTACGACCGTCCCGGAGCGGGTGGAGGTGTTCGTCGATTTCGAGCACCGCATCGGCCTCATCAAGCAGAAGCCGAGCTGGAAGGAATTGTTCCAGCCGGGCCTGCACGCACGCAATGGGAGTTGAGCCGGTGGGTTGGCTCCCTCCGCAGAACCAGCCGGCGGCCGGTGGCCCACCGCCGCTGGCGGTGGAGCATGTCACTCTGCGCTACCAAACCGATGCCGGAACGGTCACGGCGGTGGAGGATGTGTCCTTCACCATCGGCGCCGGTGAGCGGCTCGCCCTGCTCGGTCCCTCCGGCTGCGGCAAGTCCACGCTGCTGCGCGCCGTGGCCGGCTTCCTCAAGACGAGTTCCGGCGAAATCAGGCTCCATGGCGCGCCGGTGCGCGCGCCGGGGCCAGACCGCATGGTGGTGTTCCAGGAATTCGACCAGCTTCTGCCCTGGCGGACGGTGGCGGGCAACATTGCTTTTGCCCTTCGCCGTGCCCGCGGGCTGGGTCGGGCTGAATCCTTTGAACGCGCGCGCGACTGGGCGGGACGCGTCGGTCTCGGCGGCTTTGCCGATGCCTACCCTCACACCTTGTCGGGCGGCATGAAGCAGCGCTGTGCCATCGCCCGCGCTTTCGCCGTGCAGCCGGCGATCCTGCTGATGGACGAACCCTTTGCCGCGCTCGACGCGCTCTCCCGGCGGCGCATGCAGGACGAACTGCTGGGCCTGTGCGAGGAGACCGGAGCCACGTGCCTGTTCGTCACCCATGCCATCGATGAGGCATTGCATGTGGGCACCCGCGTATTGGTCATGACGCCGCATCCCGGCCGGATCGGGGCGGAATATGCCGTGCCAGATGCGGCACGGCATCGGGGCACCTCCGATTTCGGCCGGCTGGAGATGGAGATCCAGCAGCGCATCTTCGGCGCGGCGCTGCCGGAGGCGAAAACCGCCGCCAGTCTTGCGGCCAGGACGGACGCTCATCACCGCGTCAAGGTTACCCACAATGTCTGAAAGCACCCTCTCGACGTCCGCCCGCCCTGCCCCGTTCACCTTGGGATCCCGCGCACGCCGTCTCGTCATCCTCGTGGGACTTGCCCTGATCTGGGAGTCGTATGCCCGCTGGCTGGGAAACTCGCTCCTGCTGCCAAGCTTTCTGGAGACCTTGGTGGCCTTGTGGGAGAACCTGCGCAACGGCGAACTTCCCGAGCGGGTGCGCGCCTCGCTCGGCATCCTTCTCACCGGCTACGGCATCGGCATCGGCGTCGCCGCGATCATCACCGCGCTGGCCGCGCTGAGCCGTTGGGGCGAGAGCCTGCTGGGCCTGCTGACGGCGATGTTCAATCCGCTGCCCGCGATCGCCCTTCTTCCCGTGGCGCTGCTGTGGTTCGGCGTTGGTGCCTCCAGCCTCGTCTTCGTCATCGTTCATTCAGTGCTCTGGCCCTTGGCGCTCGCCTGTCACGCGGGCTTTCGCGCCGTGCCGCCGACGCTGCGCATGGCGGGACGCAACATCGGGCTCACCGGCCCATCCTATGTCGTCGGGCTGCTGATTCCCGCCGCGCTACCGTCCATCCTGTCGGGACTGCGCCTCGGCTGGGCTTTCGCCTGGCGCACCCTAATCGCGGCCGAAATGGTGTTCGGGGCCAGTGCGCGAGAGGGTGGCCTCGGCTGGTTCATATTCGTCAACCGCTCTCAGCTCGAAACCGCCAATGTCTTCGCCGGTTTGCTGACCGTGATTCTAATCGGGCTGGCCGTCGAGAGCTTTGTGTTCGCCACTCTCAACCGTCTGACCGTGCAGCGCTGGGGACAGGAAGCCTGAGAGTTGGCGCACCGCGGCAAGACGCTTTCTACCTCAACAAACTCGCTCGATTGAATATCTGCCCCGTTACTGGCACATCAGGGCGGGCTCGCCATATGTGGTATGCGCCCAGCAGGCTTTGAGGACGGATCATCTATGCTGACGAACCGGGGCAAGTATGGCCTCAAGGCGATGCTGCACCTGGCGGCGCAAGCGCCGGGCACCAGTTTGGGCGGACAGGAAATTGCCGACGCCAATAACATTCCCAAGAAATTCCTGGACGCCATTCTGCTCGATCTGCGCCATGCTGGAATGCTACGCTCGCGCAAGGGGCCGGGCGGTGGCTATACGCTTGCGCGCTCCATCTCCGACATCCGGGTCGGGCACATCATTCGCGTGCTCGACGGCCCCCTGGCGCCAATCGGCTGTGCCAGCAAGAGTGCCTATGTGCCCTGCCAGGATTGCCGCGATGTTGGCTCCTGTGCCGTACGTATCACCATGACCAAGGTGCGGGACGCGATGTCGGATATTCTCGACCGCATGTCGCTGAAAGACATGATGACCTATGCCGAGAATGCCGACATCGACCTGATGTATCACATCTGAGCCGAGCCACGCTTATCCCGAATTATCATGGGTGAGTCGCCTCACCACGCCGGCAGGACCGCGCCCTTGAATTTTTCCACGACGAACGCCTTCACCTGCGGCGAGTGATAGGCTTCGATCAGCGTCTTGATCCCGGGCCTGTCTTTGTCAGCCGAGCGGATCGCGATGACGTTCACATAAGGGCCCTTGGCCTCCTCCTTGAGGATCGGATCCTTGGTGGGATCGAGCCCGGCTGATACGGCGTAATTGGTGTTGATCGCGGCGGCGGCGACATCATCGAGCGAACGCGGCGTCTGCGCGGCATCGAGTTCGATGAAGCGCAGCTTTTTCGGGTTGCCGATTACGTCGGCCGGGCTCGGCTTGAAGCCGACGCCGGCGCGCAGCGTGATGACACCGCGATCCTGCAGCAACAGTAGCGCCCGCCCGCCATTGGTCGGGTCGTTCTGGATCGCAATGGTGGCGCCATCCGGCACCTCGGCCCAACTCTTGTAGGTCTTGGAATAGATGCCGAGCGGAAAATTCACTGTGGGCGCCACGCTCTCGATCTTGTAGCCCCGATCGGCAACCTGGTTGTCGAGATAGGGCTGGTTCTGGAACGAGTTGGCGTCCAGCTCGCCGGCATTCAGCGCCTCGTTCGGCACCACGTAGTCCGAGAATTCGGTGATGATCAGGTCAAGCCCCTTGGCGGCAGCTACCGGCTTCACGGCCTCCATTATCTGTGCGTGCGGTCCGGGCGTCACGCCGATGCGCAGGATTTCCGCCTGAGCGGCGCCGGTAAGGAGAGTGACGCCGAGGACGACGAGCGAGCGAAGCAATGTCATGGTTGATCCTTCAGCCTATTGCCGTCGCAGGCGTCGGTTGACCCGCCGCGCGACATATTCACCGAGGGTTTGAAATCCCTGAACCAGCACGATGAGCACGATCACCACGACCAGCATCACCTCCGGCATAAAGCGCTGGTAGCCGTAGCGGATGCCGAGATCGCCCAAGCCTCCGCCGCCGACCGCGCCAACCATGGCGGAGTTCGACAGCAGGCTGACAACAGCCAGCGTGATGCCAAGCACGAGACCCGGCAGCGCCTCGGGGATCAGCACCTTGCGCACGATCTGCAACGGTGTGGCTCCCATCGCCAATGACGCTTCCACCAGGCCGTAATCGACTTCCCGGATCGCCGCCTCGACGATGCGCGCGATGAATGGTGTCGCGGCAATGGTCAGCGGCACGATGGCCGCCGTGGTGCCGATGGAGGTGCCGGCGATCAGCCGGGTGAAGGGGATGATGGCGACGACGAGGATGATGAAAGGTGTCGAGCGGGTAGCGTTCACCACCACGCCGAGCACGCCGTTCAGCTTCGGGGCGGCGAACAGCTCGCCCTGGCCGCTGGTGGCGAGGAAAATGCCGAGCGGCAGGCCGAGCAGCGTGCCAATGAGGGTCGCGACGCCGACCATGTAGAGCGTCTCGAGCGTCGAATTGAGGATGAGGCGGAGGAGTTCAGGCGACATGGCCGAGCATCTCCAGCTGGATGTCCGGGCTCGCCAGTGCCGCGCTCACCGCACCGCTGGTCCAGCTCGCCGTCGGCACGCCCATGAACAGCAGCGCGAACGGGTGGCCGCCAATGCTGTCGATCTGGCCGCCGAGGATGGCGACATCGATGCCGAGCGCCCGCGCCAGCTTGGTTACGGTCGGCTGGGTGGCCGCCTCCCCGGTCAGCGTCAGACGCAAAATAGTCTGGGACGATGCCTCCACCGGCGCGCCGAGCTGGGCCTTGACGCTGGCGGGCAGTTCGCGCCCGGCAAGGCTGCCGACGAAGGAGCGCGCCGTCGCGGTCTGCGGGTGTGCGAACACCTGGTGGACCGGGCCCTCCTCGATGATCGCGCCGTCGTCGATCACACCGACGCGGTGACAGATTTCCTTGATGACGGTCATCTCGTGGGTGATCAGCACGATGGTGAGGCCGAGCTCGGCATTCACCCGCGCCAACAGCGCGAGGATGGAGCGTGTTGTCTCGGGATCGAGTGCCGAGGTCGCCTCGTCCGACCGCAGCACCTTGGGCTCGGTGGCCAGCGCACGGGCGATGCCGACGCGCTGCTTCTGGCCGCCGGAGAGCTCCACCGGATGGCGGTCACGTTTGTCGCCCAGCCCAACCAGCTCCAGCAGCGGCGTCACGCGCTTTTCAATCTCGCGACGGCTAAGGCCGAGCAGCTCGAGTGGCAGCGCGACATTGCCGAAGGCCGAGCGTGAGGACAGCAAATTGAAGTGCTGGAAGATCATGCCGATCTTGCGGCGCTCCTCGCGCAGCGCACGCTCATCGAGCTTGTCGATGGCGATGCCGTCGACCCGCACCTCACCGCCGGTCGGGCGCTCCAGCCCGTTAATTGTGCGGATCAGGGTCGACTTGCCGGCGCCGGAACGGCCGATGACGCCATAAATCTCGCCACGCGGCACATGCAAGCTCACGCCGCGCAGCGCCTCGACGGCCGTGTCGCTGCCGCGGGCCGGAAAGGTCTTCCACACACCGTCGAGTTCGATCATCGGGCGCGCATCATCACTCCCGTTCCGGTTTTCCGGGGCTGGCTTGGCAACCGCCGGCGGTCCGGCGCCGCCAGCGGCACTGTTCAACGGAAAAGTCTCGGACAGCCTGGCACGCTCAGCCTGTCAGGCCGCGCAGGCCAGAGCCGGTGAACCGGCGGCCCGGCGCGGCACGCTGCCGAACCCGAGCCGGCGCTGCTCGCGCGCCAGCAGGGCGGCAACCCGCTCGGCGCTAAGGCCATCGCGCTTCAGCACAAGGCCAATGATGGGGTCGGCCAATATGTCGTCGAGCCGCGGCTCGCCGGCGGCAAAGGAGATGAAATCGGTCATGGTCTAGGTCCCTGAACCGGAGGGCGCCTGTGGCGCAACTGCAATCCGGCTAAAGCTGCTGAAAAGATACGAGACGAAGCAACGTCACACGCAGCAGGGACAACACATCTTGGTCATGGCTCGGCCTCCTAAAGGCATCGTCAAAACGACCCGACCACGACCATCGTGGCGCTTTAGCAATTGGTGACGCGGTGCAAGCTGCCGGGCTCAAATCCCGCGGCCAATCAGCGAATACAAATTATTCACCGATCAACAACGGCTTTACGATTAACCAACCACTTCAAATTGTCAATTGGATTGATAGGCCCTTGTGCGGTCGCCCACGATCTGTGCATCACGCCTAACAAATATGCATACCTAGTATTCCATAAATTAAATAGATTATTGTCGGATTCGGGGCTCCTCTCAGGGAACAAGGCGCGTGGCGCCGTCATTCAGGGGAGCCTCCATGTCCATTAGCCGTTTCATCAACGTTGCGGCCGGCATCGCCGTTGCCGCCCTCATAAGCGCCCTGCCCGCGTCAGCGGCTGAAAAGATCAAGCTCGGCGTCATCGGCGGCGACGAGGAAGAGATCGCCGAAGTCGTCAAGAAGGTCGCGGCCAAGGACGGCATAGACATCCAGATCATCGCCTTCTCCGACTACACGCTGCCCAATGAGGCGCTGTCGCGCGGCGATCTCGACGCCAATGCGTTCCAGCACCAGCCCTATCTCGACGCGCAGATCGCCGCGCGCGGCTACAAGATCGTCCCCGCCGGCTTCACCATCGTCGAGCCGATCGGCTTCTATTCGACCAAGCTCAAGGCGTTCAAGGACCTGCCGCAGGGCGCACAGATCGGCATTCCCAACGATCCCAGCAATGGCGGCCGCGCGCTCAACCTGCTGGCCGCCAACGGCCTGATCAAGGTGAAGCCGGGCAAGGGCCTGCTGCCGACGACCCTCGACGTGATCGACAATCCCAAGCAGGTGAAGTTTCGCGAGCTCGACGCCGCGCTGCTGCCCAAGCAGCTGCCCGATCTCGACGGCGCCGTGATCAACACCAATTACGCCCTCGGTGCCAAGCTCGACCCGCGCAAGGACGCGCTGGTTCAGGAAAGCCGTACCGAAAACCCCTATGGCAATTTCGTCGCGGTGCGCTCCGGGGATGAGGGCAAGCCCACGATCCGCAAGCTGGTCGCAGCCTATCAGTCGCCGGACGTGAAGGCGTTTCTGGAAACCCGGTTCAAGGGCGCCGTGCTGCCGGCGTGGTGAGCCACTAGCTGCCCGCCTCGATCACCCCACTTTAGCATTCAAGCAGGCAGCGCCCCTTAGAGCGCAGGAGACAGACCCATGAAATGGATGCACTCACTTATCGCAATCGGCCTCGTCGCCGCCTTGCAGACGGTCGCTGCCGCGCCGAGCCGTGCCGACGACCTCGACGCTATCAAGGCCGCCGGAATCATCAAGATCGGCACCGAGGGCACCTATGCCCCCTTCACCTATCATGACGGCAGTAACAAGCTGGTCGGCTTCGATGTCGAGATCGGTGAAGCCATCGCTGCGAAGCTCGGCGTGAAGGCGGAATTCCTCGAGGGCAAATGGGACGGGCTGATCGCCGGCCTCGATGCCAAGCGCTACGACGCCGTGATCAACCAGGTCGGCATCACCGACGCCCGCAAGGCCAAATACGACTTCTCCGATCCCTATATCGCCTCAAAAGCCGTGCTGATCGTGCGTGACGACAATACCGACATCAAGGGCTTCGCCGACCTGAAGGGCAAGAAGGCGGCGCAGTCGCTGACCAGCAATTTCGGCAAGCTTGCCGAGACGAACGGCGCCAGCCTTGTCGGCACGGACGGCTTCGACCAGTCGATCCAGCTGGTGCTCAACGGGCGTGCCGACGCCACGGTCAATGACAGCCTGTCGTTTCTCGACTTTAGGAAGCACAAGCCGGACGCCAAGGTGAAGATCGTCGCCACCGAGGACAATGCCGATTATTCCGGCGTGATCGTGCGCAAGGGCAACCCGAAGCTGGTCGAAGCCATCAACAAGGCGCTCACCGACATCAAGGCGGACGGCACCTATAAGGCGATCTCGGCGAAATATTTCGGCGCCGACGTTTCCAAATAGTCCCACCGTCCTAATGTGACGACAGAAGGGGTCGCCCTGCCTGGGCGGCCCTTTCTCATGAACGGAAGC
Source organism: Ancylobacter pratisalsi (assembly GCF_010669125.1). Classification (NCBI taxonomy): domain Bacteria; kingdom Pseudomonadati; phylum Pseudomonadota; class Alphaproteobacteria; order Hyphomicrobiales; family Xanthobacteraceae; genus Ancylobacter; species Ancylobacter pratisalsi. Next base: position 713,170 of record NZ_CP048630.1, read on the forward strand.
CGCGCTGTGCCCTATTGGCTCGAACTTATGCTGAACTCGGCCGCCCCGCTGCTGTGGGCGGCGCTGGTGTTCACGGTCCCACTTACCCTGCTGTCCTTCGCGCTCGGCCTGACGCTTGGCTTCGTCGTTGCGCTGATCCGCTTGTTCGGCCCGAAGCCGCTGGTGGCGGTGGTGCGGTTCTATGTCTGGATCATTCGCGGCACCCCGCTGCTTGTGCAATTGTTTCTGATCTTCTACGGCCTGCCGAGCATCGGCATCGTGCTGGACGCGTTTCCGGCCGCGCTGATCGGCTTCACGCTGAACGTCGGCGCCTACACCTCGGAGATCGTGCGCGCGGTGATCGGCTCGATCCCCAACGGGCAGTGGGAGGCGAGCTATTCCATCGGCATGACGTGGCAGCAGGCGCTGCGCCGGACCGTGCTGCCGCAGGCGCTGCGCGTGGCGGTGCCGCCGCTGTCGAACTCGTTTATCTCGCTGGTTAAGGACACCTCGCTGGCCGCCGCCGTGACGGTGCCGGAGCTGTTCCAGGCGGCGCAGCGCATCGTCGCCACCAGCTATGAGCCGCTGATCATCTATATCGAGGCCGCGCTGATCTATCTGGCGCTTTCTTCGGTGCTCTCCGCCCTGCAGGTGCGGCTGGAGCGCCATTTCGGCCGCTATGGCGGCTTCGTGAAAGCGTCGTCATGATCGCGCTCACCGACATCGAGATGAGCTTCGGCGATCTCGCCGTCCTCAAATCCGTCAGCCTCAGAATTGCCGAGGGCAGCGTCACCGCGCTGATCGGCCCGTCCGGCTCGGGCAAGAGCACGCTGCTGCGCTGCGTGAACCTGCTGGAAATCCCGCAGGCCGGCGAGCTGGTCATTGGCGGGGACCGTGTAGAATTCGTGCCCGGCAAGCGGCCGGAGCGCGACGCGATTTTGCGGGTGCGGCGCCAGACCGGCATGGTGTTCCAGAACTTCCAGCTGTTCCCGCACCGCACCGCGCTGGGCAATGTCATGGAGAGCCTCGTCACGGTGCTGAAATGGCCGGAGGGCAAGGCCCGGGCCCGCTCGCTGGAACTGCTCGACAAGGTCGGCCTCGCCCACAAGGCCGATGCCTGGCCGGCGCAGCTGTCCGGCGGGCAGCAGCAACGCGTGGCGATCGCCCGCGCGCTGGCCCCGGCGCCGAAGGTGTTGCTGTGCGACGAGCCGACCTCCGCGCTCGACCCGGAGCTTGCCGTCGAGGTGGTGGAAGTCATCGCGCAGCTGGCGCGCGAGGGCACCACCATGCTGATGGCCACGCATGATCTGCGGCTCACCGCGAACATCGCGCATGAGGTGGCGTTCCTTGATGGCGGCCACATCCTTGAGACCGGCCCCGCCCGCGCGCTGTTCGCCGCCCCGGTCCAGGAGCGCACCCGGCAGTTCATCTCGACGCTGCTGACGCAGTAAGGACTGCGAACCTTCCGGCCCATCAGCGGTGAGGCGGCTCCGCCACGACGCGCACCCGCGCTTCGCCGTCACGCAACGGAGACGCTCAGTCCCTGCACACGGTGCCTCGCGATCAGTTCGGCGACGAAGCCGGAGCTCTTGGCTGCCGCAATGAAGCTCGTGAGGTAGGCGAGCGCCGCAGCTTTCGCCTTGGGCGTTCCAATCGCCTGCTGCACCGCCATGAAGCGCCCCGGCAACAGGGTCGACCCGGGAAGCAGAGCCTGATCCGAAATCAACCGCGGGCGAAGCCCCGCGAGCGCGTCCAGTCCTTGATCGGCAAAATCCTCCCGCGCCGCGTCCATGGTCGAGGAGCGCACCAGCGTGGCGTGCTGGATGTTGCGGTCGAGCCATAGCCCATAGGCGGTGCGCCCCGTCACCGCGATGCGAAGACCCGGCGCATCGACGTCCCCCGTGCTTTGCAAATTAGAGCCTTCGGGGACCAGATAGGTCGCCTCGATCTCCACATAGGATGGGGTGAAGCTGATCACTTCGGCCCGCTGCGGCTCGGCCCCAATCAGCCCAATATCCCATTCGTCGTGCAAGGCCGCGTCGGCCAGAAGACCGGGCGACTCGTACGGCACCAATTGCAGCCTGACCCCGAGGTGGTTGGCGATCGCGCCGGCCAGGTCGGGCGACACCCCGACCGGCGAACCCTGCGCATCGCGGCTCGAGACCAGCAGAAAGTTCGAGAGATTGATGCCGGCGCGAAGTACGCCGCCTGGGGCAAGCAGGTCGCGCAAGGCGGGAGAGATGGGATCGATGGTCGGGCTGAACGCCATGTTGGCTACTCGGTACTGAACAGAAAGGATCCGGCCCGCATCCTATGCCGGATCATGACAAACGGTCATGGGACATCGCTCTCCTTACTCCACGAACACCTCCTCGCGACGCTTGCGCACCGACGGCAGAACCGCCACGACCAGTAGGGCAGCCGTCGCCAGCAGCAGCGTCAGGCTGATCGGCTTTTCGACAAACGTCATCGGGTTGCCGTGCGCGACCAGCATGGCGCGGCGGAAATTCTCTTCCAGCATCGGCCCGATGATGAAGCTGAGCAGCAGGGGCGTCGGGTCGCAATCCAGCCGCGACAACGCGTAACCGAACAGCCCGGCGGCGAACAGCACGACCACATCGAAAGTTGAGTTGTTCACGCTGTAGGCGCCGATGCAGCAGAACAGGATGATCGCCGGCACCAGCCGCCTGTAAGGGATGCGCAGGATCGACACCCAGATGGCGATCAGCGGCAGGTTGATGATCAGCAGCATCGCGTTGCCGATCCACATCGAACACACCAGCCCCCAGAAGAGATCCGGGCGCTGCGTCACCACTTGCGGCCCCGGCGAAATGCCGTGGATCGTCATGGCACCGATCATCAGCGCCGTGACCGCGCCGGACGGCATGCCCAGCGTGAGCATCGGCACGAAGGAGGTCTGCGCCGCGGCATTGTTGGCGCTCTCGGGCGAGGCGAGCCCCTCGATCGCGCCCTTGCCGAAGCGTTCCGGCGTGCGGGAAATCTTCTTTTCCAGCATGTAGGCGGTAAACGAGGCGAGCAGCGTGCCGCTTCCCGGCAGGATGCCGAGTACCGTGCCGACGCCGGTGCCGCGCAGGATCGGCAGCGCCGAGGCTTTCAGGTCCGCCCATTTCGGCCACAGCCCGGAAATCTTGTTGCTCAGCACCGAACCGTCGCCCGGTGTCTCCAGCGTGCGCAGGATTTCGGATATGCCGAACAGCCCCATCGCCAGCGGGATGAAATCGATGCCGTCGCGCAGTTCCTGAATGCCGAAGGTGAAGCGCGCCTTGCTGGTCTCGACATCGGTGCCGATGAGCCCGAGCGACAGGCCGATCAGCACCATCACCAGCCCGTTCAGCACCGAGCCCTTGCCCATGACGATGACCGCGACGATGGCGAGCACCATTAGCGCAACATTCTCCGCTGGCCCGAACAGCAGGCCGAGCTCGGACAGCGTCGAGGCCGATCCGGCGATGAAGAAGGTCGAGACCGTGCCGGCGAACAGCGAGCCGATCGCGGCAATCGACAGCGCCACGCCCGCGCGGCCCTGCTTGGCCATCTGGTGACCGTCCAGCGCGGTGATGATACCCGAGGACTCGCCGGGCATGTTTACGAGGATCGCCGTAGTCGAGCCGCCATATTGCGCGCCGTAATAGATGCCGGCCAGCATGATGAGAGCGCCAACGGCTGGCAGCTCAAAAGTCACCGGGAGCAGGATGGCGATCGTGGTCGCCGGCCCGATGCCTGGCAGAACACCGACCAGCGTGCCCAACAGCACGCCGATCAGGCACAGCAGAAGATTCTGCCAGGAAAGCGCGACATCGAAGCCGAGCGCGAGATGACCGAGAAGTTCCATCACAGGAAGTTCGGCAGGATCGGCAGCGGCAGGCCAAGCCCATAGGCGAACACCGCCCCGGCAATGGCAGCGAGCGAGCCCGCAAGCACGACGCGTTCAGCCCAGCCCTCTCCCTGTTGGGCGAGTGAGGAGAAGAACACCGTCGCCGTGGCGCTGGCGAGCAGGCCGATCGGCTGGATCAGCAGCGCGAACGTCAGCACGCCGAAGCTGATGCTGGCTGCCCCACGCCAGTGAAACGGCGCTTCCGGCGCGGCATCGTCTGCGCGGGCGGGCCGGGCAAGCAAAGCCTTGATCAGTATAAGCACGGCCACCGCGAGCAGACCTATGGCGACGGCACGGGGAATAAAGCCGGGTCCCATGCGCACCGCCGTTCCCACCGGGAGATGGCTGCCGAAAGCCAGCAGAGTCAAGGCAAAGGCGGTGCCGAGGCCGGCGGTGAGAACGTCGCGATTAAGGGGCACTGGCAATCTCCAAACTCATTAGTCCATATTTTCTATAGACAATTAGAAATGTCAATTTAGGATCGTGGCGAATTACGGAGGTTCTCAGCGATGAATGGTGTTTTCAGTCTATTAGCCGGCGCCGCACTGGCACTGACGCTCGTCCCCGCGTCCGCCGACGAGGTGGACGTGTCGAAATACCCGCAGTCCCAGGTGCGCATCGTCGTCACCTCGTCAGCGGGCGCCAGCGCCGACGCGCTGACACGGACGGTGGCCCGCGAGCTTGGCAAGATCTGGGGCAAGGACCCCATCGTCGAGAACGTTGCCGGCTCCAACGGCAATATCGGGCTGGAGCAGATCGCGCAGGGCAAGCCTGACGGGCTCTCGATCGTGGTCGGCGGCGACAAGGTGCCGCTCAACGCCATCTTCTTCGGCCCGGAGCTGAAGAGCGACCTGATCAAGGACCTCTCGACCGTCACCAAGGCGGTGTCGAACCCGCAAATCCTCGTGGTCCGACCCTCGCTCGGCGTGAAGAACCTCGATGAATATCTGAAGCTCGCCCGCGAGAAGAACGGCACGCTCACCGTCGGCACGCCGTCCAATGGCGGGGCCCATCACATCGGCCATGAACTGCTCGGCCAGCTCACCGGCACCAAGTACACCTTCATCCCCTACAAGGGCGGCGCCCCGGCGGTGACCGACCTGCTTGGTGGCCATATCGACGCGGTGATCATTACGCTTGCCGCCGTTACCGAGCATGTGCGCGCCGGCCGACTGGTGCCCATCGGCGTCAGCACCGCCAAGCGCTCGGCAGCCCTGCCCGATGTTCCGACCTTCCAGGAGCAGGGCATCAAGGATTTCAACATCGAGACCTGGCAGGGCTTCTTCGTCTCCGCCAAGACGCCGCGCCCGCTGGTCGAGAAGATCAACCGCGACTTCGTTGCCGCACTTAACGCGCCCGAGGTGAAGGGCTTCCTCGAAGGTCAGGGCTTTGCCGTCGTCGCGTCAACCGCCGCCGAAGGCGATGCCGCGGTGCGCAGCGATTTCGAGAACTACAGCCGCGTCATCAAAGCCGCCAACATCAAGCTCGATTGAGCGTTTTCAGGACGACTGCCGTGACGGACAAGCACATCCATCTCAACGTCTTCGTGCCGACCACCGGCCATCACGAGGCGTCTTGGCTCTACAGCGGATCACAGCCCGAGCGCCTGACCGATGTCGATTATTACCGAGAGATCGCGGCGATCGCAGAGCGCGGCAAGTTCGACTCGCTGTTTCTCGCCGACCAGCTCGCGATCGGGCGCAGCGTGAAGCATGTCGCACAGGGCAAGTTGGAACCGCTGACGCTGCTCTCGGCGCTGGCAGGTTCAACCTCGCATATCGGCCTGATCGCCACGGCCTCCACCACCTATTCCGAACCCTATAATCTGGCCCGGCAGTTCGCCTCGCTCGACCATATCAGCGGCGGTCGCGCCGGCTGGAACATCGTCACGTCCTGGTCCGCCGAGGCGGCCGGTAATTTCGGGCTCGACCAGCGCAACTCGCACACCGACCGCTACCACCGCGCGACGGAGTATGTCGAAGTGGTGCGCAAGCTGTGGGACAGCTGGGAGGACGACGCCCGCGTGCTGGACCGCACGCGCGGCATCTATGCCGACACCGCCCGCATCCACGCCATCCACCATCAGGGCGAAACCTTCCGGGTCCGCGGGCCGCTCGACGTGCCGCGCTCGCCGCAGGGCAACCCGGTGCTGGTGCAGGCCGGCTCGTCCGATGAGGGCCGGGGCTTCGCCGCGCGCTACGCCGAGGCGATCTTCACCGCCCAGCAGGATCTTTCCGAGGCACAGGATTTCTACGCCGATGTGAAGCGCCGCGCTCTTGCGTTCGGCCGCGATCCGGAGGGCATCAAGATATTGCCCGGCCTGTCGCCGATCCTCGGCTCTACCGACGTTGAAGCCCGCGCGCTGGAAGAGGAACTTGACGACCTCACGCTGCCCGTGGTCGGCCTCAAGCACCTTTCGCAGCGCTTTGACGGCTTCGATTTCAGCGTCTTTCCGCTGGACGAGCGCATCCCGATCGAGTCGTTCCCCCGCCCGGAGACGGTGCAGGGTGCGCAGAGCCGCTCGCAGGTCATTCTCAACATCGTCGAGCGCGAAAAGCCGACGCTGCGCCAGTTGCTGCGCCGCCTTGCCGGCGGTCGCGGCCACAAGGTGCTGGCCGGCACGCCGAAAGCGGTTGCCGACCATATCCAGTTCTGGGTCGAGCAGCGCGCGGCGGACGGCTTCAACATCATGCCGGCCTTCATGCCGGGCGGGCTCAGCGCCTTCGTCGACGAGGTCGTGCCGATCCTGCAGGCGCGCGGGCTGTTCCGCCGCGACTACACCGGCCGGACGCTGCGCGAGCATTACGGCCTCACGCGCCCCGAGAGCCGCTACGCCCGCTCGGCATGAACCATCCTCAAGACGACGCGTACCCGGAGTTCGCCATGAACTTTTATTCGCCTGCCACCGGCATCGTGCTCGATGCTCCCGTTGCGACCGACCAACCCCCGCGGCTGGAATTGCGCGACCTGCGCAAGCGGCTCGGTGATACGGCGGCCGTGAACGGCATCGATCTGCAAGTGGCGGCCGGCGAAAGCGTGGTGCTGCTCGGCCCCTCCGGCTGCGGCAAGACCACGACGCTGCGCATGGTGGCGGGCTTCCTACAGCCGGAGGGCGGCGAGATCCATCTCGACGGCGTGCTGGCCTCGAACGCCTCCTTCGCGCTGCCCCCGGAGAAGCGCCACCTCGGCATGGTGTTCCAGACCTATGCGGTGTGGCCGCACAAGACGGTGGCGGAAAATGTCGGCTACGGCCTCGTGGTTGCCGGCAAGAAGCGCGCGGAAATCGACCGCGAGGTGGCGGCGGTGCTCGATCTGGTGCAGCTCGGCGATCTTGCCAGGCGCTACCCGTCCGAACTCTCCGGCGGCCAGCAGCAGCGCGTCGCGCTGGCGCGGGCGCTTGCCACCAAGCCGAGTTTGTTGCTGCTCGACGAGCCGCTCTCCAACCTCGACGCCTCGCTGCGGCAGGAGATGCGCTTCGAGCTGCGCGCGCTGCAGAAGCGCATCGGCATCACCACGCTCTATGTCACCCACGACCAGGACGAGGCGCTGGTGCTCGCAGACCGGGTCGTGGTGATGAACAAGGGCCGCATCGAGCAGGTCGGCACCCCGGAAGAGGTCTACCGCACCCCCGCCAGCCGCTTCGTCGGCAATTTCGTCGGCACCGCCAACCTGCTGGAAGGAACCATCGTCACTGTGGATCGCGCCGCCGGCCGGGTGTCGGTGGCGCTCGACGCCGGCGACATCGCCACGGCGCGCGCATCGGCCGGCTGGCTCGCCACCGCAGCGCCCGGACAGCACGCAACATTGCTGCTGCGCCCCGAGGACATCCGTTTCGACCGCCCGCAAAAGCCCGACCAGCAGACCGGCCTCAATGTGCAGTTCGGCTCGGCCGCCTTCCTCGGCAGCCGCTACGAACTCCAGCTCACCGCCAAGGACACGCCCTTGCGCGTGCAGTCGCGCACGCCCGGCACCTTCACAGACGGCCACGCCCGGCTATGGTTCCGCCCGGACAGCGCCTGGGTGGTGGCATGAGCAGCGCCACCCTCTTCACCGACGACCCGCGTGATATACCGGCGGGGCCCGCGCTGCTTCAGCGGCTGTCGGGAATCCAACCGGTCAAGCTGCTCGTCATCGCGTTTGCCATCGTCGTTCTGCTCGCGCTGATCGCCTACCCGCTGGTGCTGCTCACCGGCTACAGCCTGATCGACGCGCAGGGCAACCTGACCTTCGACACCTTCGAGAAGGCGTTTAATCGGCGCGGCATGTGGGCGGCGACGGTGAACTCCACCGTGCTGGTCGGCCTGGTGACGGCAGGTGCCTGCGCACTCGGCATTCCGCTCGCCTGGATCGTGGCGCGCACCGATGCGCCCGGCAAGATGCTCGTGACGCTGGCGGCCGGCATCTCGTTCGTCATCCCCTCCTTCATCTCGGTGGTGTCGTGGATTTTCCTCGCCGCGCCGAACTCCGGCTATCTCAACAAGCTGGCCGTCGAGTATCTCGGCTTCACCCACGCGCCGTTCAACATTATGAGCTTCGGCGGTCTCGTCTTCATCGAAATCATCGGCGTCTATCCGCTGGTGTTCTTTGCGGTCAGCGCGGCGCTGCATAATGTCGATGCCAGCAACGAGCAGGCCGCCCGCGTGCTCGGCGCGGGCCGGCTGCGCACCACGCTGACCATCACGCTGCCGCTGGTGCGGCCGGCGATCCTGTCCGCCATCATCCTGGTGATGCTGGACGCGCTGTCGTCCTTCGGCGCGCCGGCGGCGATCGGCACAATGGCAAACTTCTCGGTCATCACCACCAAGATATACGACCTGCTGAAATTCCCGCCGCAGTTCAACTATGCGGCCGCGGTGGCGATGCCCATCATGGTGTTCACCGCCGTCAGCCTGCTGATCCAGAAATACGCCGTGCGGGCGGAGAACTTCCGCACCCTCACCGGCAAGGCGACCTCCGACCAGATCACCACGCTCGGCCGCTGGCGCTGGGCGGCGGGCGGCTTCTGCATCGTCGTGGTGTTCGCCACCGCCGTGCTGCCCATCGGCGCGCTGCTGCTGCTCTCGGTGCTGTCATCGTTCGGCGCCGACATCACCTTGAGCAACCTCGTCACCAAACATTACGCGCTGATCTTCGACGCCGATTTCGTCGCGCGCGGCTCCATCATCAACAGCCTGCTGCTGGCGCTCGCCACCGCGACGGTTTGCGCCGGGCTCGGGCTGGTGCTCGGCTGGGTGGTAGAGCGGGTGAAGTTCTTCGGCCGCGAGGCCATCACCTTCCTTGTCATGATCGCCTATGGCTTTCCCTCCATTGCCTATGCGGTGGGAATACTGATGGGCTACGTGAACCTTTTCTACGGCACACTGACGCTCATCCTCATCGCCTATGCCGGCAAGCTGCTGCCGATCGCCTTCGTGCTGGTGCGCAACGGCATCCAGCAGCTCTCCACCGACCTGGAGGAGGCCGCGCGCATCTCCGGCGCCGGCTGGCTGCGCAGCGTGCGCGACGTCACTTTCCCGCTGGTGCGCGGCGCGGTTGGCATCGCTTGGGTGCTGGTGTTCTCGCTCAGCCTGCGCGAGCTGTCGATGTCCGCCATCCTCTCTCAGGCGGACACGCAGGTCATGCCCACCGTGGTCATCCAGTTCATCGAGGACGGCGCCATCGAGCTCGCCGCCGCGCTGTCGGTCGTCATCGTCACTGTCAGTCTCTCCATCCTCGGCCTCATTCGCTTCTTCTCGCGGAAGAAGACGGCCGCGGTCAGCTAGCCGGAATGCCCGCCATGCCTGTCAACACATCCACCCCGCCCTTCGACGAAGTCTGGGACGTGCTCGTCGTCGGTTTCGGCTTTGCCGGCGGCGCCTCGGCGATCGCCGCCCATGATGCCGGCGCGCGCGTGCTGCTGATCGAGAAGATGCCCGATCCGGGCGGCATCTCGATCTGCGCCGGCGGCGGCATCCGCACCATCGTGGAGCGCGACGGCGCCCGCGCCTATCTGCGCGAGACGGTTGGCCCCGACGTGCCGGATGACGTGCTCGATGTGGTCGCTGCCGGCATGGCCGAGCTGGAGCCCTATTTCCGCGACCTCGCCACGGTCAACGGCGCCGAAATCGCCGTTCACCGGCGCATCGCCAACTATCCGTTCGCCGGCAATGACGCTTTCGGCACGGTGGAGGTGCTGTCCATCCCCGGCTTCGACGCGCGCACCGAATACCCGCAGGTGCGGGGCCGGCTGCGCGGGCCGAACGTGTTCAAGCTGGTGCACGACAATGTCCGGGCGCGCGGCATCGAGACACGCCTCAATACGGCCGCCGAACGGCTGATCCTCGGCGCCAACGGGGAGGTGCTTGGCGCCATCATCCGCACCAATGGCGAGGTGAAGCGCATCGGCACACGGCGCGGCGTCATCCTCGCCTCCGGCGGCTTCGAGGCCGCGCCCGATCTGCAGCGCAAATACTGGCAGATCCGCCCGGTCCTTCCGGTCGCCACGCGTGGAAATACCGGCGACGGCATCCGCATGGCGCAGGCCGCCGGCGCCGACCTTTGGCACATGTGGCACTTCCACGGCTCCTACGGCTTCCGCCACACCGACCCGGCCTATCCCTATGGCCTGCGGGTCAAGAAACTGCCGGACTGGACGCCGCAGCTGCAGGAGCCGGACGTGCGCATGTCCTGGATCGTGCTGGATCGCCAGGGCCGGCGCTTCATGAACGAGTACCAGCCCTATATCCAGGACACCGGCCATCGGCCGCTCGACCAGTACGACGCGCAGTCGCAGCGCTTCCCGCGCATCCCCGCTTTCCTTGTGGTGGATGAGGACGGACGCAAGCTCTACCCGCTCGGCCAGACCGTGATCAACGACCGCTCGGTCGAGCCCTATGAGTGGAGCGACGATAATTTGAAGGAGGTCGGCAACGGCATCCTGAAGCGCGCCGACAGCGTCGAGGAACTCGCCGCACTGATCGATGCCGATCCCGCCACGGTCGCGGCGAGCCTCGCGCGCTGGAATGCGGCGGTCGCGGCCGGCACGGACGGCGACCACAACCGCCCGGCTGGCTCGCTTTTCCCCGTGAAGAACCCGCCCTTCTATGTCGGCGAGCTGTGGCCGGTGGTCAGCAACACCCAAGGGGGGCCCGCGCATGACGCCCGCCAGCGCGTCCTCAATGCGCATGGCGAGCCAATTCCCGGTCTCTACGAGGCCGGCGAGCTCGGCAGCATCTGGGGCTTTCTCTATCTCGGCGCCGGCAATCTCGCGGAATGCTTCGTCACCGGCCAGATCGCCGGCAAGGACGCCGCCGCACAGCAGCCCGCCGCCCTCCCTTCCGAACTCACAGCCGCCTGAGGTTTCCTATGACCAAGCAGATGGCGCTCGGCGCCTTCCTCTACCCCACCGGCCACCACGCCGCCGCTTGGCGCCACCCGGAGGCGCAGGCCGATGCCGGCATCAACTTCAAGCATTACGCCGAGGTCGCGCAGGCGGCCGAGGCCGCCAAGTTCGACATGCTGTTCCTGGCCGACAGCGCCGGAGCTCGCGGCGAGGACTGGGGCGCGCTGGCGCGCTTCTCCACCCATTATGTCGCGCAGTTCGAGCCGCTGACGCTGCTCGGCGCGCTGGCCGCCGTCACCGAGCGTATCGGCTTGGTCGCCACCGCCTCGACCACCTATAACGAGCCCTACACGCTGGCCCGCAAATTCGCCTCCATCGACCATATCAGCGGCGGGCGTGCGGGCTGGAACCTCGTAACCTCAGGCAATGAGGGCGAGGCCTATAATTTCGGCCGCGACCGCCATCCCCCGCATGATGAGCGCTACAGGCGCGCCACCGAGTTCCTCGCCGTCACCGAGGGGCTGTGGGACTCATGGGAGGACGACGCCTTCGTCCGCGACAAGGACAGCGGCGTCTTCTTCGATCCCGACAAGGTCTACAGCCTCGATCATCGCGGCGAGTATTTCGGAGTTCGCGGGCCGCTCAACATTCCGCGCTCACCGCAGGGCTGGCCGGTGCTGGTGCAGGCCGGCTCGTCTGAGGCCGGCAAGGCTCTGGCCGGCGCCTCGGCCGAAGTCGTCTTCACCGCGCAGCAAACCCTTGCCGACGCGCAGGCGTTCTACCGCGACGTGAAGGCCCGTGCCGTCGCTGCGGGTCGCTCCCCCGACGACGTCAAGATCATGCCGGGCATCTTCCCGTTAGTCGGCCGCACCGAGGCGGAAGCACAGGCGAAGTTCGAGGAACTGCAGAACCTCATCCACCCGGACGTCGCGCTTTCCATCCTCGAGCATCGCCTCGGCATTACGCTGCGCCATCTGCCGCTCGACGGCCCGCTGCCCACCGACATTCCAGTCACCAATGCCGCGCAGAGCCGGCAAGTGCTGCTGCTAGAGCTCGCCCAGCGCGAGGGGCTGTCGATCCTGCAGCTCGGACTGCGTGTCGCTGGTGCGCGCGGCCACTGGCAGGTGATCGGCACGCCGGAGCAGATCGTCGACAAGATGGAGGAGCGCTTCCTCAACGAGGGCGCCGACGGCTTCAACGTCATGCCGCCCTATCTGCCCGGCGGCCTCACCGACTTCATCGAACTTGTGCTGCCCGAACTGCGCCGGCGCGGCCTGTTCCGTACCGATTATGAGGGCCGGACCCTGCGCGAGCATCTCGGGCTCAAGCGCCCGGCCCGTCACCACAAGCACACCAAGGCGATCGACGCCGCAGCCGAGCATACGGCGGCGAAAACGTCCGCCGCCGCCTGATCATTTGACCCTCGGAGACTGACATGACCCTCAATAAGAGAACCCTGCTTAAGGGCGCAGCCGCCGCGCTGCTGATCGCGGGCTCGCTCGCCACCTCGTTCGCCCCTTCCCGCGCCGACACACTGCCGGAGCGCTTCAAGGACCTCTATGAGGCCGCGAAGAAGGAAGGCTCGGTAGTGTTCTACACATCGTACCGGCAGGAAACGAGCACCCAGGTGCTAGAGTTCTGGCGCAAGAACTTCCCCGATGTGAAGCTCAACATCGTGCAGAAGCAGACGCTCGACTTGATCCCGACCATTGAGGCGGAAAAGGCGGCGGGGCGCACCAATCCGGACGTGGTGTTCATCAGCCAGCGCTTCATTCTCGACGACTGGAAGAAGCGCGGCTACCTCACGCCCTACAAGGTGCGTGACTTCGACAAGATCGGCGGCAATTACAAGGATGCCGACGGCACCTATCTCGCGACCGCAGCGACGCTGCTGTCCGCCGCCTACAACCCCAAGGCCTTCCCCGACACATCGGTGCTGCCGAAGAAGATCGCCGACTTCCTCGACCCGAAGTGGAAGGGCAAGATCGTGTTCTCCGACCCGAAGTCGGCGGCCTCGCAACTGACCTGGTTCCAGACCCTCCTGGCCCACAAGATCATCACCTGGGACACCATCAAGGGCTTCGCGAGCCAAGACTTCCTGTTCACGCGGGGCAATGCGGAATCGGTGCGCCTGCTGGTGGCCGGCGAGCGTGATCTCTCGCCGCTGATCTCCTCGCAGAACGTTATCACCGCAAAGGAGAAGGGCCAGAGCATCGAGGCCTACATCCTCGAGGATGGCGTGGTCACCAACGAGAACTACCTCGCCATCTTCAAGGGCGGCCCGAACCCCACGGCAGCCAAGCTGTTGGAAGAGGTGCTGACCAGCGCCGAGGGTCAGGAACTCGTGGCCAATGCCGGCTCCTACATCCCGACCCACCCCGACGCGAAGACGCCGGAAGGCCTGCCCAAGCTCGCCGACCTGAAGATCATCGTCGCGGACCAGGATATCGGCGGCGAGGCCTCGACGAAGTTCCTCGAGCAGTTCGACGCGGTCTTTAACCGCCAGTGACACCCCAGGCCCTTCCGCACGCCGGAAGGGCCTTTTTCCTGACAGGTCAAGAATACGATGAGCGCCCATTTCCCCCGCATCGACGCGGCCACCCTCCACGCCACGCTTCTGGGCGACACCGAGATCGCCCTGCTCGACGTACGCGAGGAAGGCGTGTTCGCTAGCGCGCACATCCTCACCGCCTCGAACGCGCCTCTCTCCCGCTTCGAGCGCCTCGTGCCCGCGCTGGTGCCGCGCGCCGCCACCGCGATCGTTTTGGTCGATGATGACGAGACCCTCGCGGCCCGTGCTGCCGAGATCCTGAGCAAGCATGGCTACGAGGACGTGTCGATCCTGCACGGCGGCGTGCCAGCATGGAAGAGCGCCGGCTTCGAGCTGTTCGCCGGCGTCTATGTGCCGAGCAAGGCCTTCGCCGAGTTCGTCGAGGTGGAGTACGCGACCCCGCATATCGACGCGCACGAACTGCAGGCCCGCCGCGCCGCCGGCGAGGACATCGTGCTGCTCGATAGCCGGCCTTATGACGAGTACAACTGGATCACCATTCCCGGCGCCATCGATTGCCCCGGCGCCGAGCTGGTGCTGCGTGCCCGCGAGGTCATTCCCTCCGACGAGACGCTGGTGGTGGTGAATTGCGGCGGGCGCACCCGCTCGATCATCGGCGCGCAGATATTGATCGATGCCAGCCTGCCCAACCGCGTGGTGTCACTCAAGGACGGCACACAGGGCTGGCATCTGGCGGGCCTGGACGTCGCGCGCGGCCAGGACCAGATCGCGCCAAAGCCCTCTCCCAAGACCCATGACTGGGCACGCAAGGCCGCCGAGGCCCTGGCCACGCGCCTCAACGTGCCGACCATCGGCGCGGCGACGCTGGCCCGCTTCGAGACTGAGCGCGACGACACCACGCTCTACCGCTTCGACGTGCGCGGCACCGACGAGTACCGTCATGGCCATCGCCCGGGCTTCCTCTCGGCGCCCGGCGGGCAGTTGGTGCAGGCCACCGACACCTATATCGCCGTGCGCGCCGCGCGCATTGTGCTGGCCGACAGCGATGGCGTGCGGGCCCGCACTACGGCGGCGTGGCTCGCACGGCTCGGCTTCCCCAATGTCTATGTGCTCGACGAGAACGCCCCGGCGGGCCGCGTCGAGACTGGCGCCGCACCGGAGATCGTTCTCGGCCTTGATGGAGCCAGCGCCGAGACCGTCACCGCCGCCGAACTTTCCGCGCTTCTGGCGCAGGGCGACATCATTGTGGTGGACCTCGCCACCAGCCGGCAGTACCGCGCCGGCCACATTCCCGGCGCCTGGTTCGCCGTGCGCGGCCGGTTGGCGACGGATGCGTCGAAGCTCCCCGTCGCGCCGCTCTACGTCGTGACCTCGCCCGACGAGGTGATCGCACGCCTCGCGGTGGCCGAGCTGGCGCAGGCGACCGGTGCCGTTGTGAAGCTGCTGGCTGGTGGCACCGACGCCTGGAGCACGGCCGGCCTTCCGCTGGAGACCACGCC
Source organism: Ancylobacter pratisalsi (assembly GCF_010669125.1). Lineage (NCBI taxonomy): Bacteria > Pseudomonadati > Pseudomonadota > Alphaproteobacteria > Hyphomicrobiales > Xanthobacteraceae > Ancylobacter > Ancylobacter pratisalsi. The sequence goes on from NZ_CP048630.1 coordinate 728,376, forward strand.
GGAGAACCTCGCCTCCCGGACCGATGACGTGCTGCTCAAATCCTTCGAGCGCCGCGAGGACCGTGAGGCGGCGATGCGGGAATATCTGCAGTGGGAACTCGACCTGGTCGAACAAGTGCGCCGCGACGGCACGCTGCAGTTCCGCCTCTGACATAAACGAGCATCGGTAGAGATATGAGTTCGCATCAGCAAAAGTCCCTTCACGGCAAGATCGCCCTCGTCACCGGCTCGGCCCGTCGCATCGGCCGCGAAAGCGCGCTGCTGCTGGCGTCAGAGGGTGCCCATGTCGTGGTCCACGCCAAGACGTCCAGGGACGAAATCGAGGCAGTGGCCGACGAGATCCGCGCGGTCGGGGGCAGCGCCAGCACGGCGCTCGCCGACATCACCGATGAGTCGCAGGCGCAGGGCCTCGTCGACGAAATCGTCGCGGCCCATGGCCGTCTGGATATCCTCGTCAACAACGCCGCCATCCGGCGCGAGACGCCGTTCGCCGAGATCAGCCTGGCCGCATGGCGCGAGATCAATTCGGTGATCGTCGAGGGCGCCTTCCTCGTCACCCGTGCCGCGATCCCGCACATGGTTCGCCACGGCTTCGGCCGCATCGTCACCATTGGCGGCGTCAGTGCGCATTCTGGCGTGTTCCACCGCGTCCATGTCGCTACCGCCAAGGCGGCACTGACCGGCTTCACCAAGGCGCTCGCGGTTGAGTTCGGCGAACATGGCATCACCGCTAACCTCGTTGTCCCGGGGCGCATCGGCGGCAACCGCTCGGCGACCTCGGGCGCCGGCGGCGCGTTTCCGGGCGGCGGTCATCTGCTGGTTGGGCACGAAGGCGAGCCGCGCAACGTCGCCGAGTTCGTGCGCATCCTCGCCCTGCCGGCCGGCAGCTTTACCAGCGGCCAGACCATCCATGTGAACGGCGGAATGTATCTGCCCTAGTCCTTTGATGTCGTCAGCCGACGGCCGGACCGTCGCGCAGGGGAGCTTGCTGTGGGTGATTTAGGGATCGACGGATGGGCGAGGTCTTCGACATCCCTTGGCGACCTCGCCGGGCTTCCAGCGACCTCGGCCAGAGACTCCGGGGAAGCCCTTAGCGCTGGCTGGAACCTTGATGAGATCGTCGCGGCGCTGCGGCAGTCGCGCGATGTCACCCACAATATCCGCCATCGCGGGCGCCTGCGCCCGCCGCCCTCCCGCGAGGCGATCACCGAGGCGCTGAAGGGCTTGGCTTCCGCGCTGTTTCCAGCGCATTACGGCCAATCCGGGCTGACCTCGGAGACGATCGATTACTTCGTCGGCGCCACGCTGAATACCGCGCTCACCACGCTCGCCGAGCAGGTAAAGCGGTCCTTGCCCTTCTCACTGCAGGAAGACCGCAGCGACGACGAACTGCGCCGTGAGGCACAGTCCATTACCCAGGCCTTTGCCCGCGAATTGCCGGGCATTCGCGGGTTGCTGGTGAGCGACATTCATGCCGCCTATCACGGCGACCCGGCCGCCACGGGCCACTCCGAGATACTTCTTGTCTACCCCGGCCTGACGGCCGTCATTCATTACCGCATATCCCATGCGCTGCAGCAGTTGGGCGCGACCTTCCTTGCACGGCTGATCACCGATATCGCCCACTCGCGGACCGGCATCGACATCCACCCTGGGGCGCAGATCGGCGGCAGCTTCTTCATCGATCACGGCACCGGGGTGGTCATCGGCGAGACCACGGTCATCGGCGAGCGAGTACGACTGTATCAGGCGGTGACGCTCGGCGCCCGCAGCTTCCCGTCCGATGCCCAAGGCGCGTTGATCAAGGGCAACCCGCGCCATCCCATCATCGAGGACGACGTCGTCATCTATGCCGGCGCCACCGTGCTCGGCCGCGTCACCATCGGGCGAGGCTCGAGCATCGGCGGCAATGTCTGGCTGACACATGACGTTCCGCCCGGTAGCGCCATCACCCAGGCCCATAGCCGAACCACAGGAAGGAATGAGTGATGACTCTTGCTTTCAGGCGGCCCGAATTGGCGGCCCCGCCGGTAGACGATTCCTGTCGCACCGCGCTCAAGCAAGTGGTTGGCGGTGTCGCCATTGCGACAACGGGCGTGGGTGACGAGTGCTGGGCCACGCTCGGGACCGTCTCCACCCTCCCCGGCGAGGTGCCGGCGCTGCTGGTTGCGGTTCGGGTTGATTCGTCGTTCCATCATGCGGTTCTCATGCAGCGCGTCTTCGGCATCAGCCTGCTGTCGGTGCGACATGCGGAACTTGCCAGCCGACTCGGGCGGATTGAGGAGGGCAATGTCCGGATCCCCTCCAACGACGAGCAGTGGACCCTGCTCGACGACAACGTCTCCATCCTGGTGGACGCCATGACGGCCTTCGACTGCGCGATGGAGAACGTCATCGAGCGCGACAGCCATGCGCTCCTGATCGGCCGCATCCGGGCTGCACGAACCAGCCCCCAGGGTGATCCGTTGCTGTCATGGCGCGGCGGCTATCGCTCGCTAGTCGGAGCGGGTGATGATTGGGCCCCGCTTATCGAGAGCTATCGGCTGTGAACCGTCATCAGCGCGCGACGGATAGGCAGACCGAGCAGCGTCCCGAGGAGGCAGGCGGCAAGAAACACCCATCCGGACATCGCACCGGCGTGAATGCCGGAGAGCAGCACGCCCACCGTGCATCCCAGCGCCGTCATGGCGCCCCACCCCATCAACGTCCCTCCGACAAGTCCGCTGAACACATCGCGTGCTGACGGCCAGCGCGGCGTGAACTGGCCTGCCGTGAGGGCTGCGGCGAAACTGGCGGCGACCAGTCCGCCGATGAAGAGCCCGTTCTCGGACAGCAGAGCCGCCTTGACCACCGTTGCACAGCCGCGAAAGCCGTCAAGGCCGTGAAGCGTCTCCGGCAATAGGTCGAACAGGCCGGCCCCGCTGCGCGCCAGGCTTCCGATCTCCGCCGTCACCCCGAGTGGACCAACCCGCAAATAGCTTGCAGCTGACAGCACACCGACGGCCGCACCGCCGATCGCCGCCGGCCAGCGCGCGATAAAGATGGCACGCGCCAGGCCGGTAAGGTCGATGCCAGAGGCCCGCGCTTCGATAACTCTGCCGGGCCGCGCGCGCCACACGGCCAACCCGCCCAGCAGCGCGAGGATACCGAATGTCGCCCCGAGCGTGCCGGCATAGCCGAGATAATGCGGCAGCCAGATCATCGGCGCCTCGGAGATCGCCGCCATGTAGAGCGGGTTCCAGGTGAGGAAGCCGAGCACGAACCCCGCCCCCGCCCCCAACAGGGCGAAGGGTGCGGTCGACGATCCCTCACCGAGCCGATAAAGATGCGCGGAGATGCACGAACCCGACAGCGCCATGCCGAAGCCGAACAGCAGGGCGGCGCCGGCAAGCACAAGGCTAACCGGACCGATATGGGCGTCGGGCGGCAGGCGCTCGGGCGACGGCACCGGCAGCCAGGCGCCGATCACTACCAGATAGCCAGCCGCACCGACCGCCAGCGCGACCAATATCGCCAGCACGCCCCGTGGATCGCCGTTGTCGACCAGATCACGCGTGTGACAGAAAAAGCAGAACCGCGAGCGCTGCAACACCACGCCGAACACCGCGCCAAGCGCCAGCGAAAGCCCTAGGGATCGCCCTTCGCCGTCGCCCGAAGACAGGTGCAGCACGCTCGCGACGATCGTCGCCGCGACGGCAAGGGAAATGAACACGGGGAGAATACGCATCAAGCCGCCGCATAAGAAACGGCGCGGCGGCACTAAGCCCCGCGCCGCAGCCTGGAGGGAAACGTCAAGCGAGATCGTCTACTTGCCCTGCCACACCGTGCCGGCGAGATTGACGACGGGCACGCCGACCGAATTGCCGTACTCGGTCCAGGAGCCGTCATAGTTGCGCACGTCGTAGCCGAGGATGCGCGACAGCGCGTACCAAGTGTGGCTGGAGCGCTCGCCGATGCGGCAATAGACGATGATCGGCTTGGAGCCGTCGACGCCGGCATCGGCATAAAGCTTCTTGAGCTCTTCCTTCGACCTAAACTTGCCGGTCTCGGCATCGACCGCCTTCGACCAGGGGACATTCTTCGCGCCCGGCACGTGGCCGGCACGGATCGACAGTTCCTTGGAGCCTTCCGGGGCGAACAGCTTGCCGGAGAACTCGTCACCGGACCGGATATCGACGATCACCGCGTCCTTCTTAGCCTCGACCACCTCCAGCACATTGGCGAGCCGCGCGCGCAACTCCGGCTTTGCTGGCGGCAACGTCAGGTCGGACTTGGCATAGGAGGGTGCCTTGGTATCGAGCGGCAGAGCCTGCTTTTCCCACAGCTTGCGCCCGCCATCGAGCAGCTTGACCTGGTCGCCGAGACCGTACTGGTTGAACACCCACGCACCCCAGGCGGCGAACCAGTTATTATTGTCGCCATAGAGGACGATCGTGGTGTCCTTGGTCACGCCGGCCTTTTCAAGCAGCTCCTCGAACTTGGCCGGGCTGACGATGTCGCGTTTCACGGGATCGACCAGATCGGTGTGCCAGCTGATGTTGACCGCGCCCGGCACATGGCCGCGCTCATAGACTCCGGGATCGACGCTTACCTCGAACACCCGGACTTTCGGGTTTTCCAAGTTCTTGGAGAGCCATTCGGCATCAACCAGCGGCCCCTGCTGAGCGCTGGCTGGGGAAACTATTGCCGTCAGCAGGACGCCAACGAGCAATCCGCCCGCAAGACGGAGGTTCGACATGGGATATTCCTCAGATTGCTTGATTCTGTTGGGAGCACGAAGCTCTGAGGCTGATCATTACGCAACGTAATATGACGGTCAATATATTTATATAAAAATAGTAGATTATCGTTGCCTACAGCGAGGCAGGGCCGACGCGGTGTGACGCCGGCCCGAGGCCTCACGTCAGGACGCGCCCTTCCTCACGGCATCGGCCACCACGATCTTCTTCGGCAGAAGCCCGAGCCCGAAGAAGGTATCGGCGACCAGCTGCTGGTCCGCGATGACCTTCGGCGTGAGCGCTGCAACGCCGAAGCTCTGCCGGCCGACAGCGACGCTCAGAATGGGCGCCGGGATGCCGGTGATCGGCGCCAGTTCGGCGACCGCCGCCGCCGGATCCTTCTGTATCCACGCATCCGTCTCGCCAATCGACGCGATCAGCGCATCGATCACCGCCGGGTTGGCGTCGGCAAACTTCCGCGAGCCGAGATAGAACTGGTAGTTCGGCACGATGCCCTCAGCCGTCGTCAGTACGCGGGCGCCGATCGCCAGCTCGGCCGAAGCCTGGAACGGGTCCCAGATCGCCCAGGCGTCAAGCGCGCCCTTCTCGAAAGCGGCGCGGGCATCGGCCGGCGGCAGGAATTTGGTCGTGATGTCGGTATAGGCGAGACCCGCCTTTTCCAGCGCCTTGACCAGCAGGAAATGGACGTTGGAGCCCTTGTTGAGGCCGACCGTCTTGCCCTTGAGCTCCGCCACCGACTTGATCGCGCTGTCCTTGGGCACAAGGATCGCCTCGCCCTTCGGCGCCGGCGGCTCGTTGGCGAGGTAGAGCAGATTGTCGCTCGCGGCCTGCGCGAAGATCGGCGGCGCTTCGCCGGTCTGTCCGATATCGATGGCGCCGGCGTTCAGCGCTTCCAGCATTTGCGGCCCGGCGGCAAACTCCGCCCACTTCACCTTGACGCCCAGTGGCTCCAGCTTCTTCTCCAGAATGCCGCGGCCCTTGAGCAGCACCAGCGTGCCGTATTTCTGGTAGCCGACGCGCACTTCGGTCTCGGCGGCGAAGCCTACGCGCGAGCCGAGGGCGAGGGCGAGACCGGCGGCCCCGGCAAGCGCGGTGCGGCGCGTGATCGACGTCATGATAAGTCGTCCTTCTTTGCAACGTTGAGATTGAAAGGAAAGGAGCCCGCCGCCCTATGAGCCCAGCAGTCGCTCCAGAATGAGGCCTTCGAGCCGCGCGCTGTCGGCGTTGCCGCGTCGGCGCGGACGTGGCAGCGGCACGTCGAGGTCCAGCGCGATGCGGCCGTCATCGATCAGGATGATGCGGTCGGCGAGCGCCACGGCTTCGGACACATCATGGGTCACCAGAACGGTGGTAAAGCCCTGCTCGCGCCAGATATGCTCGACGAGGCGCTGCATCTCGATGCGGGTGAGCGCATCAAGCGCGCCCAAGGGTTCGTCCAGCGCCAAAATCTGCGGGCCGCTGATCAACGCCCGCGCCAGCGCGACGCGCTGCTTCTGGCCGCCGGAAAGAACGGACGGCCACTCGCCGGCCCGATCGGCAAGCCCTACCTGCGCCAGCGCCGCAAGCGCGCGCTCATGGCGTTGCTCGCCCTTCACCTCAGGCGGCAAGCCGACTTCGACATTGGCCAGCACGCGCTGCCACGGCAGCAGGCGCGGCTCCTGGAACATGATGCGCGTCAGGCCTTCTAGCGGCTTGCCGTCCGAGGTGATCGACCCGCCGGATGGCTGGTCGAGCCCGGCGAGCAGCCGCAGAAGCGTGCTCTTGCCGCAGCCGCTCTTGCCGACAATGGCGATGAACTGCCCCGCCTCAATCTGCAGATCAATTCCGGCGAGCACGCGCTTCGCGCCGAAATCACGGCGGACCGCGTTGAAGCTCGCAGCAATGCCTCCGGCAACCGGTGGCTCGGCAGCGCGCTGTAGAACATTCAGAGGGCGAAGCGGGGCGTTCATCGCTCAACCCTCGGCTTTCTGAAATGAGGGGTGCCACTTCAGGCTCGCCCGTTCCAGCAACTGCGTCACGACGTCGGCCAATTTGCCAAGCAGCGCGTAAATCACGATTGCCAGCACAACGATGTCGACGAGCAGAAATTCACGCGCCTGCATTGCCATGTGGCCGAGCCCGGATTCCGCGGCAATGGTTTCGGCAACGATCAGCGTCAGCCACATAATCCCGAGCGCGAAGCGCAGCCCGACGAAGATCGAGGGCAGCGCACCCGGCAATACGACATCACAAAACAGGGTCCACCGCCTCATGCCGTAGGCACGCCCCATCTCGATCAGTTGTGGATCGACGCTGCGCACGCCGTGCAGCGTGTTGATGTAGATCGGGAAGAACACGCCGAGCGCGACAAGGAACAGCTTGGCTTCTTCCTCAATCCCGAACCACAGGATCACCAGTGGGATCAGCGCCAGATGAGGAATATTGCGGATCATCTGAAGCGTAGTGTCGCTATAGCGATGCGTGAGATCGGAGAGCCCATTGGCGATGCCGAGGACGAATCCGATGCTGCCACCCATCGCGAGGCCCGCCAGCGCGCGCGCCGTGCTCACCGCCATATGATGGATGAGTTCGCCCGACTTCAGTACCTGCCAGCCGGCGCTTGCCACGGCGGACGGCGCAGGCAGCACGTTGGGGGCGAGATAGCCGACGCGCGACAGGACTTCCCATACCACCAGCAGCAGCGCGGGCAGGAACCAGCCGGCGATCCGCGCTTCGAAACGGGCAAGCACAGCGGCGCCTGTCGTCCCCTTGCGGTTGGCCCTTGCCGTGCCGAAGCGGGCGCTGCGTTCCACAAGCGACATGTCAGGCCGCCTCTTCGATCGTCGCGTGAGGCTTCATGCGCCGCGCGGTCAGGGCGTGAACCGCCTCCTCGACGACGCGCGCAAAGCGCTCCTGCGCCGCGCCGGCGCTGACGATTCCATTGGCGAAATCGCTTTCGGTGAAGAATGCGCCGGTTCCGAGCGGCTGTGCCTGGAAGAAGGCGAAGAGCGGCCGGAGCTGATGCTCGATCACCAACGCATGGCGCTCGCTGCCGCCGGTGGCGAGTAGAGCGACCGGCAAACCGACAAGCCCGCGATAATCCAGGAAATCCACGAAATGCTTGAACAGGCCGGAATAGGAGCCCTTGTAGACCGGCGAGCCGACGACCAGGAAATCGGCTTCCTCAACCGCCCGCAACGCCGCCTCGATGGGCTCGCTGGCCGGGCGCGTCCGCAGCGCGCCAATCCCGTCCAGCCCGGCGATGTCGACGAGTTGCGTGGTGGTTGCGAGACCGGCCACGCTCGCCTGCGCGCTGATACGCCCGAGCGCCAGATCGACCAGCGACAGCGTGCGCGAGGGGAAAGACAGGCCGCCGCTCAGTCCCACGATCTTCAGCGGCTCGACGCTCAAACTACCGGCTTTCAACAGGGTCATGTCGCATCTCTCATCGGTTCGATAGGGCGGACAAATGCCTCGTCAGCAAAAATCAGATCCCCGCCACATAGGTCTTGCACAGTCAAAACTAATAATCTATCGATTTTATAGATATTGCAATCAGGGCCTCGGTTATGAACGTTTCCCTCACTCGGCGCGCTTTTACGGCCCTAGCAGCCGTCGCTGTCGCGACGAGCCTTGCGAGCCTGTCCTCCGTCGCTGCACCGCTGGCGGAGATCCGGGTCGACTGGGCGACTTACAGCCCGGTCTCGATCGTGCTGAAGGACAAGAAATTCCTCGAGGAGGAATTCGCCAAGGATGGCACCACCATACGCTGGGTGCAGTCGGCGGGCTCCAACAAGGCGCTGGAGTTCCTCAATGCCGGCTCGCTCGATTTCGGCTCGACGGCCGGGGCCGCGGCGCTTATCGGCCGCATCAACGGCAACCCCATCAAGTCGATTTATGTCTATTCGCGCCCGGAATGGACAGCGCTGGTGACCCGCAAGGACAGCGGCATCTCCAAGGTCAGCGATCTCAAGGGCAAGAGCGTTGCCGTCACGCGCGGCACCGATCCGCACATCTTTCTGATCCGCGCGCTAGCCGCCAATGGCCTGACCGACAAGGACGTGCGTTTCGTCCTGCTGCAGCACGCCGATGGCCGTCTCGCGCTGACGCGCGGCGATGTCGACGCCTGGGCGGGGCTCGATCCGCTCATGGCCTCAGCCGAACTGGATGATGGCGCCGTGCTGTTTTTCCGCGACCCTGCCGCGAATAGCTGGGGCGTACTCAACGTGCGCGAGGAGTTCGCGAAGGATAACCCCGAGATCGTCAAGCGCGTTCTCGCCACCTATGAGAAGGCGCGCAAATGGGCGGTCGAGAACCCTGCGGACCTCGCCGCCCTGCTGCAAGGCGCCACCAAGCTGCCCGCACCGGTCATCGCTCGTCAGCTTGAGCGCACCGATCTGACATTCGGCCCGATCGGCAACGAGCAGAAGCAGACCATCATCGCTTCCGGCAAGGCGCTGCAGGAAGCCGGCGTCATCGCCGCCAGCGTTGACCTTCCCGGCACCGTCGACGCGCTGATCGATTCCCGCCACCTGCCGCCGGGGCCCTGAGATGAGCGCCGCCGAGGGCATCGTCGAAACACCCAGCGCGCCGCAGAGGCGCCGCTGGCGCGTGAGACGCCCCGGGGAACAGCTCCTGGGCTGGCACCGGGTACTGCTCGGCCTCGCCCTGCCGGTTGGCGCGGCGCTCGCCTGGGAAATCGCCATTCGCACGGGTCTTAGCCAGGGACGGTTGTTGCCGGCGCCGACGACGATTCTGGCAACGCTCAATGATCTCGCCCGCAACGGCGATCTCGCCCTTCATATCCGCGCGACCCTCGCCCGCGTCGCCGCGGGTTTCGCGCTCGGCATCGCCGCCGGCACGTTGCTCGGCGTGCTGGCGGGGGCTTCCAGCCTTGCCCGCGCGCTGATCGACCCGACACTGCAGGGATTGCGCGCCATTCCCTCCATCGCCTGGGTGCCGCTGTTCATCCTCTGGCTCGGTATCTTCGAGGCGTCTAAGGTCAGCCTGATCGCGGTCGGCGTTGCCTTCCCGGTCTATCTCGGCACGCTCGGCGCCACCCTCTCGGTCGATCGCAAAATCATCGAGGTCGGCCGCAGCTTCCGCCTGACCCGGCTCCAGCTCGCCCGCCGCATCCTGCTGCCGGCGGTGCTGCCGCACTACATCGTGGCGCTGCGCTCCGGGCTCGGCCTCGGCTGGATGTTTGTCGTCGCTGCCGAGTTCATGGGCGCCTCGGAAGGCCTCGGCTATCTACTGGTCGATGGCCAGCAGCTCGGCAAGCCGGCGCAGATCGTCGCGGCCATCGCGGTCTTCGCCGTGCTCGGCAAGCTGACCGACGCGTCGCTGGTGGCCGCGAGCGCGCCGCTGCTGCGCTGGGAGGACACCGCGCAGCGTGCCGCGGCGGCGGAGGGCTGAGCCTTGCTGCGTATCGAGAATATCGGCAAGACCTACCCTTCCGGCGCCCAGGCGCTGGCCCATCTGACGCTGAACGTGCGGCCGGCCGAGATCCTCGCCGTGGTCGGCGGCTCGGGCTGCGGCAAGAGCACGCTGCTGCGCCTGATCGCCGGCCTCGACCGGCCGAGCACCGGCCGCATCGACCTCGATGGCGAGACCATTACCGCGCCACACCCGGCGATCGGCATCGTGTTCCAGGAGCCGCGCCTGCTCGCCTGGCTTAGCGTCGCGGAGAATATCGGCTTCGGCATCGCCCATGTGCCGCGCGCCGAGCGCGCCAAGCGCATCGAGGCGGCACTCCAGCGCATCGGCCTTGCCGGGCACGGCGACCGCTGGCCGCGCGAACTCTCCGGCGGCCAGGCGCAGCGTGTTGCGCTGGCCCGCGCGCTGGTCGCCCGGCCGCGTGTGCTGCTGCTGGACGAGCCGTTCTCCGCGCTCGACGCCTTCACCCGCGCCGATCTTCAGGACCACCTGCTCTCCTTGTGGGAAGACACCCGCCCGACGCTGGTTCTCGTCACCCACGACATCGACGAGGCCCTGTTGCTCGCGGATCGCATCGTCGTCATGCAGCCTCACCCCGGTCGCATCGGCGCGCTCCTCGATGTCACGCGGGAGCGTCCGCGCGAGCCCGGCGCGCCTGACGTCGAAACCCTCAAACGCCAGATACTGAACGTCCTCGGTCCCATCCGCCGCCAAGCGGCGGTGCCAGCCGCCGCAGAATAGGAAAACCCATGTCTCACCCTGGCTCCTCAAACGACGGACTGAATGTCCTGTGGTTCCTGCCCACCCATGGTGACGGGCGCTATCTCGGCACCGGGATTGGTGCGCGCGAGGTCGATATCGATTATCTGCGCCAGGTCGCGCAGGCGGCCGACCGGCTGGGCTATTACGGCGTGCTGATCCCGACAGGTAAGAGCTGCGAGGATAGCTGGCTTGTCGCCTCGGCCCTCGCCCCGGCCACCAAGCGGCTGCGCTACCTCGTGGCGGTGCGCCCGGGCCTTGCTTCGCCGACGCTTTATGCCCGCATGACCGCGACGCTCGACCGCATCTCGGACGGACGCCTGCTCATCAACATCGTCACCGGCGGCGACCCGGTGGAGAATGCCGGCGACGGCATCTTCCTCAATCATGACGAGCGCTACGCGGTCACCGACGAGTTTCTGCAGGTCTACCGCCGCCTGCTGGCCGGCGAGCACGTCACCTATTTCGGCAAGCACATCAAGGTCGAAGACGCCCATCTGCTGTTCCCGCCGCAACAAGCGAACGGCCCGGCGCTTTATTTCGGCGGCTCCTCGGAAGCGGCGAACAAGGTCGCGGCCGAGCATGTCGACAAGTACCTGACCTGGGGCGAACCCCCGGCGGCCGTAGAGGCGAAGATCAAGCAGGTGCGGGCGCTCGCCGAAGCCGAGGGCCGCAAGGTGAGCTTCGGCATTCGTCTGCACGTTATCGCTCGCGAGACCGACGCCAAGGCGTGGGACGCAGCGGAAGACCTCATTCGCCACCTCGACGATGACACCATCGCCGCGGCACAGAAAGTGTTCTCCCGTCTCGATTCGGTTGGCCAGGCGCGGATGAGCGCCCTGCACGGCGGTCGTCGGGACCAGCTTGAGGTCAGTCCCAATCTGTGGGCCGGCGTTGGACTGGTGCGCGGCGGTGCCGGCACGGCCCTCGTCGGTTCCGGCGAGACGGTCGCCCAGCGCATCCGGGAATATGCCGATCTCGGGATCGACAGCTTCATCTTCTCCGGCTACCCGCATCTGGAGGAAGCCTACCGCGTGGCCGAGCTGGTGCTGCCGCGCCTCAAGCTCAATCACTCTATCGCGCAGGCAAGCGGCAAGGTGAACACCGGCCCCTTCGGCGAGACCATCGCCAATGACTACCGTCCCCCGGTGCGCGCGGCACAGTCGTGAACGTGCCTCTGGAGGACAGGGAGGACAGGGTGATCGACACCCGCGTGGCCATTATCGGCGGCGGCTTCTCCGGTGCTGCCGTCGCATGGCACCTGCTTCAGCAGCAGCGGGAACTCGACCTCGTCATCCTCGAGCCGCGGGCGGAACTCGGCCGCGGCCTCGCCTACAGCGCCGCCGACCCGCAGCACCGCATCAACGTGCCGGCAACGCGCATGTCGCTGATCCCGGATACACCGGATCACTTCAACGACTGGCTGGAGACTTCCGGGGCGATCGACGGCGATCCCGCTGCCCGGCATGAGGGGCGCAGCTTTCCCTCCCGCGCGGTGTTCGGGCTGTATATGTCACAGACGCTGGCGGCCTTTACCCCGCGCCTCCACCATATCCGGGGGCGGGCAGAGGACATCGCCTCGGTTGGCGAGCGCTATCACATCGCGGCCACCGATGGCACGCTGATCCGGGCGGATATCGTGGTGCTGGCGGTGGCCCATGCCGCGCCTTCTGCCCCGACCTCCGTCGAAGCGGCGCTGGACGGCCATCCCCGCTATGTCAGCGATCCCTGGCAGTCCGGCGCCTTTGATGCCATCCGGCCAACCGACCGCGTGCTGATCATCGGCACCGGACTCACCATGGCGGACATCGTGGCGAGCCTCGAGGCACGCGGCCATACAGGCGAGATCCTCGCCATTTCCCGGCGCGGCCTGCGCTCGCGAGGCCACCCCGCCGCGCAGCACGATCCCGCCGGCGATTTCCTCACGCCGCCCATCCGCACCGCCGGCGATCTGGTGCGCCGTATCCGTGTCGCGGTGGCCGAAGCGGCGCACCAGGGCAAGAGCTGGCACTGCGTGCTCGACCAGGTGCGCCTCCAGGGTAGTGCGATCTGGCAGGGCCTGCCACTGACCGAGCGGGCCCGATTGCTGCGCCACCTGCGCCCGTTCTGGGACGTTCACCGCTTCCGCATCGCCCCGCAGATCGAGGACGCGCTCGACCGCCGGATCGCTGCCAGTACGCTCGCCGTTCGTGCCGCCTCGCTGAAGTCCGTCACGCGGGAGGGGGACGTCATCCGTGTCGGGCTCCACACACGGCGCGACGGCACTCTAATGCAGGCAAGCTTCGACGCGGTCATCATCGCCACCGGGCCTGCCCATGGCTCGGTCTTCGCCGCCAACCCGGCGCTTGCGTCGTTGGAGGCACACGGGCTCGCACGTCCGGATCCGCTGCGGCTTGGCATTGACGTCAACACTGAAGGCGAGGCTATCGATGCGCGCGGCAACGCGCAGCCCACGCTGCTGGTCGCCGGCCCGCTCGCGCGGGGCACGATCGGCGAGCTGATGGGATTGCCCGACGTGACCCATCATGCCATCCGCATCGCCGGGGCCGTCGATCGGGCTTTGGAAAGCCGAGAGTCGGAGCGGGCGGCGTAACGCCCGCCAAAGAAATCTACTAATTTAGTATATTTATTCTTGACCACTCTTGGCGCCTCTGCTCAGATACCTCACCGACGCTGGAGCACTGCCTCCGCAATGGCCGCCCGGCCGGCGTCGCGCAGGGGGGCGCATCATGACTTGGACCTGTCGACGCCACTGACCGCCCGCCGGAGCAGCCGGCTCTAGCCATCGCCACATCGCAATCGGCCGACACGCCGGCGCCGCATGAGCGCCGCGACGGCGCACTCATGGAAATTCCAATGTCCAGCATCTCCCGCCGCGGCGTTCTCGCCGCCACTGCCGCGCTTGGTCTCTTGATCGCCGGCCAAGCCTTCGGTTCCCCCGCCGGCGCCGCCGAGTTCACCATCGCCTATCAGACCGGCGCCGACCCGGCCAAGGTTGCCCAGGCCGCCGGCACCTATGAGGCCGCCACCAAGTCGACGATCAACTGGCGCAAGTTCGACTCCGGCGCCGACGTGATCGCCGCCATCGCCTCGGGCAGTGTGCAGATCGGCTATGTCGGCTCCTCGCCGCTCGCCGCCGGCGCCAGCCGTGAAGTCCCGATCGAGACGATTTACGTCGCCGCTCTGCTCGGTGATGCCGAGGCGCTCGTCGTGCGCAACGGCTCTGGCATCGAGAAGCCGACGGACTTCAAAGGCAAGAAGGTCGCCGTCCCCTTCGTCTCCACCACCCATTATTCGCTGCTGGCGGCGTTCAAGCATTGGGGAGTCGATCCCAAGAGCGTCGAAATCCTCAATCTGCGCCCGCCGGAGATCGCCGCTGCCTTCACCCGCGGCGACATCGACGCCGCCTATGTCTGGGACCCCGCGCTCGGCAAGGTCAAGGAAACCGGCAAGGTCTTTACCTCCTCCGCCGAAGTCGCCAAATGGGGCGCGCCGACCTTCGACGCCTGGATCGTGCGCAAGGACTTCGCCAAGGCGAACCCCGAGATCGTCGCCCAGTTCGTCAAGGTGACCGCCGATTCCTACGCCGATTTTGCCAAGAACGGCGCGACCTGGACGGCAGCCTCGCCGCAAGTCGCCGCCATCGCCAAGCTCACCGGTGCCAAGCCGGAGGAGATTCCCGAGCTGCTGAAGGGCAACAAATTCCCCCTCCTGGCCGACCAGCTTTCCGAGGCGCTGCTCGGCGGCGGCACGGTCGAGGCGGTCACCCAGACTGCCGCCTTCCTCAAGGAGCAGGGGCGCATCGACGCCGTGCTTAAGGATTACGGCCCCTATGTAAGCCGCGCCCCCGCCGAGCAGGCGGCCAAGCTAAACTGACGGACCTGATCGCGTTTCCCGAGCGTCGCGGAAGGTGAGACCCGCGACGAACTTGAAGGCCCGGCATTCGGCCCGTCTCGACGGGTCGGTGTCGGGCCCCTTTTCTCACCGCTCCTCATGAGGCTGACGCTCATGACCGTCCCGATGAAACTGACGATATTCCGCCTCGGCATGCGCTTTCAGCTCCCGCGCGGCGGTGACGTCGAGGTGTTGCGCGACGTGAACCTCGACGTCCCCGCCGGTGAACTGGTGGTGCTGCTGGGCGCTTCCGGCTGCGGAAAGTCCACCCTGCTCAACGCGATAGCGGGCTTTACCCGGCAGACCGAGGGCGAGGTATGGGTGGACAAGCGGCGCGTCACCGGCCCCGGCGCCGATCGCGGCGTCGTCCTTCAGACCGACGCGCTCTACCCCTGGCTGAACGCGCGCGAAAATGTCGCCTTCGGACTGCGTCTGCGCTCCATTGCACAAACCGAGCGGACCGCCCGCGCCGACGAAGCGCTCGCTCTGGTCGGCCTGGCCGGCAAGGGTGACCACGCGACCTGGCAGCTCTCCGGCGGACAGCGCCAGCGCGTGAGCCTTGCCCGCGCGCTCGTCGCCGATCCTGACATCCTGCTGATGGACGAACCCCTCGGCGCACTCGACGCGCTGACCCGCGAGCAGATGCAGGATCTCGTGCTGGAGGTCTGGCAGCGCACCGGCAAGACCATCGTCTTTGTCACCCACAGCCTCGACGAGGCGCTGTATCTCGGCACGCGCCTTATCGTGCTGGCCGGGCCGCCTGGGCGGATCGTCCTCGACGAGCCCCTCCCCTTCGCCCGCCGCGCCCTCCGCGAGGGCGGCGGCGCGAAAATCAAGTCCGCGCTCGACTTCGCCGCCGCCCGCGAAAGGTTGCGCGGTGTGATCTTTGCTGGAGCCCAGCCATGAGCCTTCATCCCGCTCCCTTCGTCAGTCCCGTCCCGGTAACGGAGCTCTCCCTGCCGTTCATCGTCCCGGCCGAAGGCGTGCCACGTGACGCGGACCAGACCGTTGACCGTCAGCGCACCAAAATCTCCCTCCCCGCGATCCCGGCGCGGGTCGCGATATCGCTGGGCACGATCGCCGGTTTCCTCGGCCTGTGGTGGCTTGTCACCGCGCTCCAGCTCGTCCCGGCGCTGTTCCTGCCCGCGCCCGGCGCGGTCGCCGAACGGCTTCTCCGCCTTGCGAACGAAGGCTTTGTCGATGCCACCCTGGCCCAGCATCTGGGTGCGAGCCTTATGCGCGTCTTCGCGGCGCTGCTGGCGGCGCTCGTGCTCGGCGTGCCGGCGGGGTTCGCCATCGGGCTCAGCACGGTGGGGCGCGGCATCCTCGATCCGGTGGTCGAGTTCCTCCGCCCGATCCCGCCGCTCGCCTATCTGCCGCTGGTCATCATCTGGGCCGGCATCGGCGAAACAGCCAAGGTGCTGGTCATCGCCCTCGCCATGCTGCCGCCGATCATCATCGCCACCGCCTCGGGTGTGCGCGCGGTCGACCGCAACCGGGTGAATGTCGCGCGGGCGCTCGGCGCAACACCGGCGCAGGTGCTGCGTTTCGTGGTGCTCCCCTCGACACTGCCCGCCCTTCTCACCGGCACCCGCATCGCGCTGGGCGCGGGCTGGTCGACGCTGGTCGCTGCCGAACTTGTCGCCGCCACGCGCGGCGTCGGCTTCATGATCCAGTCAGCGGCGAACTTCCTCGCCACGGACGTGGTGCTCGCGGGCATCATCGTCATTGCCGCTGTGGCGTTCGCCTTCGAATGTTCCGTGCGCCTCATCGAGCGCATATTCGTCGGATGGGCCGGCAGAGGCTAGGCTGCCGACCATTGCTCGACGTCTCCGTGTCCGGTGCCGCGCGGCCTTCCTGCGTGGCCGGCAGCCAGATCAGAAGAACCCCTTGGCCGGCAGCCGCGTCCCGTTCGCCTCGAAGGCGCCAATCGCTGCCGCCTTGGTCACACCGGGATTGTGCGTCGCAAGAGTCCGGGCGTTCCGCCAGTGGCGATCGAGGTTCCTGGCGCGGCTGGCGGCGCTGGCGCCCGCGAGATCGAAGATGCGGCCCGCGCTGCGAATGGCGAGTTCGTCCACAATAAGCTTGGCCCTTGCCGCGGCAAGAGCGGCGTCATGGGCGAGGGCGGCGTCGTCGCGTCCGCTGTCGCGCGCCGCGCCGACGGCATCGAGCACCTCGGCGGCCGCGAGCACGGCAGCTTCGGCCGCGAAGGCGTCGGTCGACAGCTCGCCGAGCACCTGCTGCAACAGCGGATCGTCCGCCGGCCGCTCGGCGTTGGCGTAGTAGAACGTGCGGGTACGCCCCAGCAGCAGCCGCCTTGCATCGTTCACCACAGCGCGCGCGATGCCGGCGACGATGGCGGTCACGTAGAGCTGCGCCAGCGTGTTGGAATAGGCGTGGCCATAGCCCACCCCGTCGGCATCGAAGACGACCTCGGCGCCCTCGACCCGCACATGGCGGAAATGGCCGGTGCCGGAGGCGGTAAGGCGCTGGCCGACGCCGTCCCAGTCATTGACGATCTCGATCCCCTCGCGCCGTACCGGGATGATCACTGACGCGAGCCGCTCGTCCGGCGTCGCCGCGCGCACCAGCACATAGTCGGCGTAGAGCGTGCCGGTGGTGTAGTATTTGGTGCCCTCCAACCGGAAGCCGTCGCCCTCCGGGGTGATGGTCGTCGCAGGCAGCACGCCGCCGGCCGACTTGGCGCCCAGTTCAATGTTGCCGAGGCCGAAGATGGCACCCCGCGCGATGGCGTCCTGCCAGACGCGGCCCTGGCCCTCCCGGGCCCGGCGCGCATAGAGCTCGTTCACGGTGAAATGGTTGCGGAAGATGTGCGCCACATTGGAGTCGGCCGCGCCGAGCCGGATGACGATCTTGAGTAATTGCCGGAAGGTCAGGCCGACAGTGTCGCCCCGCGGCAAACGCAGTGCGCCATAGCCCGCCTCGCGCAGCAGCGCCACCTCGGCGAAGGGGAGGATCCGCTCGCGTTCGCGCTCGCTGGCCCCGGCCTCGATCCGGTCGAACAGCGGCTGAAGGCGTGCAAGTTCGGCCTCTCCATCGGCGGGAGGCCGAAGGAAGGAAGCATCGACGGGCTTGTTCATGACACCCTCACACCACGGCCACGTAATCGGTGACCTTCACCTTCTCCGGCAACACCTTGCGCTCGCTCAGCCAGTCCGCAGCGGTCTGGAACTTGGTGAGGAAGCCCTCGTCGGTGACGGAATAGGCCGTGTATTTGCGCTTCAGCGAGATGAAGTGGTCGCGCACGGCTTCTGGGTATTTGAGCCCCTTGAAGGCGATGGTCTCCGCCTCGACATTGTTAGCGTTTGCCCACTCGGCCTCCGCGACGATCGCGGTGTTGAAGGCGCGCACCAGGTCGGGGTTCTCCTCGGCGAACTTGCGGCGGGTCAGATAGGTGTTGAAGTCGATCTGGAACGGAAGGTCCCGCTCCTCGATGAACACATCCTGCGCGTCGTACTCGACGCGGGCGATGTCGACACCGGGGCTCCACATCGACCAGGCATCTACCTTGCCGGCGGCCAGCGCCGGGGCGGCGTCGGGCGGGTTGAGATAGACGAAATTGACCTTGGAGCGGTGGATATTGTGCTTCTCCAGCGCCGCGACGACGAGGAATTCGCCGAGACCGGAGCGGTTCACCGCCACCGATTTGCCGATGAGATCTTCGACCTTGGAAATGCCGGAGCTTTTCTTCGCGATGATAGCGGTAGTGCGCGGCTCATAGATGAAGAACTGGGTAAAGACGAGCGGCGAGCCGGCGAGGATCGCCGCTAGCGCCGGCGTCGTGCTGCCGCCGAAGGCATAGTCGGCCGTGCCGCCGGTCACCGCCTGCATGGTCGGCGCATGATTGGGAAATGGGCCGATCCATTCGACCTTGATGCCCTGGTCGGCGAGCCGCTTCTCCAGCGCCCCATGCTCCTTGGCGAGGTAGCTCAAGCCGAAATAACCCCAGGTCAGGCGCAGCGTGTCGGTGTTGCGCCCGGTCGCAGAGAATGCCGGGCCGGTGCCCGCGAGACCCGCCGCCGCGACACCGGCGAGCGACGTCGCCAGAAACCTGCGGCGCGACGGGGTGAAGATCGAGTTCGACATGGAGATATTCCTGTTAAATCAATAAGATGGTGATTTTTCATTGCGAACGGAGACGCCAAGCTCGCTCAGCAGTTCGGCTCGTGCGGCAGCCACGTCCTGGTCGGGGGTAAGGCGATGTTCGGCGGCGATGACGCCGTCGCGCATGACGAGGATGCGATCACCGAGCCGGATCGCCTCGTCGACATCGTGGGTGACCAGCAGAACGCCCGGCTGGTGACGGGCGACAAGGTCCTTGACGAGGCCGTGCATGCGCAGGCGGGTCAGCGCATCGAGCGCGGCGAAGGGCTCGTCGAGCAGAAGCAGCTTCGGCTCCTGCACCAGCGCGCGGGCCAGCGCCACGCGCTGCGCCTGCCCGCCGGACAGGTTGCGCGGCCAGTCGTCGAGCCGGTCGCCGAGCCCTACCTCCCCCAACGCAGCCGCCGCACGCGCGCGCGCATCGGCGACAGTAAGGCCGAGCGTCACATTGCGCCACAGCGTCTCCCAGGGCAGCAGCCGGTGCTCCTGAAACACCACCGCCGGGCGGCCAGGCACCTCGATCGTGCCGCCCTGAACCGGGTCGAGCCCCGCCAGGGCCCGCAGCAGCGTGGTCTTGCCGCAGCCACTCTCACCCAGAAGCACGACGAACTCGCCCTGCCCGATCACCAGATTGAGGTGGTCGATGACGCTCCGCTCGCCATAGGCACGGCGCAGATTCGAGACCACCACGGCGTTCTTCTGGAACGCCTCGGCACGCGGCTGCACGGTCATCGCCCGGCTCCATAGTTCGGGTGCCATTTGAGCAGGCGGCGTTCGAGCAGCCGCGCGAGGCTGTCTGCCGCCACGCCGATCAGCGCGTAGATGATGACGGTCAGCACAATGACGTCGGTGCGCAGGAACTCGCGGGCGTCGAGCGCGAGGAAACCGAGCCCCGCCTGCGCACCGATGGTCTCGGCGACGACGAGGGCGAGCCATGCGGTCGCCAAAGAGAAGCGAACGCCCGTGAGGATGGAGGGCAGTGCGCCCGGCAGGATGATCCGCGCGATCAGTTCCCAATTGCTCAGCCCCTGCACGCGGCCAAGCTCGACCAGCTTCGGGTCGACCTGCCTTATGCCGAGCGTGGTGTTGACGTAGATCGGAAAGGCGACACCAAGCGCGACGAGGAAGATCTTCTGCCCCTCCCCCACGCCCAGCCAGACGATGACCAGCGGCAGCACGGCCAGGAACGGGATCGCCCGCACCATCTGCACGCTGCGGTCGATGAAAGCCTCCGCGATGCGGGAAAAGCCGACAAGCGTGCCGAGCGCGAAACCGATTCCACCGCCAATCGCAAAGCCGATCGCCGCGCGCAGCAGGCTGACCGCGAGGTCGTGCAGCAGCGTGCCGGAGACCGTGAGCTTGTAGGCGGTCAGGGCCACCTTGCTGGGCGCCGGCAGGAGGTGCGGCTCGATCCACCCAAGCCGCGCCAGCACCTCCCAGGTGACGAGCAGCAGCACTGGGACGAGCCAGGACAGGGCGACGAGGCCGTTCTGCCCCAGCCGGAAGCCCGGCGACGGTGCGGACGAATACGTCCGGCCCTCAATGGCAGCGAACTGCGTTGTCACACTCATTCCGGCTCTCTCTCGTCAAGCGGCTAAGGTTTCAGGCGTCGGAAAGCGCGAGCGCCGGCGCGACGTTGCCGGCGGCACGCAGGCGGGGGATGACCTCCCCCGCGAAACGGCGCAACTCGGCGCGCAGCGGCTGGAATTGCAGCATGAACAGCTCGATCCCGGCGCGGTGGAAGGCGAGGATCCGCTCGCTCACCTGGTCGTAGGACCCGACGAGTCCAGCGGCGGTTCCGCCATTGGTGCCGACACGCACCGACTGCGCCATGGTTTGGAACATCACGGTCTTGGGGTCGGCGTGCTTGCGCTGGAGCGCGTGGACGTCCGCATCCTGTTTGGCTAGGTCGACAAGGCGCTTATAGGCCTCGCGCGCCTCGGCCTCCGTCGCGCGGGCGATCACGAAAGCAGAGAGGCCGAAGCGCAGCGGCGCGCCCTCGCGCGGGCGGCGACGCAGATCGGCGATCAGGCTGGCGACATCGGCGAGCGGCTGGCCGTTGATGAACCAGACATCGCTGTGGTCAGCCGCCAGCGCCCGGGCGGGCTCGGATTCGCCGCCGATATAGATGGAGGGACGTGCCCGATGCAGGTCGCGCGGCGTCAGTTTGTAGTCCGTGATCGAGAAATGCTGTCCCTTATGGCTGACGGTCTCGCCTGACAGCAGCCGGGAGACGATCGAAATCCACTCCCGGCCATAGTCGTAGCGGGCATCATGCTCGCCGAAGGCAATGCCGGCCTTCTCGAACTCGGCGCTGTTCCAGGCATTGATGAGGTTGATGCCGAACCGGCCACCGCTGATGTTCTCGATCTGCAGCGCCATCTTGGCGAGGAAGACCGGGTGGAAGATGAACGGCTTGATGGCTGCGATGATCTCGATCCGGCTGGTCAGCGCCGCCAGCGCCGCCGCCGCCGTCCAGGTTTCCAGTTGGTCATGGTTCGGCAGATGGGGATTGACGGTATGCTGGGCGATCAGCGTCGAATGGAAGCCAAGCTGCTCGGCTTCCAGGATGACCGCCTTGTTGTGCTCCCATGACGCATCGAACGCCTCTTCAGGATCGTTCAACGCCGCGCGCGGACCGTGCACCGGCGCCCATACGCCAAAACGGATACCCTGGAACGCCATGGCCTGCCTCTCAGCTAATAATCTATAGATTAAATAGATATTTGTAGGCGGGGTGTCAAATACGTCATCCGCCGGTCGCCCGGTGGATGAGTTCGAAGCCGAGGCCAGGGCATCACCGCCGTCTCTGAAATCAACGGGGACATGCATTTCCGAGGCGTTGCCCCTTGCCGGCGTGACGGCTCAGACGCTCCATCTGGGTGCCCTTCTTCAGGCCTCATAAAGTTAAAGGCACGCGTCGGCTTCGTGACGGGTTGAGTGCCGAGAGAGAGTCTTCCGGCGCCCGTCATGGAGATTGAACCCCATGAATATGCAGGTTCTGGATGCCGGTCGGGACGCCGCCGGCGGCTACAAGGTTGATGTCACACGCGGCGAGCGGGTCGGCCGCGTGTCGTCGGAGTGGTTCTCCCGGCCGGATGACGAACGGTTCCTGTCGCTCGACGAGTTGGCCGAGATGGTGCGAGGCCGGGCCGATCACAGCCAGTCGCGCCTCGTCGAGACGTCCCGCATCCACGTCGAGGTGAGCCGCTCCAATGCCGAGCGGCTGTCGCTGGTCCTGCCCGGGGCAGACGCACCCGCCGAGCCGAACCATTGGTCGTTCGGCCAGCTCGCTGCCCAGATCGGTGCACCGGCCGCCTATCTGCGCCAGCTTCCCGCCGCGCTCGCCGGCATCAATCTGCAATATGGCCTGACCTCGCACCGCGCCGAGCAGATCAAGACCTATGAGACCACCAATGGTCGCGTCGAGCTCCGCGCGGTGACCGGCCCCGACTATGGCCGCATCTATGATCACGAGCTGGTCGAGGCGGTGCAGCGCATCGCCGGCAACGGAACCGGCGACACACGCTGGAAGGTGCCGGGCGTGCTCAACTGGTCGACGGGCGTCTACAATCCGCATGTCGACATCACCAAGGATACGACGACGCTCTACGCCTCTGACCGTGACGTGTTCCTGTTCCTGGTAGACGATCTGAACCCGATCGAGGCCGGGCATTTGCCCGACGGCTCGCCGGACCTCTATTTCCGGGGCTTCTACTGCTGGAACTCGGAGGTGGGCGCCAAGACGCTTGGCATCGCGAGTTTCTATCTGCGTGCCGTCTGCCAGAACCGCAATCTCTGGGGCGTCGAGGATTTCCAGGAGATCACCATCCGCCACTCAAAATACGCTGCCTCCCGCTTCGCGCACGAGGCAGCGCCGGCACTCACTCGCTTCGCCAATTCCTCGCCCATGCCCTTCGTCATCGGAATCAAGGCAGCACGGGAGAAGATCGTCGCGCGCACCGACGAGGACCGCGGCGACTTTCTGCGCAACCGGGGCTTCTCCAGGGCCGAGACCGCCAAAATCATCGACACGGTACTGGCCGAGGAAGGGCGCAAGCCCGAGAGCATCTTCGACTTCGTGCAGGGCATCACCGCGGTTGCACGCGACAAGTCCCACCAGGATGCGCGGCTCGACCTCGAGGGCCGGGCCAAGAAGCTGCTCGATCGAGCAGCCTGACTTCCGGAAAGCCGGAGATGCGGAGATCCGTGTCTCCTGCTTTGCGCTTTTGCGGATCTGCGGTTCTGCGGTTCTGCGGCGTCGCCCTCCAGAGTGAGAGGGCGGCGCTGCGCTTCGTGACGGGTTGGAAGGCCGAGAGAGAGGCTCCCGGCCGCCCGTCGCGGAGGTGCCTTCCATGGCGACCAATGTTCAGAAGATCACGCTCTCGCCCTCGCGCGACATCCCCTTCAACAAGCTCCTACTCAGCCAGTCGAACGTCCGGCGCATCAAGGCTGGGGTGTCGATCGAGGAACTGGCCGAGGACATCGCCCGCCGCGGCCTGCTGCAGGGCCTGAGCGTCCGGCCCGTTGTCGATGACGCCGGTGTCGAGACCGGCATGTTCGAGATCCCGGCCGGCGGGCGGCGCTATCGGGCGCTAGAGCTGCTGGTGAAGCAGAAGCGCCTCGCCAGGACCGCGCCGGTGCCCTGCGTCATCCGCGAAGGCGGTATCGCCGAGGAGGATTCGCTCGCCGAGAATATCCAGCGCGCGCCGCTGCACCCGCTTGACCAGTTCCGCGCCTTCCTCGCTCTGCGTGAGAAGGGCCAGTCGGAGGAGGAGATAGCTGCTGCCTTCTTCGTCTCCGTCGGCGTGGTGAAGCAGCGCCTCAAGCTCGCCTCGGTCTCGCCGGTGCTGCTGGAGGTCTATGCCGAGGACGGCATGACGCTTGACCAGCTCATGGCTTTCACCGTCTCCGGCGACCATGCGCGCCAGGAACAGGTCTTCGAGCGGCTGAAGACCTCCTATGAAAAGCAGCCCTATGCCATCCGCCGCATGCTGACCGAAGGGGCGGTCCGCGCCTGTGACAAGCGCGCCCAGTTCATCGGCCTCGAGGCCTATGTCGAGGCCGGCGGCACCATCCTGCGCGACCTGTTCCAGGGCGACGACGGCGGCTGGCTGCAGGATATCGCGGTCGTCGACCGGCTGGTGGCCGAGAAGCTCAAGGCCGAGGCCGACGCTGTCGCCGCCGAGGGGTGGAAGTGGGTCGAGATGGCCCCGGACTTCGCCTATGGCCACACCTACGGCCTGCGCCAGCTGCGCGGCGAGACCGTCCCGCTCACCACCGAGGATGAAGCTAGCCGCGACGCCCTGCAGGCGGAATATGATCGCATGTCGGACACCTATGCCGAGGCGGATGAACTGCCGGACGATGTCGATGCGCGGCTCGGCGAGATCGAGACGGCGATCGAAGCCTTCGAGGCGCGTCCGATCACCTTCGATCCGCTGGATGTGGCGCACGCCGGCGCCTTCGTCAGCATCGCCCATGATGGCGCATTGCGCATTGAGCGCGGATATGTCCGACCCGAGGACGAACTGCCGGTGGAGCCCGAAGTCGCAGCCGAAAACGCCGAGCCGCACCTTGTCGCGGCTGCGGCTATGCGTACCGGCGAGGCCGTCATGGCAGATGCGCCGACGCCCGAGCCCGAGGAGGACGAAGGGCTGTCTGCGCTCTCGGACCGGCTGATGACCGAGCTGACCTCGCATCGCACGCTCGGGATCCGCCAGGCGCTGGGCGAGCAGCCCGACGTCGCCTTCCTCGCGGCCCTGCATGCCCTGACGCTGAAGAGCTTCTATCGCTACGGCTCGGATAGCTGCCTCGAACTCGACCTGAAGAGCGTAGCGTTCAGCGCGCAGGCGCCGGGGCTGAATGACAGCGCCTCGGCCGCGGCAATCCATGCCCGGCATGAGGGCTGGGCCAAGGTTCTGCCGAAGGAGTCGGGTGAGCTCTGGGAGGCCCTTCGGGAATGGGACAGCGACAGCCGCTCCGGCCTGTTCGCCCATGTGGTGAGCCTGTCGGTGAACGCCGTTCATGAGGCCTGGCACCGGCGCCCGCGCGCGCTCAACCATGCCGATCAACTCGCCCGCGCCGTTGACCTCGATATGGCGGCAGCCGGGTGGAAGCCGACCGTGGACAATTTTCTAGGCCGGGTCACCAAGGCCCGCATTCTGCAGGCGGTGAGCGAGGCGAAGGGCGCGCACGCTGCGGACCGCATCGCGCACCTGAAGAAGGGCGACATGGCCCGCGAGGCCGAAGCGCTGCTCACTGAGACCGGCTGGCTGCCGGAACCGCTGCGCGGAGCCGAACCGGAAGCCGGCGAAGCAACGGCGGCGCAGGACGGCACAACGGCCATGGGCGAAGACGAATGCCCTAGGGATACTGAGGACACCACGGATATCCCCCCTGCCGTGGCGGCGGAGTAACCTTCAACACGATCCTGAACCTCGGCCCGCCGGCTCCGTTGGCGGGCCTTTGCTTTTGAAAAGCTCGCCATGTCCGGGACTGCTCAAGATCTGTCGCGCCGGCTCGCGGATAGGGCCGAAGCCGTCTGCCGTCGCTATCTCTCCAATGGACGCCGGGAGGGCCGGTACTGGCTCGTCGGCGATATCAGAAACACGCTCGGCCGCTCGCTTTTCGTCCGGCTCCATGCATCCGCGAAGGGGCCGGCTGGCAAATGGACCGATGCCGCCACCGGCGAACATGGCGATCTTCTCGACGTCATCCGCGGATCCCTCGGTCTCACCGACTTCATTGACGTTGCCGACGAAGCACGGACGTTTCTCAGCCTGCCGCATCCCGAACTGGAATCCACATCACCACCTCGCCGTGTCCTGCCGGCTCCA
The DNA here is from genome assembly GCF_010669125.1 of Ancylobacter pratisalsi. Taxonomy (NCBI): domain Bacteria; kingdom Pseudomonadati; phylum Pseudomonadota; class Alphaproteobacteria; order Hyphomicrobiales; family Xanthobacteraceae; genus Ancylobacter; species Ancylobacter pratisalsi. The sequence continues at coordinate 754,144 of NZ_CP048630.1, forward strand.
TCAGGGTCAGTCGAAGCGGCACGGCGGCTGTTCGCCATGTCGCAGCCCCTCGCCGGGACTATTGCAGAGACGTATCTGCGCCGACGCGGCATCACGCTTTTGCACGGAACCGGAAACCTGCGTTTTCATCCGCGCTGCTACTACAAGCCCGACGACCGCCCGTCAGAGACCTGGCCCGCCATGATCGCCGCCGTCACCGACCTCACCGGTAGGATCACCGGCGTACACCGCACCTGGCTCGCGCCCGACGGCTCGGACAAGGCTTCAGTCGACACGCCGCGCAAGGCGATGGGTGATCTGCTTGGGTCTACCGTCCGCATCGGCGTGCCAGACAGCGTGATGGCGGCGGGCGAAGGCATCGAGACCATGCTGTCGCTCCGACAGGTCCTCCCCAGCATGGCGATGGCGCCGGCGCTCTCGGCATCGCATTTGGCCGCCATCCTGTTCCCGCCTGCCTTGAGGCGGCTCTATATCGTCCGCGACAACGATCCTGCCGGTGACTCCGCGCGGGACACGCTGATCGAACGGGCGAACGCCGAGGGGATCGAGGCCGTTCCGTTGTCGCCAGCGCTCGGGGACTTCAACGAGGATCTCCAGCGGCTGGGTATGGATGCCCTCCGGATGGGTGTTCGGGTGCAACTCGCACCGGAGGACGTCGCGCGCTTCCTAAGCCCGGCCCCATAGCCGGAAAGGGCTGAACGGCGATGCGTGGCCGCCATATCCGCAAGGATGCGTCAGTAACAGCAAGAGGACCGCGCCTTGCGCCTTCGAGAGGGCGATCGGCCATCAGCCGGACCGGATCGGCAATGGCTGCCGCCGACGATTTTCCGGCGCGGCCTTCAGGCCGCTTTCCATCGCGAAGCAAAATCGCCGGCTTGTCGCCATCCTCCGCTGCGCTTCGGCCCTGCCGCTTCGCTCCGGGTGCAGGTCCGTCCCGTCCGACGGCTTCGTCGCCATGAAGGCCGCCACGGCAAGCGGTCCACACCGACGGAGCATCCCATGAGCGTGCATGACGACCACGAGCCGCACCACGTCTCATCCCCAACCGAGCACCTGATCCAGGAATTGCAGCTCCACGGCCATCGTCCGTCCGACGACGAACGCGACCAGCGCCCGCCACCGCAGGACCGCCTCATCGACGGCGCCATCGCCGATATCTTCGACGCCCTGGTCGCCACGATCACCGACACCAGCCTCGATGCCGAGCTTCCCGATCTCCTCTGGTCGACCGTCAACATGTTCCACCGCGCCGTGGACCGGATCGAGCAGAAGCTTGACGTCAACGAGCAGGCCCAGAAGCAGCTTCAGCATGAACAGGACGGCTCCGAGGTGAAGTCCCTGGAGCTCGAGCGTCTGATCGACATCGGCATGAACCTGATCGGCCGCCGCGACGGCATGGAAACCTTCCGCGAGGCCGCCGCCGAACGCTACCGTATCGCCACCGGCTCTCCCTGGACGCCACGCGCCGGATCACGGGTCAACCATCGCCACCTCACCGCATCGCTGATCGACAGCCGGGATTTCCTCGCCGCCAGACGGCGCGCGGATAACGAGTTGCTCGTGCCCGCCGGGCCGAAGATCGCCTTCTCGGGTGGCGATACCGCCGAGCACAGGCAGATCTGGGCCAAGCTCGATCAGATTCACGCCAAGCACCCGGACATGGTGCTGCTGCATGGCGGCTCGCTCAAAGGCGCCGAGAAGATCGCGTCCCTCTGGGCCGACAGCCGCAAGGTGCCGCAGGTGGCCTTCAAACCCGACTGGACGAAGCACGCCAAGGCCGCGCCTTTCAAGCGCAACGACCAGATGCTGAACGTGGTGCCGATCGGGGTTGTGATCTTCCCCGGCACCGGCATTCAGGACAATCTGGCCGACAAGGCCCGTAAGATGGGCATCCCGATCTATCGGTTCGGCTCTGGGGGCGCATAAGCGCCACAAAACCCGCCAACTTGAAAATGATGGCAAATTATCTATTTTGCTATCAACGCTATCAGATGTGCTGGGAGGCGCCATCATGCCCGCAGTGACGATCCGGAATCTCTCCGAGGCGACGCACCGCGCCTTGAAGGTGCGCGCGGCCCAGCATGGCCGCAGCACCGAAGCCGAGATGCGCGACATCCTTGAGACCGCCGTTCGCCCTGACACGCGCCTCCGGCTCGGGACGGCGCTCGCGGAGCGTAGCCGCCGCCTCGGCTTGACCAATGAGGACATCGACGCCCTCAGCCCGGCGCGAGATAGAACGCCCGCCGAGCCCATGAGCTTCGAATGATTCTTCTCGACACCAATGTTATCTCGGAAGCGATGAAGCCCGTCCCCGACGACGCCGTGCGGGCGTGGCTCGACGAGCAGGTGGCCGAGACGCTCTATCTCTCCAGCGTCACCATTGCCGAACTGTTGTTCGGCATCGGCGCGCTGCCAGCTGGCAAGCGCAAGGACAAGCTCACGGAGGCCTTGGGCGGGGCGATGGAGCTGTTCACTGATCGCGTTCTGCCGTTCGATGTCGCTGCCGCACGACGCTACGCCGACCTCGCGGTGAAAGCGCGGGCGGCTGGGAAGGGCTTTCCGACGCCCGATGGCTATATTGCTGCGATTGCGGATTCCCGGGGCTTCGCTGTGGCCACGCGCGATACCAGTGCGTTCGACGCCGCCGGTGTGGCGGTCATCAATCCGTGGAATGTGGAACGCTGACAACCTGCCACGAGCAGCACGCGTTGGACCTGGCAACCCCGCGGAAGCGACCGGCGCGGCAACCCACCATCCAGGTGTCCTGACCGGACGCCCCCCCCCCGCTTCACGACGCTGATCCTTGGGTCCAGCCGATGGCCTGACGCCATCAACCCATGGAGGGTCGGGCTACGCTGCGCGTGCCGCCGCTCCGGCTGCGCCTCGCGCGGTGATTGCGGCCACCGGCCGGCCTCTTCGGGCGCCTGTCAGCGGGGGATGGACCTCCGCTCGAGCAGGAGCCAGGTCGATGTCCGCCCAGATCGCTCACGCCTTCGCCTTCAGCCTCGCCACCACCCTGATGGCCACCGTCGTCATCTTCCGCGCCGGTGACGGCACGCTCTCCGTCGCCCCAGCTGCCGAATATGACGGCGAAGAAGCCGCGATCGTCCGCGAAATCGACCCCTTCGCCTCCTGAGAGGCGAACAGGCGGCCATGAATGGCGGCCGCCGCCAATTCTGCTTATCGGGCGAGTGCGTCGGAGGCGGTGGCGACGCATCCCTCTGATCTTACGGAGCCGCCCCCATGATCTTCATCGGCATTCTGCTTAGCATCGCCGTCATCGGGTTCCTCTGCTGGCTGCTCTTCACGCTGGCGGTATTCGCGTTGCCGCTGTTTGCGGGCATCACGGCGGGCACATGGGCCTATGGCACCGGCACCGGATGGCTCGGCGCTATGCTTGTCGGCTTTGCTGCCGTAGCCCTGACCTTCGGCCTAGGCAGTTTCCTACTCTCCGCCGTCCGCGCCACCTGGGTGCGCCTGCTCATCGGCGCCGCCTTCGTCGTCCCGGCTGCGGCGGCAGGCTTCCACGCCACCCATGGCATCGTGAAGCACACCATGCCCTCGCAGACGTGGCACATCGCGTTTTCGGTTCTCGGAGCCGGAGTGGTCGGCATTGTCGCCTTTGTGCGCATCACCGGAAGGAAGGCGTTCGGCCCTTCTGACGGGCACAGCTCCCCTCCCTGACACCGCGATATGCCTTCGGAGCACCGGACCGCTGCTGACTTGATCATCCGCGTCATCCGGTTGGCCCGGGAGGGAGTGAAGATCCGGAGCGTAGGCTTAGCTCTGTAGTGTGGCCGGGCTGGCGCGTGTGCAGGACGGCGGTCCGCATCGCAGTCGGAGGGGCCCCTCGGGTTAGGGCATTCGCGACGTAGGCGGGACGGGAAATGCGTAGCTTGGCCAAGCTCAGGGCATCGTGTGGCGGTGCTGGCCGGTCGGGTCTCTGTACCCGGCACGACGGCCTGTACCTCTCGGTCATCCATCCGCGCTGTGCCCACTCCCGACGGCCTCTTCAATGGCCTGATCTGGCCGAAGGACGGCTTCGCCTCGAGCGCCTATGCCACAACGGCTGGCCCCGACTTTCTTCCCCTGCCGACGCTCACCCCGCGCGCTGCGCGGGGACCCCGGATCGCCGTCATTCCTCGCGAAGCAACAAAGTCGCGCCTGTGCCGTCCTCCGCTGCGCTGCGGTCGCAATCCTCACCCCATCGCGCGATCGCGACGGGGACCCCGAGGCGATGTGCCGTCGCTCGCCTTCGGCCTCCCGATCGCCACCGAGGCCGCAATGGTGCGGGCTCAGAAGACAGGACGGAGACGGAACATGGCCACCATCGGCACCTTCAAGAAGACCGGCACCAACGAGTTCACCGGCGACATCGTCACCCTCGGCGTGCAGGCCCGGGGCGTGCGCATCGTCCCGGACACCCGCGCCACCGGCGAGAACGCCCCCAGCCACCGGGTCCTGGTCGGCCGCGCCGAGATCGGGGCCGCCTGGTCCAAGCGCTCCACCGAGGGCCGCGACTATCTGGGCCTCAAGCTCGACGATCCGAGCTTCACCGCCGCCATCTACGCCAACCTCTTCGATGACGAGGACGGAGAGAACTTCTCCCTCATCTGGTCCCGCCCCAACGGGCGCCGCAGCGACTGACGTGCGGGCTGCGCCCCCGGCCGACAAGGCCGGGGGCGCTATCCATCGAAAAGCGGGAATACGCGATGGCGCCAATAGAGCCCTACTTGTCGTCCTCAGGATCGATCTCGGTCGGCTCTTTCGGCGGACGCAGGAGCAGGTCGGAGGCCTCGGCGCCGAGAACCGAGGCTAGCCGCTCCACCACATCGATGCTGGCATTGTAAACGCACCGCTCGAGCGAGCTGACATAGGTGCGATCAATGCCCGCGAGGTGCGCAAGCTCCTCCTGCGACAGCCTCTTGGCCAGCCGCAAGGCCTTCAGATTGCGCGCGAACACCTCTCGGATCTCCATGGCCGAGAGAGCAGTCGCTTGATGAGTATTTCACCACGGAGTATTCTCTACATCGCACTGACGACGGCGTGGGCGGCGGTCGCAGTGTGCCTCACATCGTCAGTGCCAAGAGACCGTAAATCAGCTTTGCGCACCGGCGACGCGGCGTTCGGCTTTGTGAGCACCCATGATAGAATGATCCCAAATGCAGTCCCATACCGTCGCCGACGGCTCGGCCTGCGACAGAAGAAACGGCAGCCTGCGGGAGATGGACGTGGCCAAGGCGTTTGATGATAAGGCGCCGTCTGTTCAGAAACTGACTGCCTATGACCGCACCCATATCAAGCTCTATATGCGCCTCCTCGACGCGACCACTGAGGGAGCCGACTGGCAGGAAGTGGTGATTGTCCTGTTCGGGATTGATCCGGCGCAGGAACCTGCCCGCGCCCGCGCGGTGCATGACAGCCATTTGGAGCGCGCCCGCTGGCTCGCCCAGACAGGCTATCGCGATCTGCTCCCGCATCGTGTGAACTGAAGCCCCAGTGCAGGTGATGCGCACACCGCATCACCTGTTGCCTGTCGGGTGAGTTCTGCCTCGCGATGCAATCCTTAATTGCTGATCCCAACGGCATGTACCGTCTGGGAGTCGATCATGAAGCCCGATACGTCGCGCTGGCGAGACAGTCGGACCTACGACTATTTCGATGATCTCTCTGTGGAGGGATTGGCCTGGGAGTGCCTGAGGCGGGATCCATCCTACCAGCAGGCCTATCGCGGCCTCATGGAGACCGGCAATTCGGCAGCGCCGCTGCCAGCCGAGGCCGAACATCTCTGGGGGTTGCGATGTTGCCGCGAGACCCTCGCTCCCCGCGACCCGGCAGCTTGTCTACTGGTCCCCGCGGATCAACCCGGCCGTCACCGTCCTGACAGAGCTTCCCGACTATCTGCTGGGCACCGGCACGACGCCGCAGGCTGTACCTGCCGAAGCACCTGATCATGCAGCGCCGCCGCATCTTTCGCTTTCTAGCGTTGGCCCCGGCGTACCGATTGCCGCCCTGATCCCCTTCGACGATGACCTGCCCGGCCGCATCGAGGCGCTGAACCGCCTCTGGCATGCGCACCGTGGAAGGCGCGTGCCGCCCGACACCCGCATGACCCACCAGCAGCGTGCGCGCCTGCGGCGGATGCTTCAAGCCTGCGACGGGCGAAACCGGGGCGCGAGCTACCGCGACATTGCCGAGGCCATCTTCGGCACAGAGCGGGTCGCGGCCGATCCCTGGAAGACGTCTCCCTTGCGCGACCGCGTCATCGGCCTTGTGGAAGGCGGCACCGGCCTGATCGCGGGCGGCTATCTGCGGCTGTTCCGTCACCGCCGCCGCGCGTGACGAGGTGGGGATTTTAGCCCCCCCAATCTTCCCCATCCCTCCCGACATTCCTCCTCCGCCACCGTGGTCACCGTCCGCCGCCGCACTCCGGCGGCTCCCGCCACGCCCACGGAGGCCCGCTCCATGCGACCCGATCTCGCCACCCTCCCGCCGCGCTATCTGCGCACCAAGGAAGCCGCCGAGTTTCTCAGCCTGTCGGCCCGCACGCTTGAGAAGCATCGCACCTATGGCACCGGCCCCGCCTATCGCAAGCTCGGCGGGCGCGTCGTCTATTCCATCGACGACCTGCAGGCCTGGACGGATCGCGGCGCGGTCACCTCGACCTCCGATCCGCGCGGCACCGTGCTGCCGGCCAAGCGCCACGCGCTTGCCGCCGGTTCGTTCGCCGGCCGCGCTGCGCGCTGAGCGCCCCCATGGCGGCGCGGCATCACAGTCTCTCGGAGCGCGGACAGCTCGATCTGTTCCGCGCCCTGCCAGGCGACTTCGCGCCACGAGACGCGCAGGATCTCATGGCCTATCCCTTCTTTTCCCTCTCCAAGACGCCGCGCGTCGCGCCGATCGATTTCCGAACTGGAAGCATCGCCATCAGGGTCGAGGCCGTGCCCGACCACGGCATGGCGACCATCTGGGACGCCGACATTCTCATCTGGGCGGCAAGCCAGATCGTTGAGGCGCGCGACGCGGGGCTTCGCACCTCGCGCCTGATGGCGGCAACGCCCTATGAGATCCTAACCTTTGTCGGGCGCGGCACCTCGCTGCGCGACTATCAGCGCCTCAAGGCCGCGCTTGACCGTCTCCAGTCGACGACGATCTCGACCACCCTCCGCCAGCCGGCGGAGGGACGCCGGCACCGCTTCTCCTGGATCAATGAATGGCAGGAACGGACGGACCGCAACGGCCGGCCCGATGGCGTCGACCTTATCCTGCCGGACTGGTTCTACAGGGCCGTGCTCGACGACGCCCTCGTGCTCACCATAGACCGGGCCTATTTCGGGCTAACGGGCGGGCTGGAGCGATGGCTTTACCGACTGGTGCGCAAGCATGGCGGGCACCAGGACCACGGCTGGAGCTTCGACGTCGCTCACCTCCACGCCAAATCCGGCAGCCTCTCGCCCCTCAAGCACTTCGCCTATGACCTGCGCGCGATCGTCGGCCGCCAGGCGCTGCCCGGCTACCGGCTCGGCATGCGCCGCCAGACGGACGGTGCCGACATCCTCTCCTTCGTCGAGATCGACGCTGCACGCCTTGCCCTGCCAACCCGCCGCCGTCTCGCGGCCATCCGATCTGGGGACAAGCTGTGAATCATCTCGTGCTATCGGGGACCAGCACCCTCGTGCGATCAGGGACCGGTTCCTCGTGCTATCGGGGACCAAAATCGACGATTCAGCCTTCAGAATCAGAGACTTCCGGCGTCCGTAACTTCTCTAACCCGGATTCCTTCGGAATCCTTCTAACGGAACTACGCCATTATACTGCGACGAGCGCGTCCCCGATGAACGTGTGGAGCGCGCCATGATCGTCGCGCTCCTCAACCAGAAAGGCGGGGTCGGCAAAACGACGCTGGCGCTCCATCTCGCCGGACAATGGGCTCGGCAGGGACAGCGGATCACGCTGATCGACGCCGATCCGCAGGGCTCCAGCCTCGACTGGTCGCAGCTGCGCAGCCGCGAGGGCCTGCCACGGCTGTTCGGGGTCGTCGGGCTCGCCCGCGATACGCTGCACCGGGAGACGCCCGAACTCGCACGTGACGCCGATCACATCGTCATCGATGGACCGCCCCGCGTCGCCGGGCTGATGCGCTCGGCTCTGCTCGCCGCCGATCTGGTGCTGATCCCGGTGCAACCCTCGCCCTTTGACGGATGGGCGTCGGCCGAGATACTGGCGTTGATCCGCGAGGCGCGGATCTACCGCCCGGAGATGCTGGTCCGGTTCGTCCTGAACCGCTGCGGCACTCGCACCGTTCTCGCCCGCGAGACCGCGCGGACGCTGGCCGATCACGATCCTCCGGTACTCACCCGTACCATCGGCCAGCGCATCGCCTTTGCGGCGGCGGCACAATCCGGACGTCTCGTCTTCGAGCACGACGACGCGGGGCCGGCCACGCGCGAGATCGCTGAGGTGACTGCGGAGATCGACGGTCTCGAGGTCGGGAGGTCGTCGCGATGAGAGAGCGCCCGATCCGCCGCGATTTTGCCTCTCGGCCCGCCGATCCCGAGCACTGGATCAAGGCGGCGGATGTCGCGACAGACCACCGCCCCGGCGCCGCGTTCACCGCGCGGCTCACCATCGATGTGACGCCCGACCTGCGCGGGCGGATCAAGGTCGCCGCCTTCAGGCGCGGCGTCACCGTCGCCGAGATGCTGCGCGACTTGCTCGCGCGCGAATTCCCTCCCACATCAGGAGATCAGCCATGAGCGAGGTTTTTGCGCCCCGCGCGGCAAGCACGGCAACCGTGTCCAGTCCCCCGCCCGATGCCCTGACCCATGTTGAGCTGACCCATATCGAGAAGCGCATCGAGAACTGGATCCGCTTCGGCCATCACGCGCATGAGCAGCTTCTGGATCGCCGTCGGCGCATTCTCTCCTTCCCTCCCGGCTGCATCTTCGCTTTTGTCCGATGGGCGTCGAATGACTTCGGCACCGTGGTCTCCCGCCTCGACATCGTGCGCTGCGTGGCGCCGGACGAAGGCTACCAGACGCTACCTTTCGTACGTCCCGGCGGCGAGATCCTGCTGCGGGTGGATGGCTGGCCGAAGGTCGAGAAAATCCTTCAGCAAATCGACGCCGTTGAAGCGATCGGCATCGATGCGGCAACCGTCGCCCCTGATCACTGGTGTCATGTCGCGCACCGCATCAGCGTCGGCTTCGAGCCGCGCGCCTACACGATAGAGCGTCATCAGGCGTGGCTGAAGCGGCAGGAGTGCGGGAAATGAGCCGCGTCGCCTATGTGCTGATGACGACGGCCGCCAGCGTCGGTGCGGCCTTCGCCGCCACGGTACCGACGCCACTCAAACTGATCTGGAATGTCACCGCGAGCGTGCCGGTCGGGCTCTATTCTGTCGAGCCAGCCGATCATCTTGAGATCACCGATCTGGTCGCGGTGATGCCGCCACCGCCGCTCGCCGCGTTCCTGATCGGGCGCGGCTATATCGGCGAAGGCACGCCGCTGCTGAAGCGCGTGATGGGGCTGCCTGGGCAGGATGTCTGCCGTCTCGACGACGCCATCACCGTCGATGGCGTGCCGCTGGGCGAAGCGCTGCCACGCGACCGCATGGGCCGGGATCTGCCGGTCTGGCAGGGTTGCCGGCGTATAGCTGCCGGCGACCTATTCCTCATGAACCCGGACGTCGGCGACAGTCTCGACGGGCGCTACTTTGGCCTGATCCCGGCTACGACCGTCATCGGGCGGGCAATGCCACTGCTTACGGATGAGGCCGGCAACAGTGACTTCATCTGGCGCGCAGCGGTGCGCTGACATGTATCGCGCTGCGTTCTTTCTTGCATCCGGACTGCTGATCGGCGGTGCGTCGCCCAGCACTGCCACCGCGCAGACCATGTCGCCGACTGTGGCGTATGCCGTCCCGTCTTACGCCGCCTTTATCGAGGAAGCCGCGCAGCGCTTCGAGCTTCCGGCCAGCTGGATCCGTTCCGTCCTGCACGCCGAGAGCGGCGGCGATCCGCGCGCCGTCTCTCCGGCCGGCGCAATGGGGCTGATGCAGATCATGCCCGCGACCTGGGACGAGCTTCGCGCCCATCACGCTCTCGGTGCCGATCCGTTCGACGCGCGCGATAACATCCTCGCGGGCGCCGCCTATCTGCGCCAGCTTCACGACCGCTATGGCAGCATCCGCGCCGTGCTTGCAGCCTACAATGCCGGGCCGACGCGCTATGAGGCCTCGCTTGCCGGCAAGCCGCTGCCGCCGGAGACACGCAATTACATCGCGGCCTTGGCGCCGATTATCGACAAAGAGCCTGTTGCCGGCGCCACCGGATCGGTGCGGCCAACGGCGCAAAGCTGGCGCGAGGCGCCGCTGTTCGCCGCGCAGCCCGCGCGCAGCAATCCTACCGATTCCCCGTTCCTCGCGCCGCGCTCCGATGCGCTTTTCGTTGCTCCTTGGCCATCGAGGAGGGCGCCATGAGCAGGCGGGCCCGTTTTCGCACCCTGTCGGGCTCTGGCGCTCCATGGAGGGTGAGGAGGCGCAGTACAACAACCACGACCGCACGAGGGCAGGATAAAAGGGCGCACATTGCGCAGCGGTCGAGATGTTGGCTCTGCCTGCGTTTCCCCGGTGCTTCGGCACCTTGCGGAGCCAAAGCACACGTTTCACGCGTCCCACAAATAACTGCAAATCAACAGATTTCTACACATTGCGAGGCTTCGGCATGAGCGATGAACGCGAGTTCCGCGTCCGTCCCGGCCGCATCCGCTCGACGCGCGCCCAGCAGGCCCGCCCGTTCATCGCCCAGGCTCTCGCCGCTGCTCGAAAGGCCGGCGGCGGGGTTTCCCGTTCGGGCAAGATCGCCTCCGGCAACCGCTCGCGTTTCGGCAGCGGACAGGTCGCCAGCCTTCAGGCCAGCCGCCGGATCACACCACGCTCGCGCGGAGCCGTGGTGAAAGCGCGGGTCGTCCGACACACGGCCCGCGCGGGCTCCCTCAGTCAGCACCTCACCTATCTTCGCCGCGAGGGGGTGACGCGAGACGGGGAGAAGGCTCGGCTGTTCGGTCCCGAGATCGACAGCGTGGATGTCGGCGCCTTCACCGAGCGCTGCCGCGATGACCGTCACCATTTCCGTTTCATCGTGTCGCCCGACGACGCCCTGGAGATGGAGGACCTGCGGGCCTTCACCCGTGACCTCACCCGGCAGATGGAGAAGGACCTCGGCACCGGTCTCGACTGGGTCGCCGTCGATCACTGGAACACAGAGCATCCCCATGTACATCTGATCGTGCGAGGCCGCCGCGACGATGGCCAGAACCTCGTGATCTCCCGCGACTACATCAGCGAGGGCATGCGCGACCGCGCCCGCGACCTGATCACCCAGGAACTCGGCCCCCGCACAGAGCTCGATGTCCGCCGAAGTTTGGAACGCCAGGTCGAGGCCGAGCGGTGGACCGAGCTCGACCGCCAGCTTGTCCGCGAGACCCGGGAGAGCGGCATCATCGACATGGCGCCGGCTCCAGGCCGACAGCCGGACGAACACCATGCACTGAAGATTGGGCGCCTCCGGAAGCTCGAGACGCTCGGCCTCGCCAGCGAGATCGGCAATGCGCATTGGGTGATGGAGCCGGAAGCCGAGGCCACCCTGCGTCAGCTTGGTGAACGCGGCGACATCATCAAGCGCATGCACCGCGCCCTCACCGAACGCGGTATCGAGCGTGGCACGGCAAGCTATGTCCTCGCCGCCGAGAGTCTCGATGTGCCGGTCATCGGCCGGCTGGTCGCACGGGGTCTCGATGATGAACTCCACGGCTCCGCCTATGCCATCGTCGACGGCGTGGACGGGCGCTCCCACCACATCCGCTTGCCTGACCTCGATGCCGCTAGTGACGGGGTGGCCGGCTCCATCGTCGAACTCAGGACCTTCGACGATGCGCAGGGCAAACGGCGCGTTGCGCTCGCCGTGCGCTCCGATTTGGACCTCGCTCATCAGGTGACCGCAACCGGAGCCACCTGGCTCGACCGGCAGGCCATTGCGCGTGCCCCCGTTGCTCTGTCGGACGGCGGCTTTGGCGCGGAGGTGAGCCAGTCACTCGGCCGGCGCGCCGAGCATCTCATCCGCGAGGGCCTCGCCGAGCGGCAGGGACGGCGCGTCGTCTTCGCCCGCAATCTCATCGACACGCTCCGCCGCCGGGAACTGGAGGCCGTGGGAGAGAAGCTCGCCGCCCAGACCGGCCTGACATTCAACAAGGCCGGCACCGGCGAGTATGTCGCCGGCACCTATCGTCAGCGCCATGTGCTCGCCTCGGGCCGCTTCGCCATGCTCGACGACGGCCTCGGCTTCCAGCTCGTGCCCTGGTCGCCCTCTCTGGAGCGCCAGCTCGGCAAGCATGTCTCCGGCGTCGCTCGTGATGATGGTGGTGTCGACTGGAGCCTCGGTCGCAAACGCGGCCTTGGCCTCTGACCCCAGAAAGGGACCACTATGTCGGCGACGAAAATCCTGTGGGGGCAGATCTTCACGGTCCTGCTCATCGTGCTGGCGGCGATCTGGGGCGCGACACAATATGTGGCCTGGAGCCTCGGCTATCAGGCGCAGTTGGGCGCGCCCTGGTTCGTGCTTCTCGGCCTTCCGATCTACTACCCACCGGCCTTCTTCTGGTGGTGGTACTTTTTCGACGCCTATGCGCCGGACGTATTTTTCCGGGGCGCGCTGATCGCCGCCTCCGGCGGCTTCCTCTCCATCGCGGTCGCCATCGCCCTGTCGGTCTGGCGGGCCCGCGAGGCCTCAAAGGTCGACACCTATGGTTCGGCGCGCTGGGCCGAGAAGAAGGAGGTCCGCATCGCCGGGCTGCTCGGCACCGATGGCGTCATCCTCGGTCGGTATGAACGCGACTATCTACGTCATAACGGGCCGGAGCATGTGCTGTGCTTCGCGCCGACCCGGTCCGGCAAGGGCGTCGGGCTGGTCGTGCCCTCGCTACTGACCTGGCCGGGATCGGCCATCGTCCATGACATCAAGGGCGAGAACTGGCAGCTCACCGCCGGCTTCCGCGCCCGGCATGGCCGCGTTCTCCTGTTCGACCCGACCAACGCCAAGTCCGCCGCCTATAATCCGCTGCTGGAAGTGCGCCGTGGCGAGTGTGAAGTCCGTGACGTCCAGAACATCGCCGACATTCTCGTCGACCCCGAAGGCTCGCTGGAAAAGCGGAACCATTGGGAGAAGACCAGCCACGCGCTGCTCGTCGGTGCCATCCTCCACGTGCTCTATGCCGAGACGGACAAGACGCTCGCCGGCGTCGCCGCTTTCCTCTCCGATCCGAAACGTCCGATCGAGACCACGCTCGATGCCATGATGAAGACCGCCCATCTCGGCGAGGCGGGCCCGCATCCCGTCATCGCCAGCGCTGCCCGCGAGCTCCTCAACAAATCCGACAATGAGCGCTCGGGCGTGCTCTCCACCGCCATGTCCTTCCTCGGCCTCTACCGCGATCCGGTGATCGCCGAGGTGACGCGGCGCTGCGACTGGCGCATCGCAGATATCGTCGGCGGCATGGCTCCCTCAACCCTCTACCTCGTGGTGCCGCCCTCCGACATCAACCGGACAAAGCCGCTGATCCGCCTGCTCCTCAACCAGATCGGCCGGCGACTGACCGAGGACCTGCAGGCGAAGGGCGGCCGCCATCGCCTGCTCCTCATGCTCGACGAGTTTCCCGCGCTGGGGCGGCTCGACTTCTTTGAATCGGCGCTCGCCTTCATGGCCGGCTATGGCCTGAAAGCCTTCCTCATCGCCCAGTCGCTGAACCAGATCGAGAAGGCTTACGGCCCCAACAACTCGATCCTCGACAATTGCCATGTCCGCGTGTGCTTCGCGACCAATGACGAGCGCACCGCCAAGCGCGTCTCCGATGCGCTCGGCACCGCCACTGAGATGAAGGCGATGAAAAACTATGCCGGCCACCGGCTCTCACCCTGGCTGGGTCATCTCATGGTGTCGCGTTCCGAGACCGCACGCCCGTTGCTCACCCCCGGCGAGGTTATGCAGCTGCCGCCCACGGACGAGATCGTCATGGTCGCCGGCACCCCCCCGATCCGCGCGAAGAAGGCGCGATACTACGAGGACTCGCGCCTCCGGGACCGGCTCCTGCCGCCGCCAACGCCCACTCGTGGTTCGGCCGTGCAGCATGATGACTGGACCGCGCTGCCGGTGCCCGCAACACAGGAGAGCACGGGCGGGAGCGCCGCCATCGAAGGTCAAGACGATGATCCGACCGGCTCCGAGCACCGGCATCAGCCCGAGCTCAGCCGCGTGAGGGCGGTCGAGAAAATACAGCCCATCGAGAACGAATTCGAGTTCGACAGAGATCGCGACGACGAGATGGATGACGTCGCCGCTCGGAACCGGCGCATGACCGGACTGATGCAAGGCGTGGCCCGACAGGTCAGTCTCAATCCTAATGACGGCATGGAGCTGTGATCGCTATGGCAGGTCGCACGAAGAAGGCGCAGATCTCGGTCTACCTCGAGCCCGACATAATGGACATGCTGGCGCACTACGCCGTCCAGCGCGACCAGTCCATGTCCCTGATCGCCCAGGCCGCGATCGCCTCTTTCCTGTCGCCCGACAGTGCCGAGCGTCAGGAGGCCGCTCTTGCCCGGCGCCTCGGTCAGATCGATCGCCGTCTCGCGCGGCTGGAGCGCGACGTCGGCATCTCGACCGAGGCCTTCGCCACCTTCGTCCGTTTCTGGCTGACCACCACACCGGCGCTGCCGGAACCGGCCGCCCAGGCGGCAAAGGCCAAAGTCTCCGAGCGTTACGCAGCCTACACCCGCGCGCTCGGTCGGCGCTTGGCCAAAGGGCCGCAGCTGCGGCAGGAAATCGTGGAGGATGTTGCAGGGCTGGAGAACGACGGGAGCGGTCGGTATTGACCCATACCTGGCTCTCCGCGGCTCCTCCAGCGACGTCCGCTTCGCGCCCGCTTCTCGGCCGTTCATCCGGCAACGGCCGAGGCCCGAAAGCCGACATAGCGAGGTGGGGCACCTCGGCACTTTTGAGCCATTGCCAGACTCTGGAGCCGCGCCAAAAACGTGTCGTTCAGCTGCTTGCGTAGAAGGCGAACGTCGGCTCGAAGCTTAAGGGCGAGAGCGAGCCAAAACGGCATTTCGACGTAGCGATCCGCTGCAGCCAGATATGGTCCACGGCGGCTGGTTGAAACGGGCTAACCCGAAGGGTATCGGAAGGAGCCGTCACTTGAGCGCATTAACGTTCTAACCTTCGCTGCATTGAGGTGCCGCCCCTATAGAGGACTCCAATGCGCAAGCCTGACCTAAAGGCCAATGACATATGCACCTGCGGCAGCCGGCGCACTTATGGGGAGTGCCATCAGCCGATCTACGAAGCCGCCAAGGGCAAAGCCGTCGCGGTGGCGCAGGAGATCTACGCTCGGGAGTGGGGTGTGAATTCCGATCATTACGGCGCCGAGGGGCTTTACGCCGCCCTAGCGTCCGAGTTGGTCGCCGCCGGCAGAATCTCGCGGGTGCTCGACATTGGCTGCGGCCTGGGCCAAGGGCTGGAGGCCCTATCAGAGGCTGTCCATGGTCCCGACCGGCTGATCGCCGGTGTCGATGAGAACCCGTATTGTCTGGCCGCGGCTGCCACGCGGCTTCGCCTTCCGGCCGAGGCAGTCGCCAGCCCGCGGGTAACATCGAAGCTGGGCTTGAAGCTCTACGACACCGTTCCCGCAGCAACGCCGATCGCCGTCCAAGGCGACCTAGTTCTGGTGCAGGCCAACGTGCTCGTCTCGGACAGGCCATTCGAGAAGTGGCTTCGGGCAAACGGGCAGTTTGACGCCATTACTCTGTGGTTTACTGGCGGCCACAAGGCCCGGTCGCTGACTAAGGTTGCTGAGCGCATCGAGGCCGAGAGCGACGAGGACTTCCGCTGGGCGATCGAGGATCAGGTCATGGAGATTGCGATACGCCATCTGCGCGCGGGCGGGCTCATCCAGATCGTGACTCGAGCTACCGGCGACGTGGAGGCCCTGCGCCTTGAATTGGAGTGCCATCGGCGTGACGCCATCGTGGACTTTCCAGTCGAGTTGGTCGGGGTGAAGGCTTACCCCTATGCCGAGCCGACAGCTTCGGGCGCCATTGTCGTGGGAAGTGCTTGCGGCGTTTCTGTGACGGGCCAGCGGGCGGCGTTCTCCACTTTGTTGCGCGCCCGCGAGGTTTCGACCGAGGCTGCGACGGCCGAGCTTTTCAAGCGGGTCAACAGGACGCCATTCAACATCGCTCCTGAGCGGGGTCCGGAGCTGTCCGAGGCAGTGTTCGGATCCGGCGACTGGACCCTCAATCCGCGCGCCTCCAAGGCGGACTTTTGGGCGGTGCCCGAAGACAAGGCGGTCTATCTCACCTGGGCGGGGCTGGGCAGCTTGTGGAGCGTGGCGTTCGTGACCTACTCCATCATCGACGCCGCCTCGGCAGCCTCACGCGAAGCGGGGCTCAAGGATGCCGCGGCCATCAACATTGGCCAGCTCTGGCACGACCTCAACCTGCAAGGTTATGTTGACTACGCCAAGCTGTTGATCAAAAAGGACTCGCCTTGGCCGCCGGGTTTGGGGATGCCCGACCCCGACGCGCCATTGTCGTCACCACAAGGTCGCCTGAACAACCTGTTCTATGGCGCCTTGAGCTGGATTCTACTGCACGAGATCGGTCACGCTCACCTTGAGCATATCCCCTATCTGTCGGCGTCGGACATGGTCCGCCAGGAGGTCCAAGCCGACGATTTTGCCACCGAGTGGGTGCTGAACGAGGCCGGCGCTGGCTTGGACCGAGAGTTCCGGGTGTTTATGGTGATTACCGCCTTAGCCTGGCTCTTCCTGTTCGAGCAGGCGGGCGGTCAGGACACCCAGCATCCGCCGGCGATCAGACGCTTCGCCGCCGCCGCTCGTTCTTTTAATCTCGGTGAACGAAGCGTAGCCTATGAAAATGGATACTACGTTCTGAAGGCCCTTTTCGACCCGCGAGGCTCGGTGCCGCCCAAGCGGCCGACGCCGCGGCAGGCTTTCGAGGCTATTGCCAAGCGCCTGGAAGAGCTGTTCCCCGCACGCGGCGAATGACTGTATCGTGCGTGATATCGGCTTGTTTCCCGAGCGGCCGAACGCGGCCGGCGGATGCAGCCCATGGCGAAAACGGCCATGCAAGAACCGCATGGCCGTTTCTGCCTGTCCTACTGAGGGTCGGCCTCGCCGGCGAGCCCGCGCCAACAGCTGACATCGACAGTCCGTCTAAAACGTACATTCACAGCAGCAGCGTTGACGCGAGCAGCTTGATATCCGCACACCATCAGGCCACCTCGTCGAGGCGCTTAGGCCCGCACGCTACGCAACGAGCAGAAGGCCATCGCCGATTGACCGTTCGAACGCCCTCTTCAACTTCGCCAAAAGCGGAGCGCCAGCCTTCGGTCAGCTGCCCGCCAAGTGACGCGATACGGCGTGGCGACGCGACGAATACACGACTGAAAGATTGCGCGGGTGGATCGAGAAGACAATCCAGCGCGACTTCTGCGATCATCGCGTTCACGTAGGCCAACTCCACCGGCCCGTAGGGCTGATAATGCGCACCGCAGGCTGGCTCCTCCTGAGCGATATTCCCGCCGTCCGGCCACTCCACAGCCGTGATTTCGGGTGCGCCGGTACGCCCGATGTGACATTGAAGGCAGCCATCCCCTTGGCCAATGGCAACCGCGTGGCCGGCGCAGGCATGGGCCTCAGTCCACCCGTAGACAATGGGCCGTCCACGCCCTTGCCGGACATGCCAGCGATTGAGCGCGCTCTCTGCGACCCAGTTTCCGGTCGCGGCGACGATCATATCGGCCGCTGCTAGCTGATCTTTGTTGCGCGCGATTAGTTGATGCAGACTGCAAGCGCGATATTCGACCTTCAAATGCGGAAAATCGGCCTGCAGCCTTTCGGCCAGAGCTTCGGCCTTGTTGCGCCCCACAGCGGCGGCGCCGAGCGGATGGCGCCCGACGTTGGGCCAGGCTAACGCCTCGGGGTCGACCAGGATGAGGTGGCCGACGCCCGTTTGGGCCAGCGCGCAGGCGACCGGCGCCCCGACGGAACCGCAACCAATCACCACAACCGTTGCGCCGAGCAGCCGGCGCGTGCGGGGATCCTGGCCGCGCCCATGCACCCAATCGGCGTCGGCCCGCTGCACCAGGGTTCTGACGACCGGAACCGCTCCGAAAAAGCGGCCGAGCAGCAGCGGCTGTGGGGTATGACCAGGCCGAAATCCCACGGAGAGGGGTTCGTCAGGCGCTCGCGGCCGGCCCTTGCGCCGCTTTGGATTGTGCGCCCTTACCGCGATTAACGCGGCACCCCCGCGTCCAATCGCGCCAAGCAGCGCCAGCACCTCATCCGGCTCGCCTTTTGCCGCCTCCTCCAATACCATCTTTGCCCCGCCATCGAGCCTTTCAGCTAAGCGGTACAGATCGGTGGCAGTCTCCGGGTATTCCGCAGGAAGCAGTGGCGCGTCGAGCCAGAGGAACGCGGCGGCTTCCGTCTTCACCGGAGTTTTGTCGCCAAAGCGGTTACGCACCCATTTCGCAATCGCGTCCTGGTCGTCTCCGGCGACTTCGAGACCCTTGCCGCGCCACACATGAACCACCCGCGAGGGCGGCTGGGGTGCTACCAGGCTAAACAGGTTTTCGCCCTGCGAATGCACCCGGTAACCCCAGTAGGTGACAAACTCCTCGCGGAAGTCGCGCTCGACGGTGCCGCCTTCCAGCAGTTCCTCGGTCAGCCGGACCGAGCGGTTTAGTAGATCCATCGCGACCTCGGAGGGATCATCAGGATCCCACTCGGCCATGTTAGGCAATAGGCACAGAATGCCGTCGCTCTCGACGTGCGGCCACGTCATGGGCTCGGGATGGTCGACCAGCGCAGTCCTGACCGGCGTTGTCGGAAACAGCGCGCCGGCTACAAGATCGATTTGGCGGGTCACTCCGTCGGAAAACACCACGCTGATCCGCCAAGCGGCGACGATCCAGTCCCGGCTCGGATAGTCGCTGGCGATCGTTGCACTGTCGAGACGCTCGGGCGCCTGCCCCGCTCGCTCGCGTAGGGTCTTTTCGAGCAGGAGCGCCGCCCGTCGCCAATCGAGGGGGAGACCATCCTCAGGCATGACGGCCGCCGCCGGCACTGCTGACCGCGTCGGCCGCCGCAGCCGTCGCGCTGAGCAGGCCGGCCGAGCTGATGATGGCGGGGGCGGACACGGATGCGCGCTGCTCTTCCTCCAACCGCTCGCTGAAGAAGGTGGTCGCGAACACCTTGTCCCAACAGTTGAGCGCTTTCTCGCGCGTGCAGTCGGCTTGGAAGAGCGGCTCAAGCGTGTCGATCGCCTCTGTCAACTTCGCACGGAAGTAGCGCGCCTTGGCGTCGTCGGCCCCACTGGTGATGGTGTCGCCCGGGGTCACCGGGTGGGCGACGACGA
The DNA here is from genome assembly GCF_010669125.1 of Ancylobacter pratisalsi. Classification (NCBI taxonomy): domain Bacteria; kingdom Pseudomonadati; phylum Pseudomonadota; class Alphaproteobacteria; order Hyphomicrobiales; family Xanthobacteraceae; genus Ancylobacter; species Ancylobacter pratisalsi. The sequence goes on from NZ_CP048630.1 coordinate 773,636, forward strand.
GGTTCCAGTTCAGCCGATCACGGATGGCAACCATGGCGTCGTAGAGCGCGCGATCCTCGCGATCTTTCGCGCAAAACTTCTCGGTCGTCAGAACCGAGATGCCAAAGCCGCTGAGGATCGAGCCGCGCCAGCTGTAGCGGCTGCGGGCGTATTTCTTCAGGTCGCGATTGATGCGGCGCAGCTGGATGCCGTTGGCGGATGCGGCGCGCTGGTCCTCGTACCAGTCCGACACATCGCGGGCATCGGACCGCTTCCAGCCGCTGCTCGCCGCCAGCTCGTAATGCACCTCTTCGCCGAAGACGGTGTCGGTGACGACGCGACGGTAGACCGGCAGATCAACGTGGTAACCCTTCTCGTAGAAGACACGCACGCAGTTGGACCGCACCTCAGGCGCATACTTGAACTTGCCGTCGTCGACCGCGTCGCGCACCATCCAGCGCGCCTGCAGGGACGTCATCTCGGCCTCGCGATCGCCGACCAGATCCTTCTTGTGAAAGTAGACCCCGTCGTCGATGTCATAGTCGTTGTCGGGATCGCGGCACATCGTCTTCATGGCGTAGCTGCCCTGTTTGACGAACTCGATCGGCTTGGGCTTGCCGGCCTTATCCAGGCCGTTCCGCAGCCGCGTCCGGTTGGAGTTACGCCGGTCGCGCATTGCATCCTGCTCGCTCTTGGGCAGCGTCACATCCTGATCGTGGTACGCACGCACATCTTTGGCGCAGTCGAACATCGCCTATCCTTCCTATTTGTCAGTGAAAGCGGGACGCCAGACGGCGCCGGTGGCCGGCATCGCCGGCAGATCGTGCATGAGTTGACGAATCATGCACCCGTCGGCGCTGTTGGAATCGTCGCAGGCGCTCTTGGTCAGATCGGCGTCGGTGTGCGCCTGGCCGACCAGCCGGTCCATCGCCTCTGGGCGGGAGTCGTCGAGGGCAAGATACGGCATCATGCTTGCCGGAACCGGCTTGTTGGGAAAGCGCACGCGACGGATCGAGCGGCCGCAGTTGCTGATGGCGTTCGTTAAAAGCCGCGCCATGTGGTCGAAGGCGAACTCCTGTGCCGAGATGCTGAGCGGCGCGACGTCAGCACCCAGCGACCAGTCGAGCATGGAGCGGTGCGCGCTCTCTGCGTCGAGGTGATCACCCTCGGGACGCGGACATGTGCCGAGTGAGTAGATCTCGATCGGACGGTCGGGCGGCGCCACCGTCAGCGCGTCCACGAGCCCGACCATTATCGGATTATTGGCCCAAAGCCCCCCGTCGGCGAACACCTGCTTTGGCCCGCCCGGATCGTTTGGGTCGTCGATGGCGGCGAGCGAGCGGTAGATTGGCGCGGCGCTCGTCGCCATGCAAACGTCCACCAGCGGATAGCGATCGTCGCGTACGCCGCTCTTGGGAGTCTTCTTGAAGACCCACGCCCGGTGCTCGCTCATCAGTACTGTCGGGATCGCGAGCGAGATGCCGCGACCTTCGAATACGTCGATCATGGTTACGTCGTCGAGCACGCCGCGCAGCGCTTCGCGCAACGCCTTGTCGCCCTCGCGTACGAAGCGGCTGCCTTGGCTCGCTCGGTAGATCGCACTACGCTTCCCCGCGATCCGATGAGGAAAGATCTTGGGGCCGTGCTCACGATAAAGCGCCACCACTTCCGTCATAGGCCGCCCGACGGCCAGTGCGCAGCCGACGATCGCGCCGGTGCTGGTCCCGGTGATCAAGTCGAAGCCACGTCCCAGATCGAGGGCCGATTCGCCTCGAATTCGCGCGAACTGATCAGTCAGGCGGGCGAGAAACGCCGCTGTATAGATGCCCCGCATCCCCCCGCCATCCAAACTAAGTACGCGGTAAGGCCGGTCAGCCCTCTGATTTTGCTCGTCTTCCCCCATTTGCGCGACCTTCTTCCCCTGATCGAACGGTTGCCCCGCCAGCAACTCACGTCCATATGATGTGGGGGCGCGGAGTTATCGCGTCAAGTAACTAGATGCGATAATGTTGATAGAATCGCGTTTGTGGACGGATATGTTATGGATGAGAATGGCGAGCGTCGGCGCTGGGGTGTTCAAAGGCGCCTTGAGTTCATAGACTTCAGGCTGTTCTGGGACGGCCGCTTCAACCGTAGCGACCTCTCGGCCACTTTCGCTATCTCAGCCCAGCAGGCGTCAGCCGACATATCGCAGTACGAGAAGATCTCGCCTGCTAATTTGCGATACGATCGCGCAGAGAAGGCCTACATTCGTACCGATGGCTTCTCGCCCGCGTTCATTGGCCAAACGATTGAGCGCTACCTGTTGCAGTTGGTGGCCATCGAGAACCGATGGATGCGCCCAGAAGATACTTGGTTCGATGCGATTCCACCGGTCGAGGTTATTACTCTAGGCCGGCGGCCAACCGACCCGACGGTTCTGTTGCGCGTGCTGGACGCGATCCGGAAACGGCAGGAGATCGACATCGGCTATGCATCGCTCACCGGTTCAGTGCAGCCCTCTAGAACGATCGCTCCTCACGCACTCGCTCATAGTGCTGGTCGTTGGTACGTCCGCTCGTGGTCTAAAGACCACAACGACTTCCGCGACTACAATCTGAACCGCATAGCGGCCGTCAGCGATAACCGGCCCGCTGCGATTGATCCGACCCTCGATTTTGAGTGGGTCCATAAAATCAACCTCGACATCCGGCCTAACCCGAAACTTTCGCCCGAACGCCGGGCGGCCGTAGCAGCCGAGCACGGTATGACGGACGGAAGGCTGTTGCGGCCGTGTCGCTTGAGCCTCAGCTTTTACCTGATGAGCGAGTATAATCTCGACGTCGAGGCGGGCGTTCTTAAGCCGGAAAAGCAGCAGATCGTGCTGCAAAATCGGGACGAGGTGACTCAGGCCCGAGCTCTATCGCGTCAGATGTCGATCGAAGCGTTGACGCGTGCCTTGCAGGTGAACTGATCGTGAAAAGCCAAGATCAAATACCCTTTCTTCGGTCCAAGCGCCGCTGCCTGTCATGGCGATAGCGGCCAGCCTTTTGTTCGGAAGCCTTGCCCGAGCCGATTCTGGGGAAGGGTCCGACACCGACATTCTGATGATCAATCTCGAAGACGAGACGCGCCATGTGTCGATCGGTCATCTCTCCCTCTTCGTTTATCCTTGGCGTCGACTGGAACAGGACGCGCAGTCCGGTGACCTCTTCACTTGCCACCTGGTTAAGGAAGCGAAGGCGTTAGTCGATCCCGACGACTATCTGGGGCAGCTTCAGCGCTCGTTCCAGTTTCGTCAAAGCTACCGAAAAGAGGTCGAGCAAGCATCGGACCTCGGTTGGTATCTGGTCCTATTCGGCGATGAGATGAACTCGGCGTTGCTCGCCAAACGCGCGCTGTGGTGCATCAGAACTGTCTTGATCGCCCGTAGCGCCGAGCAACGTGCTCCGATCTTCGCTCCCCAAGAACTCGCCAAGCAAACACGATCTCCGCCGGCACGGGACCTGCTTGTCCGACGGCACCACCATCGCGACGACGACAGCCTTCGACAGGCCCTACGCGTGTTCCTGGAAAATGAAACTCCCTCAACAGCTCCCCCGATTGGTGCTGACAAGAGTATATTCATCACGCGGTTTGCCGAGACTGCGAACAAGGTTGCTCTGCAGACCCTTAGGCAGGAGGACGAGAGCAGAGCAGGCTATCTATAGCTTGATCTAAATACCTCGATCAAAAGGGAGACGCTCTAGCCCGCGCGACCTGCAAATCTCGGCCGGTGCGGGTCATGACCCTGATCGCAGTGAAACGGAACTTGTCGATATCAAGATTGCACGATATGGGGCAGGAAGGGCAATTCCTTGAGCTTACTTCGCAGCCAATCGGCTACCCGACGACGAACACTTGGCTGTCAGGAATGGGTCAATTCAGGATGCCGCGTAGGTCACAACCACGACCTCCGCTTTGACCGGCCTGACACTAGAAGCTGACAGTCTGCTACCGGCCCCGAAGCCGTCCGTCAGCAAAGCGCCCGCATCTCGGACGTTCAGGAAGCTCCCGCTTACTCCCAAAAGCTGCCGTTAAAATTCTGACAAAGAGCTAAGCCCATCCAAGGCCCGTACCGACTACTCGAGCCGTTTCGCTCCTTTGCTTCACCATCAAATAGGAGGTAGCAAAGGAGACGATGAATTATGAAGATGCTCGGGGCCGGGGGCGGTTTTGAAAGTTCACGCTGTATCGATCGATAATTTCCGCGGCATAAGTTCAGCCAAGCTGGTTCTGCCCGATCATGCCGTCCTCATCGGCGACAACAACACCGGCAAATCCTCCGTTCTCGAAGCCATAGATCTCGCTCTTGGGCCGGATCGACTAAGCCGCCGGCCCCCTGTCGACGAGCACGATTTCTATGAGGGCAAGTATCTGGCTGTGGCTCCGGCCCCGGCCGAGGATGGCGCAGCCCCAGCAGAGCCGCAGCCCGCCCCGCAAATCACCGTAGAGGTCACGATCATTGGGCTGTCGGAGGAGCAGGAAGCCCGGTTTGGCGGCAACATCGAGTGGCTCAACGTCGAAACCGGAGACTTTTTCACGGAAGCAAATCCCGCTGGCGTGGATGCGGCGAACGTCAAGGCGGCGCTGCGCGTCACGTTCATCGGCGCATATGACGGCGAAGAGGACGATTTCGTTGGCAATACCTATTACGCGCGCAGCCTGACGGAGGAAGATACTCCCGTACCCTTCTCTAAGAAGGACAAACAGCACTGCGGTTTCCTCTTCCTGCGCTCGCTGCGCACGGGCTCGCGGGCGCTCAGCCTGGAGCATGGCAGCCTGCTCGACATCATCTTGCGGTTGAAGGAAATTCGGCCGCAAATGTGGGAAGGCACGATCGGCACGCTCGCCGGATTCGATGTCGCGGGCGATCCCGCGATCGGCATTTCGGGCGTGCTCGAAAGTATCGACAAGTCGCTGAAGAAATATGTGCCGCGGGAATGGGGCGTTAAGCCCCATCTCAAGGTCTCGAACCTCACGCGCGAGCATCTGCGCAAGATCGTGACCGCCTTCATCGCCACCGGAGATGGCGCACATGCCGCACCCTTCTTCCGGCAGGGCACCGGCACGATCAACATGCTGGTGCTGGCGATGCTGTCGCAGATCGCCGAGGACAAACAGAACGTCATCTTCGCGATGGAGGAGGTCGAGACCGCGATTCCGCCATATGCCCAGAAGCGGATCGTTCACGAACTGCGCAAGCTGGCGGCCCAATCGATCGTCACCTCGCACTCGCCCTATGTCCTTGAAGAGTTCAAGCTCGACGAGACGGTGATCCTGTCGCGGGCGAATGATGGCATCCTTAAGCAGGCCCAGATCGCGCTGCCCGACAGCGTGAAGCACAAGCGCTATCGCCAGGAGTTTCGGACGCGGTTTTGCGAGGGCCTGCTGTCGCGGCGTGTCCTCATCGCCGAAGGCGCGACCGAGGCGAGTTCGTTTCCGGTCGCGGCCCGCCGGCTCTCTGAATTGAACGCCGGCGTCTATTCGTCGCTCGAAGCGCTCGGCATCTGCATCATCGATGCGGGCACCGAATCGCAGATCGCCGATCTCGCGGGGCTCTATAAGGGTCTCGGTAAGCGGACGTTCGCACTTTGCGACAAGCAGACCGACCCCGCGAAGGCCGCAATCGAAGCCCAGGTCGAACGCCTTTTCATGCACGAGGAAAAGGGCATCGAGGACCTAATCCTCAAGAACACGACCCAGGCCGCGCTTGAACGCTTTTCCAATGCGCTCGATTGGCCGCCGCACCTGTTGCAGAAGTTCCCCGATCCTAAGACCAACCTCATCGCCGCGCTGAAGGAGTATTTCGGCTGGGCGAAGGGAAATTGGGGGATCGCGGATTTCCTCGGCCAATGCTCCGAGCCCGAAATCCCATCGTGGATTCGCGACGCCTGCGTGACCCTCAAGGCGCTCTGCGATCCACCGCCCGCACCGCCGTCGCCTCTGCAGGGGAATGGCCAGGACGCCGCCGTCGAGCCCGTCGAATAGAGGGACGGATGGTCGACCTGACTCCCGCGCAGAAGGATGTTCTGATCGCCGATGGGCACCAACTCGTTGTGGGTGGGCCTGGCTCCGGCAAGACCACTGTGTCCATCCTGAAGGCAGCGAAGATTGCCCGCGAGAAGCTCAAGCCGGGGCAGCGCATCCTGTTCCTGAGTTTTGCGCGCGCGACGGTCTCGCGCGTCTTCGAAGCGATCGACGAAGAGCGGTCCGTGACCAAAGAGGAGAAGACAAGGATCGAGGTCGATACCTATCACTCCTTCTTCTGGCGCATTCTCAAGGCGCACGGCTATCTGGTCGGGTTTCCGCGCCGCATGACAATTCTGACGCCGCCTAACGAGGCGATCGCGCTTTCAGCGATCCGCAGCGCCTTCAAGGCGCCGTTCAAGCTCTCGGACGAGGAGAAGGCGCAGAAGGCCGCGCTGGAGATTGCCGAGCGGATGCGACTGGCGACCGAGGAAGGCAAAATCTGCTTCGACCTGTTCGCGGAGCGCGTGGCCATCCTGTTGCACGGCTCCGCCAAGGTCCGCGATCTCGTATCGACCATGTACCCTTTCATCATCCTCGACGAGTTTCAGGATACCAGCGCCCAGCAGTGGCGCGCGGTCGCGGCAATCGGGAAGAGCAGCACGCTGATCGCGCTGGCCGACCCGGAACAGCGCATCTTTGATTTCATCGGCGCTGACCCGGAGCGTCTCGACCACTTCAGGGAGGCTTTCAAGCCTTCCGAGCATGATTTGGCCGGGGACAACCATCGCAGCAAGGGGACAGACATTGCCTTGTTCGGCAACCACCTCCTTATCGGCAAATTTCGGGAAGAAGCGTATCAGGGCATCGACTACGAGGGGTTTGCCTCGAATCCTAATCAGGCTTTCGCCTCGCTTGTCGCTCAGGTTCTGAAAGCGCGTAAGCGGCTAATCGCGACGGGCCGCCGGGACTGGTCGCTTGCGATTCTGGTGCCGACTAAGCGTATGACCAGGCTGGTATCCGACAATCTGCGCGAGCCCTTCGGCAACGTGCCTCCGATCGCGCACACGGCCGCCGTCGACATGGAAGGCCCGATCCTGGCGGCGGAGGTAATTGCCTTCCTTCTCCAGCAGCGAAGTCACATCGGTTGCTTTGACGAGTTCGTCAGCGTGCTTTGCAGCTACTTCAGCGGCCGAGGGGGTCAAGCGCCGACGAAGGGCGATCTGGCGGAAGCGGCACGGTTCCGCTCGGCGCTGGGCAAGTGGAATGACTGCCTTGCGAAGGGGAAGGCCGTTCCGGCGAACAGCGTCCTGCAAGCCACGTTCGCGGTCCACGAGGCTGCAACGGCTGTCGCGCTGTCTGGACAGCCTGACGACGACTGGACCGCCGTTCGAGCGGTGCTTGAGGCTGGGGCTTGCACTCGGCTCGGAGAGGTTGCGAAGGAGGCGCGCAACGTCAGGCTTCTCGAACGCGGAACGCAGCTCCGGCAAAGCCTATCGCAGGACTGGCGAAATACCGGCGGATACAAGAACGCGCTGGCTGTCACTCGCCAAGCGTTCGTGCAGGAGCATTTCGCGAACGCCCATAAGCCGGAGTCAGGGGTCGTCGTGATGAACATGCACAAGGCGAAGGGGAAGCAATTCGATGAGGTAATCATTTTCGAAGGGTGGCCGAAGCGCTACAAGGGCGAGATCGTCGGCAACCCGGATCGTATTGTGGGCGGCAATGTCCGCGCGGGCGCGATGACGCAAGCTCGCCAGAATTTCCGCGTGAGCGTAACGCGCGCGAAAACCCGCACGACGATCATGTCGCCTAACGACGATGTGTGCGTCCTGCTAATCCCCGATAAATAGGCAATACGAAGGCGCTGTGAGTATGTAATGTCACCAACTGGTGGCTGCGGCGGCCTATTGTGACGGCAACGCGGTCAAACAATTTGCCGGCGACTTAAGGCAGTCCATCCATGATCTGCCTCCAGCAACGGACTGACAGCTTCCGGCGGATTTCGTTGAAAAAGTCGGTCTGCATGCCAGGGCCGGTGGCGTGTCGGATTGGATTATCGAACCTCACCAAGTCATGCGGTCCTGGTGCGCGGCCCGCTCGGGAGCAGCTTGGCGAGCTTCCGGAGGTTTTGGGCGGCTGCGGCGAGGTGGAACTCGTCTCTGGCGCCATTTGGGCCGCGCAGTCGCAGTCGATCCAGCCTCAGGATGCGCTTCAGATGGGCAAACAGCATCTCCACCTTCTTTCGCTGTCGACGTGAGGTGACGTAGTCGTCGGTGGTGGCGATGTCCCGCGCCATGTCGCGTGCACCTTCATGGATCGAGCGCGGTATCTTGCGGGCGGGCGTGTTCGGGCAGCAGCGGTCCTTTAGTGCGCAAGCATCGCAATCCAGCTTGCTAGCGCGGTAGCGCACCATGCCGTCATCATCCACCAGCGGGCGGGGCGTCCGATAGGCCCTTTGGCGCTGCCGCAACTGCTTGCCTGCCGGGCAGATGTAGGCGTCCGCCTTGCGATCGTAGGTGAAGTCGGACCGGCTGAAGGTGCCGTCCTGGCGCTCGGACTTGTCGAACACGGGGATATGCGGCTCGATCCCGCGCTCGTGGACCAGCCAGGCGAGGTTTTCCGCGGAGCCGTAGGCGCTGTCGGCAGCGAGGCGCGCGGGCCAGAGGTCGAAGCGGTCCTGTGTGCGCTCGATCATGGTGCGCGCTGCCCCGACTTCGGCCTGCCGGATGGCGCGGCTCGCCTCGACATCGACGATGACGGCGTGGTCGAGATCGATCAGGTAGTTGGTTGCGTAGGCGAAGAAGGCATGCCCCTTCAGCGCGCCGGTCCACTGTGCGGCCGGGTCCGATTTCGACACGAACTTCGGCTTCACCTCGCTGGCCGCTCCCCAAGCGGCCTCATCGAGCGTGTCGAGATATTCCCGGACCGAGCGGCGGGTCTGGGCGAGGTCGTCCCAATCGACTGAACCCGTACCTTCGGCGGAGCGTTGCCTGTTGGCATCCGCCTTGATCAGGCTGGCATCGACCGCGAAGCCTTCCCCGCCCACGAGCCCTTCCGCGATGCAGCGCCAGACGGTCGTCTCGAACAGCTCCCTCAGGAGATCGCTATCGCGGAAGCGGCCATGGCGGTTCTTCGAGAAGGTGGAATGGTCAGGCACGTTGCCTTCCAGCCCGAGCCGGCAGAACCAGCGATAGGCGAGGTTGAGGTGAACCTCCTCGCACAACCGCCGCTCAGATCGGATGCCAAAGCAATAGCCAACGAGCAGCATCCGGATCATCAGTTCCGGATCGATCGAGGGCCGGCCGATATCGCTATAAAATGGGCGGAGATGTGCACGGATGCCCGACAGGTCGACGAACCGGTCGATGGCCCGCACAAGGTGGCTGGCCGGGACATGCCGCTCAAGGCTGAACTCGTAGAACAGCGCTTCCTGCATCACTGTCCGCTCGCCCATCATCAGATCGTCCTCCTCTACAGAGACAACTGAATCAGGACTTCACGCCGCCAGCAACACCGACTTTTTCAACGATATCGGCCCAAACCGGCCATTCGTAGTTGTCGCAGCGAACTTCTGCTGCCGGCGCAGTCACGCCATTCGCCTGTCATTGCACGCTACCCTACGAAGCTGATCGAATCTTGTTGAACCGACCCGATTGCGGGCTCTTTTAATCATCCCCGCCCGGGATGAGATCGTCAGGACCCCGGCACTGTCGGGGTTGGGATGGCGGCAGCACATCATCAGGGTTTTGCCCGCGGCGCGCGGATGCTGCGCACGGCGCTGGGTCCGGCGATCGCTCGGCATCTGGAAGACCCGGCCGTCGTCGAGGTGATGCTGAACCCGGACGGGCGGCTGTGGATCGACCGGCTCTCGGAGGGACTGTCTGACACGGGTGGGCGGCTCTCGCCCGCTGACGGCGAGCGCATCGTCCGCCTCGTGGCCCACCATGTCGGCGCCGAGGTTCATGCGGGAGCTCCGCGCGTTTCAGCTGAGCTGCCCGAGACGGGAGAACGGTTCGAGGGCCTGCTGCCGCCGGTGGTCGCGACACCGACATTTGCCATCCGTAAGCCCGCCGTCGCGGTCTTCACGCTCGAAGACTATGTCCGCGCTGGGATCATGTCGGCGTGGCACGCCGACGCTTTGCGCCAGAGTGTTGCCTCTCGCGCCAACATTCTCGTCGCGGGCGGCACCTCGACGGGCAAGACCACGCTGACCAATGCGCTGCTCGCCGAGGTCGCGAAGACCTCCGATCGCGTCGTCCTCATCGAGGATACGCGCGAGCTGCAATGCGAGGCGCCGAACCTCGTCGCCCTGCGCACCAAGGACGGCGTCGCCTCGCTGTCCGAGCTCGTCCGGTCAGCGCTGCGCCTGCGGCCCGACCGTATTCCCATCGGCGAGGTGCGCGGCGCAGAGGCGCTCGACCTGCTCAAGGCCTGGGGCACCGGCCATCCCGGCGGCATCGGCACCATCCATGCCGGCAGCGCTATCGGCGCGCTGCGCCGGATGGAGCAACTCGTCCAGGAAGCCGTCGTCACTGTCCCGCGCCCGCTGATCGCCGAGACCATCAATCTCGTGGCCGTGCTCTCGGGGCGCGGCGCCGCGCGCCGGCTCACCGAACTCGCGCGTGTCGAGGGCCTCGGCCCCGATGGCGACTACCGCATCACCCCCGTCCTTACCGGAGATCCCACATGATCCGATCGCTCCAACGCGCCGGCAGCGCAGCCCGGCTGGCCGTGTCTGTCGCCTGCATCAATCTGATGGCCACGGCCAGCGCTCATGCCTCTGGCTCCTCCATGCCGTGGGAGGCGCCGCTGCAATCCATTCTCCAATCGATCGAAGGCCCCGTCGCCAAGATCATTGCCGTCATCGTCATCATCTCGACCGGGCTGGCGTTGGCCTTCGGCGACACGTCGGGAGGCTTCCGCCGGCTGATCCAAATCGTGTTCGGCCTGTCGATCGCCTTCGCCGCCTCGAGCTTCTTCCTGTCGTTCTTCTCCTTCGGCGGCGGAGCGCTCGTCTGATGGCCGAGACAGTTGAGGTCCCCGGGTTCAGCGTGCCGGTCCACCGGGCGCTGACCGAGCCGATTTTGCTCGGCGGCGCGCCACGTGCCATCGCCATCGTCAACGGCACGCTCGCCGGGGCCGTGGGTCTCGGCCTGCGTCTGTGGTTGGTCGGCCTGGCCATCGGGATGATTGGCCATGTCGCAGCGGTGTGGGCGGCGAAGCGCGATCCGCTTTTCGTCGAGGTGGTGCGCCGGCATCTGCGCATCCCCGCGCACCTCTCGGTCTGAGCGGGGTGCCGTGATGATGAACCTCGCCGAGTATCGTAGCCGTAACCGCCGCCTTGCCGATTTCCTGCCCTGGGCGGCACTGGTCGCGCCGGGCATCGTGCTGAACAAGGACGGCTCGTTTCAGCGCACGGCACGTTTTCGTGGGCCGGACCTCGACAGCGCCGTGCCCGCTGAGCTCGTCGCGGTTGCCGGGCGGCTGAACAACGCCTTCCGCCGCCTCGGCTCGGGATGGGCGATCTTTGTGGAGGCGCAGCGCCTTGCCGCGTCAACCTATCCGGCAAGCACCTTCCCCGATGCCGCTTCCGCTTTGGTTGATGCCGAACGGAGGGCCGATTTCGAACAGGCCGCCAGCCATTTCGAGTCGAGCTACTTCCTGACCTTCACTTATCTGCCGCCCGCCGAGGACGCGGCGCGAACGGAAGGCTGGCTTTATGAAGGACGGGACAAGGCGGGTCTCGATCCTCATGAGACGTTGCGAGGCTTTGCCGATCGAACCGATCGGCTCCTCAACCTCATCGACGCCTTCATGCCGGAATGCCGCTGGCTCGATGATGGCGAGACGCTGACATACCTGCATAGCTGTGTTTCGACGCACCGGCATCATGTTCGTCTGCCGGAAACGCCGATCTATCTTGATGCTCTGCTGACAGATCAGCCGCTCACCGGCGGGCTGGAGCCGCGCCTCGGCGATCAGCATCTGCGGGTCCTGACCATCACCGGCTTTCCCACGGAGACGACGCCGGGCCTGCTCGATGAGCTCAACCGCCTGGCCTTGCCCTATCGCTGGTCCACCCGGGCGATCCTGCTCGACAAGACAGACGCGGTCCGGCTGCTCACCAAGATCCGCCGCCAGTGGTTCGCCAAGCGCAAATCCATCGCCGCCATCCTGAAGGAGGTGATGACCAACGAGGCCTCCGTCCTCGTGGACAACGATGCCGCGAACAAGGCTGAAGATGCCGACCTCGCGCTGCAGGAGCTCGGGGCGGATCATGCCGGCATCGCCTATGTCACTGCGACGGTGACTGTGTGGGATGCCGATCCCCGCATCGCCGACGAGAAACTGCGGCGGGTCGAGAAGGTCATCCAGGGCCGCGATTTCACGGCGATGACCGAGACCATCAATGCCGTCGACGCCTGGCTCGGATCGTTGCCGGGCCATGTGTACGCCAATGTCCGTCAGCCGCCGATCTCGACGCTCAATCTCGCCCACATAATCCCGCTCTCGGCTGTATGGGCCGGCGAGAGCCGCGACGCGCATTTCGACGCGCCGCCGCTGCTGGTCGGCAAGACCGAAGGCTCCACCCCCTTTCGGTTCTGCCTCCATGTGGGCGATGTCGGCCACACCCTCGTGGTGGGCCCCACCGGCGCAGGCAAGTCAGTGCTGCTGGCGCTGATGGCGCTGCAGTTCCGGCGCTACCCGAGAGCCCAGGTCTTCGCCTTCGACTTTGGCGGCTCGATCCGAGCTGCGGCTCTCGCAATGGGCGGCGACTGGCACGATCTTGGCGGCGGCCTCAGCGAGGGGAGCGCGGAGACTGTGGTGCTTCAGCCGCTTGCCCCCATCGATGAAGCCGCCGAGCGCGCATGGACCGCCGAATGGCTCACTGCCATCCTCACCCGCGAAGGCATTTCCATCATGCCCCAGGTGAAGGAGCACATCTGGACGGCGCTGACGTCGCTCGCCTCGGCGCCGGTCGAGGAACGCACCCTCACCGGCCTCTGCGTCCTGCTTCAGTCCAACGACCTGAAGCAGGCATTGCGTCCCTATTGCCTCGGCGGCGCATGGGGCCGGTTGCTGGATGCCGAGAGCGAGCATCTGGGTTCGGCCACCGTCCAGGCTTTCGAGACCGAGGGGTTAATCGGGACGGAGGCCGCGCCCGCCGTGCTGGCCTATCTGTTCCACCGGATCGAGGACCGACTCGATGGATCACCGACCCTCATCATCATCGATGAAGGCTGGCTGGCGCTGGACGACGAGGGCTTCGCCGGCCAGCTCCGGGAATGGCTGAAGACCCTGCGCAAGAAGAACGCCAGCGTCATCTTCGCCACACAGTCGCTCTCCGACATCGATGGCTCGGCGATCGCGCCCGCAATCATCGAGAGCTGCCCAACCCGGCTCCTGCTTCCCAATGAGCGGGCCATCGAGCCGCAGATCACCGCGATCTATCGCCGGTTCGGCCTCAACAACCGCCAGATCGAGATCCTCGCGCGGGCCATGCCGAAGCGCGACTATTACTGCCAGTCGCGGCGCGGCAACCGGCTGTTCGAGCTTGGTCTGTCGGACGTGGCGCTGGCGCTGTGCTCCGCGTCCTCCAAGACCGACCAGCAGGCCATCGGCAAGATCTTTGCCGATCATGGCCGCCACGGCTTCCTGGACGCCTGGCTGCGTCATCGTGGTCTCGGCTGGGCCGCCGACCTCATTCCCAACCTTACCAATTTGGAGGCGCAGCCATGACGCTGTCCCGTCCACGCGCGCTCACCGTCGCCGTCGCGCTGCTATCCGTGCCGCTCAGCCTGTCACCCGCGCTGTGCCCCCCTGCGCAGGCCGTCACGGTCTATGACCCGTGGAACTACGCCCAGAACATGATGTCGGCCGCCCGCGCGCTGGAGCAGATCAACAACCAGATCACCTCGCTGCAGAACGAAGCGCAGATGCTGATCAACCAGGCCCGCAATCTCGCCAGCCTGCCGTACTCCTCGCTGCAGCAGATCCAGCAATCGGTGCAGCGCACCCAGCAGCTTCTGGGACAGGCGCAGAGCATCGCCTTCGATGTCGGCCAGATCGACCAGGCCTTCCAGCAGCGCTATGGCACTATCCCGCTCTCGACCTCAGATGCCGATCTCGTCTCTGGTGCGCGCTCGCGCTGGCAGACCACGGTCGGGGGGCTGCAGGATGCGCTGCGGGTGCAGGCCGGCGTCGTCGGCAATGTCGATGCCAACAAGGCCGAGATGGCGACGCTTGTCGGCCAGAGCCAGGGCGCCACGGGCGCCCTTCAGGCCACGCAGGCCGGCAACCAATTGCTCGCCCTGCAATCGCAGCAGCTCTCCGACCTGATCGCGGTGATGTCCGCCAATGGGCGCGCCGCGGTGCTATCCGAAGCGGAACGCGCGACCGCCGCCGAGCAGGGCCGCGAGCAGCGCCGGCGCTTTCTCACTCCGGGCGCCGGCTATCAAGCCGGCACTGCCCGCATGTTCAGCAACTGAGGGAGGCCGACATGGACGGAGCCATGCTGGCACGGCTGGGCGCGGTGATCTTTGCGGCCATCGCCGCCACGGCGGCGGTGCTGGAGATGAGCCGGGAGGAGAAGGTGCTGGAGCCCTCACCCATTCGGACGGTCGAGGCCGAGCGCGACCCTCTGCGCGACGCGCAGCGGCGGTGCCAGCAGCTCGGAGAGGCGGCCGCGCAGGACGCCGCGTGCCTGAATGTCTGGGCGCAGACGCGGGACCGGTTCTTCGGGCGTCCCGCGCCGAATGAAGGGCGCTAAGATGGGCGGCACCGGGGTCATCGACAATTTCCTGGGGGTTTTCACCTCCTATATCGACAGCGGCTTCGGCCTGCTCGGCGGCGAGGTCGCCTTCGTCGCCACCACGCTCATCGTCATCGATGTGACTCTGGCGGCGCTATTCTGGTCGTGGGGCGCTGATGACGACATCATCGCCCGGCTCATCAAGAAGACGCTGTTTATCGGGGTCTTCGCCTACATCATCGGCAACTGGAACAATCTCGCCCGCATCGTCTTCGAGAGTTTTGCGGGGCTCGGCCTCAAGGGCTCGGGCACAGGTTTTACCGTTGATGACCTAATGCGTCCGGGCAAGGTGGCGCAGACCGGTCTCGATGCAGCCCGGCCGCTGCTCGACTCGATCTCTGACCTGATGGGCTGGGTCGCCTTCTTCGAGAACTTCATCCAGATCGCCTGCCTGCTGTTTGCCTGGGCCTTGGTGCTGCTCTCCTTCTTTATTCTCGCTATCCAGCTCTTCGTCACCCTGATCGAGTTCAAGCTGACGACGCTCGCCGGCTTCGTGCTGATCCCCTTCGGCCTGTTCGGCAAGACCGCCTTCATGGCCGAACGGGTGCTCGGCAATGTCGTCTCCTCCGGCATCAAGGTCATGGTCCTCGCGGTCATCATCGGCATTGGCTCAACTTTGTTCGGCCAGTTCACCGCGGGGTTTGGGGGACAGACGCCAACCATCGACGACGCCATGGCCATCGTGCTGGCGGCGCTTTCCCTGCTCGGCCTCGGCATCTTCGGCCCCGGCATCGCCGCCGGCCTTGTCGCCGGCGGGCCGCAGCTGAGCGCGGGGGCCGCCGTTGGCACCGGCCTCGCCGCCGGTGGCGCCATCTTGGCCGCCGGCGGGGCTGGCGGTCTGGCCGTCCGGAGCAGCGGGGCCGCGCTCTCGGCGACCGCGGCCGCGGCGCGGGGTGGTGCGACAGCCTATAGCCTCGGTTCCACCGGCCAATCCGGCATGGCGAGTGTCGCCTCGGGACTGGGTGGCGTCGCGCGGGCCGCAGGCTCCGCCGCCGTGTCACCGCTCGCGAACGCAGTTAGCGGTACGGCATCGTCTTCATCTGGCGACGCGCCCGACTGGGCGAGGCGCATGAAGCGCGGGCAGTCCCTTCGTCACGGCATCTCCGCCGCCGCCCATGCTGTGCGCTCCGGTGACAGCCATGCTGGCGGCTCCTCCGTCTCCCTTAGCGAGAGCGACCGCTCATGAGCATCTTCAAGCGACCCGCGACCCATTACGGCACCTCGCCCGAGCCCGTCACGCCCTATCAGAAGGCCGCCCAGGTGTGGGACGAGCGCATCGGCTCGGCCCGTGTGCAGGCGAAGAACTGGCGGCTGATGGCGCTTGGGAGCCTGTTCCTCTCAGGCAGCTTTGCATCCGCGCTGATCTGGCAATCGACAAAGGGCACGGTCGTGCCCTGGGTAGTCGAGGTCGATCGCCTCGGTCAGACCCAGGCCGTAGGGCCCGCAACGGGAAACTATCGCCCAACCGATCCGCAGATCGCCTGGCATCTCGCCCGTTTCATCGAGCAGGTGCGCAGCCTGCCGGCCGATCCCGTGATCGTGCGGCAGAACTGGCTCAGGGCCTATGAGTTCACCACCGACCGGGGCGCCGCCGCGCTCAACGATTATGCCCGCGCCAACGATCCTTTCACCCGGGTGGGCAAGCAGCAGATCGCGGTTGAGGTCTCCAGCGTGATCCGCGCCTCGCCGGATTCCTTCCGCCTCGCCTGGGTCGAGCGGCGCTATGAGAACGGCCAGCTCGCCGCCACCGAGCGCTGGAGCGCGATCCTGACACTGGTGATCCAGCCGCCCCGCGATGCCGAGCGCCTGCGCACCAACCCGCTCGGCATCTATGTGAACGCCTTCAGCTGGTCGCGGGAGATGAGCCAGTGAAAACGTCTTTCCGCAAATCCGTATCTCCGGCTTTCCAACGATCCGCCTTTGCGGTTTTCCTGCTCTCGGCCACCGCTCTCGGTGGCTGCGCCTCGGCGCCGAAGCCGCCGCAGATCAGCTATGACAGTGAGGTGCCGGCCCTGCCATTGGTGCCCGCGGTCGTCACGGATGAGCGTCCGCGCCCGCTCCACACGCCGCCCGCCTGGACGCCGGCCAAGGGCGGCACGGACGCCAAAACGCCCGTCGCCCGTGTGGAGAATGCCAATGCCGCCGCGCGGGTCGAGCCGCGCCGCGAGGGCTATTACAACGCCATCCAGATCTATCCGTGGAGCGAGGGTGCGCTCTATCAGGTCTATGCAGCACCCGGCCAGATCACCAATATTGCGCTGGAGCCGGGCGAGAGCCTGACCGGCGCCGGCCCCATCGCGGCGGGCGACACCGCCCGCTGGATCATCGGCGACACCGAGAGCGGCGAAGGGGTAAACCGGCGCGTGCATGTGTTGGTGAAGCCGACGCGGGCGGACATCGCCACTAACCTTGTCATCACCACCGACCGACGCAGCTACATGATCGAGCTGCGCGCTGGCGAGAAGCCCTACATGCCGGCCGTCGCCTGGACCTATCCGCAGGTTCCGGGAGCGCAGCGCCCCAGTGCCCCATTGACGCCGATCATCCCGAGCTTCGCGGTCCGCAACTACCGTTATGCGCTCACCGGCGACACGCCGCCCTGGCGACCGATGGCCGTCTATGACGACGGGCGCAAGGTCTATGTCGAGTTCCCGCGCGGGGTCATTCAGGGCGAGATGCCGCCGCTCTTCGTCATCGGCGCCGATGGCGAAGCGCAGATCGTCAACAGCCGCATCCACCAGAACATCCTGATCGTCGACCGGCTGTTCGCTGCGGCCGAGCTGCGCCTTGGTGGCGGCGAGCGTCCGCAGAAGGTGCGGATCGAGCGCACCGACGGGAGGCCGGCATCATGAGCAACCCCGACAATCATGACGTTGAGGCCGATCTCGCCGCTCCTAGCACCGATCACGCCGCGGCGATGCGGCTACGTCCCAAGCCGCCCCGCGTCACGCGTCTCTCGCGCAAGGTCCTCGCCGGCGCCGGTCTGGTCGTCAGCCTCGGCATTGGTGGCGCACTGATCTATGCGCTGCAGGGTCGCGACAAAGGCGCGGGCGGTGAGGAACTCTATTCCACGCAGAACCGCTCCACCGCCGATGGCCTTGCCGGCCTGCCGCGGGATTACACCGGGCCGATCCTGGGTCCGCCCCTGCCGGGCGATCTCGGCCGGCCGATCCTTGATGCACAGAACCGCGGCCAGCCTGTCGTGCCGCCGACAGTGACGGCGCCACAGGTCGATCCCGAGCAGCAGAGGCGTCTCGCGGAACAGGAAGCCGCGCGGACCAGCCGCGTATTCTTCCAGGCTGCGCAGGCTCGCGGGACTGCGCCGTCATCGGCGAGTGCGTCCGGCCACAGTGGCCTTGACGCGGTCGGGCCGGGTGGCACGCCCTCGACACAGGACCGCCAGCTTGCCTTCCTCAATGCCGCTGTGGATCGGCGCGTGGTCGCATCCGATCGCGTCATGGCGCCGGCATCGCCGTATGTGCTGCAAGCCGGCGCCGTCATCCCGGCCGCGCTCATCACCGGCATCCGCTCCGACTTGCCCGGCCAGATCACCGCGCAGGTCACCGAGAACGTCTATGACAGCCCAACCGGCCGAATTCTGATCATCCCGCAGGGCACGCGGCTGCTCGGCCAGTACGACAATGGCGTCGGCTTCGGTCAGCGCCGCATCCTGCTGGTCTGGAACCGGCTGATCTTCCCCAATGGCCGCTCCATTGTGCTCGAGCGCCAGCCCGGCACGGATGCGCAGGGTTATGCCGGCCTTGAGGACGGCGTCGACATGCACTGGTGGGATCTCGCCAAGGCGGTCGGCCTCTCGACACTGCTCTCCGTCAGCGCCGAACTCGCTATGGATGACGAGGACGAACTGATCCAGGCGCTCCAAAGCGGGGCTCAGGACACCATCAACGATGCCGGCCAGGAGATCATCCGCCGCCAGTTGCAGGTCGCACCGACCCTGACCATCCGGCCCGGTTTCCCGGTGCGGGTCATGGTCACCCGTGACCTCGTGCTCGAACCCTACAGGTACTGACCATGGCGAAGCTGAAACTCGGACCCATCGCTAACGATAAGCCGGTGAAGGTGGCGCTCTCGCTACCCGGCGCACTGCACCGCGATCTTGTCGCCTATGCCGAGGTGCTCGCGCGAGACACCGGCGAGCCTGTCCCGGATCCCGTGAAGCTTATCGTGCCCATGCTGGAGCGCTTCATCGCCACCGATCGCGAATTCGCCAGGGCGCGCCGCGAGGCTGGCAGCGCAGCAAGCATCAGCGCGTCGCTACCCGCTCACGCGCCATCGTCCGTGTCAGGCTGAGCAAGGTACGCACCGCCGGATTGTCGTTTTTCGGCGAATAGATCACCGAGAACGGAACCTCCTCGCCGGCGAGCGGACGATACACCACCTCCGGCAGGCTAATCACCGTCTCCGACTGCAGCACTGGGACGATCCCGCGCCCGGTGGCGACGAGACCAAGAAGGCTGTAGCGGGCAAGCTGCTGCGTGCTGATACGCGGGGAGATGTCGAGTTCCCGGAACTTCCGTTCAAGGAAGCCGCGCACCTCATTGCCCGAACCTTGGTTACGCACAAGGAAAGTCTCATCGACGAGATCGTGCCAGGAGAGCGCCGCTCTCTGGGCCAGCCGGTGCAGGCGCGGCAAGGCGAAGAACAAAGGTTCGGTCCAAAGAGGGACCGCATCACAGTCCGCCCAGCCCTGCAGACCGAGGATAAAGGCGGCATCGAGATCGAACCGCCTTATCGCGGCCGCATGGCTCTCCACTGGGGCTTCCACGAAATCGATATGCACGCCGGAATAGCGCTGATCGTACCTGTGGAACAGGTCGGCCAGAAAGCCGGAGGCCAGCTTCGAGAAAAGTCCGATCCTCAGGTGTCCTTCTTCCGCACGGCCGAACGCTGCGGCTTCTTCGCCAGCTTCGCGAATCTGCTCCAGCGCCTGGCGTGTCCGGCTGAGATACCTTTGCCCCGCCAAAGTCAGGTTAACGCCGCTCGAGTGCCGGATGAACAGCGATACGCCGATCTCGTCTTCCAGATCGCGCACGCTGCGGCTAATCGAGGATTCCTTGACCTCAAGTGCCACGCCCGCCTTGCGGAAGCTTCCGTGCTCGGCGGCGGCCACGAAATAGCGCAGATGGCGTAATTCGATTGAGGTGGGTAGCGGCGCAGCCATCCGGGCTCCGGCGTGGTGAATTAGCTCCTGGTTAATGATACCCAAAGTTGAGGCGAGGTCGAGAGTTGCAGACGTCTCGGCTTCCACGCGGCTGAGACGCTCTGCCGGTTCCGTGATGCCGGATTTTTTCCCGCCAACGGCGATTTCCACTCCATAGTACGCAACTGTGACGTTGGCCCGCAGAGACGAGCGGCCAAGGTAGTAAGCTAGCGCGCTTCGTACGTTTTCAGGGTGCTCCGGGACGGTACGGAGCACAAAAGAAAAGCGCAGAGAAGTGAGCCCCAGGTGCACACAAATTGCACACGCACACCCATCAAATCATTGAAAAATAAAGACAATATCCGCTATCCATCATAGGGGCGACGGAGAAGCGATGTGATTGATAAATAAACATTTTTACCTTATCAATCGGGAACCAAGCCTACGCTTCGTGTACATATTTCTCCGCTTTCGCAAGACCCTTCTCGCCACGTTTGATGCCAGAGTGCACACCGAATGGCGACTTCGACCAAGTTCACCGGCGTTTCACTGCGCGTCGAGATCCCTCGCAAGGGACGCCACCTGAGCAAAACCCTTCTGCACCGCCACGACACGCGTCGACAAAGTAGTGCGACTGGAACCGGCATTCATCGTGGCAACACACTGCATCCGTCCTGAATTGCCCACTTCGCCACCTTCAGTGAGCTGACCGTTCTTCATATCGCTGACCTAGCCGGTGCGGGCAAGGCTCCGTGCCGCTGGAAAGCAGCAATGCTCGCTAGGCTGACATGAAGCTCAGCAAGCTGAACATGCCGGATCTCGGCCGGATGCGGCTCATCGAGTTTGACGTTAATCATGTCGGCGAGGGTTAAGTCCTCGTCAAATTTGGCATCAACGCCGGCATTGTATACTGGCCGCCTCTGATTACGGGATCCGGTTTCTGTGCAGTGCATTGCTGATCAGGGTGGCGTCGCCACTGCAAATGGCAACGCTCTGCGAGCCCGCACAGGTCCGAACGTCTCTCTTCTACCATCTTTACGTTATTACAACCTGCATTCCGGCAAAAATCGCCTCGGTAGGGCCAAGGCGATTTTCTTTGATTACGTATTCAACAACATAGATTCTCCGATCATCAGCGTGTGCGCTTTTCGGTTTCCTTACGTGTCACTTCTGGGAACATCCACATAGCCACGACCATGAAGACTCCGAGGAACAGAACCGCGTACTTCGGGCCGATCTGACCGAGATGTGCTTGCAGGACATAGCCCGCAGCCGCGACAAGTATGACGATGAGCGATATGGTTACTTTCACAATTGTCGGCATTGGCGGCTCCTGTTTTTGGGCTGCGGCGTCGGTCGCACATGGGGCGCTCCGTCAGCTAATGGGGGCAAGCAGGTTGCCGCCGACCTGACACAGCGCGGCGATGGCGACGACCTGCAAGACAAGCAAGGTAGCGAGAACGCCGCGTCCGTCCCGCCAGCGCTCCGGCCATATCTCGAACGAGGCTGGGGCAAAAAGAATGGCCAGTCCCGTGATTACGATGACGCTTGATATGCGTAGCTCGACATAGCCGTAGGCAAGCGTCAGCGCGGCCAAGATCGCCATCAGCCCGACATTGAAGATTGCCAGCGCTGCGTTGGAGGACCTGCCCCGCTCCCGCGCAACATTGAGCGGGAACGAGCCCGACAAGGCGAGGAAGCCAATGCAGCACAGCGTCGAGAACAGGGTGAACCAAAGCAGGGAGATGATATTGGGCTCTATGGCACTCATCACGGGATTCCTTGAAGCTGGGAGGCCGGCGGCGAGGCGAAGTCCGCCGTTTCGTGCCTCTTCATTCAGCCGGCTGCTGCGCCATTGAGGATTGCGGCTTGGGAGTGCGCGAGGTCTTGCGCATGTCCTGCTTCACGTAGCGGGTGTCGTACCCGTTGAAGAGATGACCAAGCAGGCCCCGATTGAGATCCGACGTGCCGAACAGCCAGTCCATCACCGGAAAGGTGAGGTTCATGTTGCGCTCCATCATGATCGACTGATTGTGATGGGCCGCATGGTGGCGACGAATGGTGTTGATAAACGGCACGTTGCGCACGAACCAGTTCTCGTCGATGTGCGTGCAGAAATGCATGAACTCGTAGAGCAGATAGACAGACGTCGTGGTGATGATGAACAGCCACGCCACGTTGGCCGAGACCAGATAGGACAACACGACGGCGCCGGGGATCGACATCAGCGTGAAGGTCACCAGCGCATATGGAGGGAAGAAAGTGACGCGCCAGTCGTGATGGTCGGCAAAACGCATCTCTTCTTCGGTGAAGAACTGGTGATGCATCAGCGTGTGGCGATTATAGACCGCGCGCAGCAGCGGAATGCGTGAGGGGCGATGCATCACATAGCGATGCAGCGCCCATTCGAAGAAATTGCAGAACAAAAACACGGTGGGAACGACCAGCCACTCCCACCACTGAACTGAATTCAGGTTTGAGATGTACACATAGAGAGCTGTGAAGCCGATCGTATAAATGACGGCGATATGCAGCCACCCATTGTACCAGCCAGCCACGCGCTCCCGATACGTGGAGCGATATTTCCTCTGCCGTTCGGTCATGGGACTGACGGTTAGTTCCATGTCTTCCTCCTTCGTCGGGCGGTTATCTCGGGCCGGCGCGCGGGCCGCGCATTTGCCCTATTGATAGAATGCATCTAACATATCAGCGTTACATTAGTTGGCAAGCGCCTTAATGCCCCAGCCCGCGCCGGAGGCATCGAATTGCCGATTGATGTCCCGTTAATATGTCAATCACGGTCGCCGGCCACCCAGCCGCCGGCGTCCCAGGGAGCATTCAATGAGTTTGAGTTACAGGGCGGCGGTTCTTCATGGCGTGCAGCAGCCATTGTCGATCGAGACGGTAACCGCTGAGCCGCTGCGTCCTAACGACGTGCTGGTGCGGATCAAGGCCGCGGGCCTGTGCCACACGGACCTCGAGGTCATCGAGGGTGGATTGCGTTTTCCCATGCCGATCGTGCTGGGGCACGAGGCAGCCGGTATCGTTGAGCAGGTCGGCCAGCAGGCGCGCGGCGTGAAGGTAGGAGACCATGTCGTGCTGTCATGGAATCCGCATTGTGGCGGCTGCTTCTATTGCGACCGCACCTTGCCGATCCTCTGCGAGGCCTATCTCGAACAGGGATCGAAGGCGATGCCGTTCCACGGCGGGCCAAGTGCGCGGCTGACGGACGGCCGGCCATTGCGGCAGATGATGTTTCTTGGGGCGTTTGGAGAATACTGCATCGTGTCGGACCAGCAGGCGATCCCGGTCCCACACGAGATTCCCTTCGACCGCGCCTGCCTGATCGGATGCGGGATAATGACCGGGGCCGGCGCTGCGATGAATGTTGCTTCGATCAAGCGGAGCGACACCGTGATGGTGATCGGCTGCGGCGCGGTTGGGCTCGCCGCAGTGCAGGGTGCACGGCTTGCGGGCGCGGAGCACATCATCGCCGTCGACCTAAATGACGACAAGCTCTCCCTCGCCGCCGCTCTGGGTGCCACCACGCTGGTCAACGCGGCCGAGGAGGATGCGGCGCAGGTCGCGCGGGACGCCACCAAAGGACGCGGAGCCGATGTCGTGCTGGAATCCGCTGGCAGCCTCCCAGCGTTCCGCGTCAGCACCGAGGCCGTGCGGCCGGGCGGCGAAGTAATCTGGCTCGGCAAGATCGACATAGAGAATGATGTGACGTTCCGCTGGGGTTCGCTGATGGGCGAGAAGCGGATCCGACGCTCCTCTTATGGTGGAGCGCGGCCGGGCCGAGACTTTCCAATGCTGGCCAAGGCCTATCTCGACGGACGTCTCAAGCTGGATGAGCTGATCTCCCGCCGCATGGCACTCGATGACATCAATGAGGGCTTCAGCGCGCTCAAGCGCGGCGAGACCATTCGTAGCGTCATTATGTTCTAAACGTCGTCTTCTAGGCCGGCAGCGCGCGATGATGCGCCTGCCGGCTGTCGCCAGGCGCCTCGTCGCGCCTTGTCAGACCGTAGTCGCGATCCACCGACGCGACGCGCAGACGGTAGTCGCGGAAAACTCCAGCGCGACCTTTCTCTTGCGCGAGTCGATGATTGGGAAGATTACGCCATTGCTGGACCGCGTCCTCGTCGCGCCAGAACGATAGTGACAGCATCTTTTCGGGTTCATTGAGGCTCTGGAAGCGCTCGATGGAAATGAACCCATCAACCAGCACCAATTCGGAGCGCAACTCGGCGGCGATGTCGAGATAGCGCTGCCGTTCCCCCTCCGATGGCCACACCTCAAAAATGACAGCGATCATCACAGTGGCTCCCTCTATAGCGACAAGCGCGCCGCCGACCATATGGAAATCAGATCAGCTCGACGATGGATATGTCAATCACATGGCAGATTGAAAATCCAATCGACGCCTAACCATGCGTGACACAAGCGAAAGAGATGTCCCTGAAAAGGTTATAATTTTCAATAAGTTATGAAGTTTTCTCATATTTAAACAACCGCGAATTGATCTAAATCAAGATTTTGCTTGCAGACATTCAGTCTGCATATTTATGATATGTCAGACCTAGGACGAGCGTTAGACTCGCAGGGAGGAAATCTGATGAACATAAGCCGCCGCACATTGATGCGGGGGATCGGTGCTGCCGGTCTCGCCGCTTCCGCTCCTGGCATCTTCTCGCCAGCCATCGCACAGTCCACGCCAGTGCGTGTAGGCATTCTGGCGCCGCGTTCGGGCGCTATGGGCACCATCGGCGAATGCGGGATACGTGCCGTCCAATGGGCTGCCGAGCGCATGAACAAGGATGGCGGCATAGGCGGGCGTCCTATCGAGCTGGTGATCGAGGAAGAGACTTCACCGAAGGACACCATCGAGCGCTTCCGTCGCCTCGTTCTGCAGGAAAAAGTCGACGTCGTACAGGGCCTCATTTCCACCGGCGTGAGCATGGGCGTCGCTCCGGTCGCCGAGGAGGAAGGTGCACTGCTCATTATGTGGGATGGCACCACACAGGACGGCGTGAAGGAGGCGATGCCGAACGCACGTTACGTATTCCGCTCGACCGACAATGAGTGCGAAGCGGTGATGTCCTCTCTGCTCGCCGTGAAGTACTTCCCCGGCAAGATCACTCGCATCGCCGGAATCAACCCTGACTACTCGTACGGCCGCAATAATTGGGAGGCCTTCCGCCAGATCCTGAAACGAGCCGGCGTCGAGGCCGAGATGGTAGCCGAGCAGTGGCCGAAGGTCGGGACCATGGACCTCACCTCACATGTCGCTGCATTGAAGGCGGCCAAGCCCGACTTCATCTTCTCCTCGATGCTGTTCGCGGACCTGCCCGTATTCATGAAGCAGGGCAGCGCTGCCGGACTTTTCGAGGGCGTCAATCTCGCCCTGCCTGCTGCTGGCTGGCAGATCAATCAGCTCAAGAAGAGCTTTATGCCCGAGAACATCGTATTCGGGCACAACACGCTCTATTTCGCGCTGCCGACAGCCTCTCCGCTGCAGAAAGCCTTCGTCGACGACTATATGGGCCGTTTCAAGGAAGCCCCGAACTGGGAGGCCGACCGCGCATATTTCGCTCTCGCCGCCTACAAGGCCGGTGTAGAGGCGGCGCAGAAGGCGACCGGCCGTTGGCCGAAGCTTGACGAGGTGATCGACGCGATACCGAAGCAGGAAATCCAGAGCCTCGGAGGCCCAGCCCGATTCCGTGTCGACAAGATCGCAGAACAGACCTTTTACCAAGGCCTGTCGACCAACGATAACTCGTTCGACTTCCCGACGCTCAAGACCGTCGATTCCTTCACCGCCGATCAGCTGCAGAAGCCGCCCGGTATGGACTTCTGGGAGTGGCTGAAGACGTCGAAGCTGCCAGTTTAAAGGGCGACGGTCATGAATGTCTTCGTCGACATGATGCTCGGCGGCGTATTCCACGCCGCCGTCCTGTTTCTCGTCGCTGCCGGACTTCAATTGGTGTTCGGTGTCCAGAAAATCGTGAACCTTGCCTGCGGCTCGTTCTATGCCCTTGGTGCATATTTCGCGATCACGTCGGTTTCCATCGCCACATCACTGGGCCTGCCGGGTGTGGCGTTCCTGCCGGTGCTATTGCTCGCGGGCCTCGCTATCGGCCTGGTCGGCCTGCCGGTCGAACGGCTGCTGCGCACGGTGTACCGGCGCGACGAAAGCCATCAGCTATTGCTGACCTTCGGCCTGCTGTTGGTGTTCCAGGATGTGCTCCGTTTCTTCTGGGGAGCCACACCACGCACGCTGGACAACGCCTATCTCGCCTATGGAACGGCGGAAGTTCTCGGCGTACGTGTGCCGACCTATAATTTGCTGGTGATCGCCGCCAGCATTGCGATTGCGGTAACGCTCGGCCTGTTCCTGCAGCGCACGCGCACCGGGCGCATTATTCGCGCCACCGCCGAAAACCGCGAAATGTCCGAAGGGCTGGGGGTGAACTCCAACCGGGTATTCGCCGCCGTCTTCACGGTCGGCTGCATGCTTGGCACGGTCGGCGGCGCGCTGGTGGTGCCGGCGTCGGCGGCGTCACTTGAAATGGCGGTGGAACTCGTAGTCGAGGCGTTCGCGGTCGTCGTTATTGGCGGACTCGGTTCGATGCGCGGGGCGATAGCTGGCGCGTTGATCGTCGGCCTTATTCGCGCGGTGGCAATCATGGTGCTGCCGGAAGCGGAAATCCTGTCGATCTACCTGGTCGTCATTCTGGCGCTGATCCTGCGTCCAGCCGGCCTGTTCGGAAAGGCTGTGGCATGAGCGCACCCCATATTGTTGAGAGCGCCGCGGTACCCGCCGCCGCTCCCCCCGCCACCTGGAATTCCGGCCTTTGGGCGTTCCTTGTGATCCTTGTCGCGATGGCAGGGTTGCCGTTCTTTGCATCCACCTACACCCTGACGCTGATGGTACCGTTCTTCGGGCTCGCGATCGCGCTGCTCGGGTTCAATCTGCTGTTTGGCTATACCGGCCTACTGTCGTTCGGCCACGCCATGTTCCTCGGCATTGGCGCCTATACGGCGGCGGTGATGACTTCGAAGCTCGGCATCTTGTCGTTCGAGTTGATCTTGCTCGCATCGATCGCCGCCGCGACTATTGTTGCGATCCCAGTTGGCTTCCTATGCGTGCGCTATACCCGCATCTTCTTCGGCATGCTGACTTTGGCCTTTGGCATGCTGTTCCATTCGATTCTGTACAAATTCTACGGTCTCACGGGCGGCGACCAGGGCATGCGCGTGCTGCGCCCGCTGTTGTTCGGCATGGAAGGGGAAGGTGGAAAGACAGCTTTCCTCACCGGGCCCTTCTATTATTACGCGCTCGGATTGCTCGCGGTATTGGGCCTGGTCATGTGGCGCATCGTGCAGTCGCCATTCGGGCTCCATCTGCAGGCGATCCGCGAGAATGCGCAGAAGGCCTCCTATCTAGGCGTGCGTGTCACACGGATGCGCCTCGCCGCCTTCGTCATCTCCGGCATTTATGGCGGCATCGGCGGGGCTATCCTGGCTATCACTGTCGGCCTTGCCGATCCCGAGATCGTCTATTGGACCCAGTCCGGAAATCTCGTCTTTATGGCAGTTCTGGGCGGCTCGGGGGCATTTGCCGGTCCAGTGGTGGGCAGTCTTGCCTTCGTGATGCTGCAGGATGCGGTGATGTCGCAAACCCAATACTGGCGCTTCGTCATGGGCAGTGTGCTTATCATCCTGGTCATCTTCTTTCCCGGCGGTCTGTCCGGCATCGCCTCCACTGTCCTTAGTCGCTTCAAGCGGGGGAGCTGAATCATGTCCGCACTTCTCGCAGCGCAATCCGTCTGCAAGAGCTACGGCGCCTTCCATGCGCTGAAAAATGTCTCGCTCTCCATCGCCGATGGCGAGTTCATCTCCATCGTAGGCCCAAATGGTGCCGGCAAGAGCACGCTGGTGAATGTGCTGACCGGCCTGCTCAAACCGACCTCCGGGCGGGTCGAGTTTCACGGCACCGACATTGGCGGCATTGGCCCGGTCGAACTTGCCCGGCGCGGCATGGCGCGGGGCTTCCAACTGGTGAACATCTTTCCCGCGCTGACGGTGCGGGAAACACTGGCGGTGGCGGCCGCCTCGCGACTGAAGCGCATCGGCAACCCGTTCCGTAGTCTCGGTCGGGACCGTGAGATCAATCAAGCGGTGGCGGAGATCGCGGATATCTTCAATCTGCGCCATCGCCTCGACCAGCAGGCATCGGCTCTCTCGCAGGGTGAGAAGAAGCTGCTGGATGTCGCCAGCGCCTTCGCCCTGAAGCCGGAGCTCATTCTGATCGACGAACCGACATCGGGTGTCTCCACGGGTGACAAGCACGCCATCATGGAACTGCTGATCGCGGCCTGTCGAAAGGCCGGGGTGCGCGCCATCATCCAGGTCGAGCACGACATGGATCTCGTCGCCCGCTACTCCGACCGCATCATCGCCTTGCAAGCGGGAGCGGTACTCGCCGACGAAAAGCCGGAAGCTTTCTTCAAGGATCCGGCCCTCATCGCAGCGGTGGTGGGTACACGCCCCCCGCAGATGAAGGCCAAGTCACCCGGCGAGGCTACTGCCTTCTCCGCCCAGACCGCCCCGATCAATGGGAGTGTCGCATGCTGAAGATCTCCGGTCTCAAGGTCGATATTGGCGGCAGCCGTGTCCTCAATGGTCTGGACCTTACCGTAGGGCCCGGCGAACTGGTCTGCCTGATCGGGCGCAACGGCGCCGGCAAGACGACCACCTTTCGCTCGATCATGGGCTATCGTCAGCCGGTGGCCGGCTCGATCAGTTTCAAGGGGCAGGAACTCGTCGGCCTGCAGACCTACAAGATCGCGCAACTCGGCATTGGTTATTCACCTGAGGAATCCGACGTCTATGCCGATCTGAGTGTCGCCGAGAACATCGCCTTGCCGACGTGGACTCGCCCGTCGACGCTTTCCGAAGAGGCCCGCGTCGAACGTTCGTTGAACGTGTTTCCCAAGCTGCGGCAGTATCTGACGCGCGGTGGAGCGCAGCTTTCGGGCGGCGAGCGCAAGATGGTATCGGTTGCGCGAGCGCTGGCTCTTGATCCGAGCCTGCTGCTACTCGACGAGCCGTTCGAGGGGCTGTCGCCGGCGATCATCCCGATTATATCGGAGGGCGTGGCCTCGATCCGAGCCATGGGCGAGGCTGTGCTAATGGCGGAATCAAACGTCCACCATGTGCCGGAATATGTCGATCGGCTTTATGTGCTTGAACGCGGCGAGATGATTTTCACCGGCACGCTGGAGCAAGCGCGCCGCGACCGGGCCGTAATGCGCGTCATCGCCGGCGAGATCGACGTTGGCGAGATCGCCCATGCCTGACGGCATCTTCCCACCGGAGTCGATGATCAGTCGTCGAGAGTCTTGCGGGCGAAGGACTCGATGTAGTCGATCAACCTGTCGGACGCTGCGGCGGCACGCTTGCCATCGCGCTGTGCGATAGCCGCGGCCAGATCGGAGTGCAGGTTTGCGGCCAGCGGCAGATCCGCGACGCGCTTGTAGTGCTGGTACCAGAACCGGCGAGACAGCGCGTGCATGAGCCCCATGGAGCGGCTCGCAAATTCATTGCGCGAGGCCTCCGAGATCATGAGGTTAAGCTTGCGGTCCAGACGCATGAACTCAATGCCGTCGGAGCGCTGTGCCGCCTCACGCATGCCTTCGGCAACCTTGGCGAAGATTTCGCACTCCTCGTCGCTGGCGCGCTCGGCTGCCAGTTCCGCCATCAGCCGCTCCAGCACACGTCGGGTCTCGAGCAATCGAAGCTGGGTGCGCAGGTTGATCTCGGAAACCAGTACGCCGCGACGCGGCAATACAACGACCAGCCCGTCGCGGGCGAGGCGCTGCAAGGCTTCGCGAATGGGTGTCCGACCGATATTAAGCCGCTGCGCCAGGGTGAGTTCGGACAGAACTGTGCCAGGCGGGAGCTGGAGAGTCGAAATCAGTTCCTCCAACAGGCGATACGCACGGTCCGTCAGGGTGACGTCCTCGATCTCCGCCACCTTCTCGGCACGCCGGGACTTGGTGCCAGGCGGCGACTTCTTTGCTGACGTTGCGGTCGCGCGCTTGGTGCCGATTGGGGGCATGGTAACTCCAGGCGGGAGAATGGTGGCCGACAAGATCCATCGGAAGCGTGTGATTCATGAAAGCATAACTGAGATATCACTGATTCTAAGTAAAGATATCTGCTTGCACAGCGGCATAAAAACGCAGGATCGTATCGACCAGACGCTGCGGATCGTCGGCCATGAGATTATGCCCACTCCCCGGCCAAATTTCCAATGCAGCTCCCGGAATGGCTGAAGCGATGCGCCGGCTGTGTTCCAATGGACACTGATCGTCGAGATCACCATGCAGCACGAGGGTCGGCAGCGAGATATTAGGAAGTACAGGGCGCAGATCCGCCGCGCGCACCGAGGCCCAGGCGCCCGCCACGGCCGATGGCGAGGCATAGGACGCGAGGGCCAGCCGCTCCGCCCGTTCGCGGGCTTCCGCCGCCAATCCTGTGAGAGTGTCGGAATGAAACCATACTGCCTCGTCGCCCACATGAGACGTCCCACTCGCCAGCACGAGGCCATCGAGCCCAAGCTCCCCGTAGCGGGCGAGATAAGCAAGCGAGACAAGTACGCCCATGCTCCATCCGACAAGCGTCACGGGCTTGGGAGCCATCTGGACTATCGCACGCAGGTCGTCCGAAAACTCGTCGAGGCCATAGGCCGCAGGCAGGTCCGGCGCCAGGGAAGCTCCCCGCCCACGCAGGTTCGGCACGATGACCGACCGCTTGGTGCCGAGCTTATCAGTCAGGCGGTTAGCTACATCGCTCCAAGCCGATGCCGTACCCTGGATGCCATGCAAGAGAATGAATGACCCTCCTGCCGGGTCCGCACCGGGATTGGCATCGATCCATTCCAGCGCGCCGTCATGCGTAGCGACGAAAGCCATTGAACTCAGGCCGCACAAGCCGCCAGAGCGGCATCTATGTCGGCGCTGGTAAATTCCCATTCATTGCCGAAATTGGCGACTACGTCGCGCATGAATCGCTCATATCCCTGCAGGGCTGGAGTCGCCGAACCGAAATGGTCTACCAGAATGGCGAGCGCCAGCTGCGCCGGAGCGCTCCCCTCATAGCTCCACTCGAAGCCGTCCCGACTGATATCCTTGATGTCCGTACGATCAGGCAAAGGCCTGCCATCGACCGTAACCGCGACACCATCGATGGTCCTGTCTCCGCGATAAGTCTTCATGATGCTACCCATTTTTCGCCGACAGCTAACATATTAAATGTTCATCTAATGTCTGGCAACTGGTTTCGAAGGTGGCCTGTCCCGCATCAGCGCGCCATCAACGAGGTCGGACATTTGCTGGAAATACGGACGTCACCCGCTTACGGGGCGCCGCCGAATGCTGTCGTCATTCCCCGGCAGCAACGACCGGACGGCGCAGGAGCTTTCCGATCAGATCGCTAACAGGACTCCACAGCAGGAGCGCGAAGGCGATGATCATCAGCGAAGCAACAAGACCATTGTCCATGAACACGGACAGGTCGCCCGCCGATCCTATCAGCGCCTGACGGAAGGCATCCTCTGCGCGGTCGCCCAGCACCAAAGCCAACACCATGGGCGCGAGCGGATAGTCGAGCTTTTTGAAGGCGTACCCTACCGCGCCGAAGATCAGCATCAGCCAGATGTCGAAGCTGGAATTGGCAACGGTGAAGGCCCCGATTGCACAGACCATGAGGATGACCGGCGCGATCAACGCGAACGGTATGCGCATGATCGAAGCGAACAGCGGCACCGTGGCCAGAACCACAAACAGCCCCACAATGTTACCAAGATACATCGAGGCGATCAGGCCCCAGACGAAGTCCTTCTGCTCGACAAACAGCAGGGGGCCGGGCTGCAGGCCCCATATCATCAACCCACCCAACAGCACGGCCGCGGTCGCCGAACCCGGAATGCCCAGAGCGAGCATCGGAAGGAGAGCGGAAGTGCCGGCAGCATGGGCCGCCGTTTCAGGCGCAATGACGCCCTCGATCTCGCCGTTACCAAAATTCTTGCCTCTCTTGGAAAAGCGTTTGGCGAGACCGTACCCCATGAAGGAAGCCGCCACCGCGCCGCCCGGTGAGATGCCGAGCCAGATTCCGGCAAGGCACGATCGCACGAACGTCATGAAATAGAGCGGCATCTGCATCCAGGTACGGAAGACCACGATCGGATCTATGCGCGCCTTCTTCCCCTTGAACTCGAGGCCCTCTTCCAGCGTCAGGAGAATTTCCGACACGCCGAACATACCAATGACGACGACCAGGAAATCGAATCCGCTCATCAACTCGCCGACGCCAAAGGTCATCCGCATGTCGCCGGAGATGGTGTCGATGCCAACAGCGGCCAGCAGGAAGCCAAGCGACAATGACACGACGATCTTCGCCTTGTTCTCCTTTCCCATGCCAATGAAACTGCAAAAGGTGAGAAAGAACACCGCGAAGAACTCTGCAGGCCCAAAACGCAGCGCGAATTTCGCGACAAGCGGCGCGAGGAACGTGATCAGCACCACGCCGGCAATCGCTCCGACGAAGGAAGCGGTGAAGGCCGCGGTCAGTGCCTCGCCGGCACGCCCCTGCTGTGCCATCGGGTAGCCGTCGAAGGTGGTGGCGACAGACCACGGCTCGCCTGGAATGTTGAACAGCACAGCAGTGATGGCCCCGCCGAACAGCGCGCCCCAATAGATCGACGTGAGCAGGATGATTGCGCTCGTCGGATCCATGCCGAAGGTCAGTGGCAACAGAATCGCGACGCCGTTCGGTCCTCCCAAACCTGGGAGTACGCCGACGACGATGCCGAGCAATACGCCCAGGAACATGAATGCGATGTTGTGCCAGGTGAGTGCGACCTGAAAGCCCTCGAGAAGCAGGCTGATGTTTTCCATCTGATAGCTCCTCAGTAGCCGAGCATGATTTCGAGCGGCCCTTTAGGCAGCGGAACCTGGAACTGACGCTCGAAAGTCCAGAACGTCACCAACGGGATCATCACCGAGGCGGCAACGATTGCCCACCAGCGAAACTTGCCGAACACGGCCATGAAACCGCCGATAAAGATTGCCGAAGCGACATAAATGCCAAGGTAGCCAATGGCGAGAACATAGACGGTGAGCGGAAGAAAGACCTGTCCCACCTGGCGCAGCTGCGCCCAAGTAACCAGCACACGCTTTGACGCTCGCAGTCCCTGATAGAAAACGGCCATCGAGGCCGCGAGCAAAATCCACGCGACGCGCGCGGGAAAGAAGCCGCTCTGCGGCCCGCCACTCCAGCCGGCACCTCGCCGATAGCTGTCCCACAGAACACCAATGGAAATGGCGAAGAGAATAACGGCCACGGAGCACTCGGCCAGGCGGCGCGACAGCCCAGGCTCGATCTCATAGGGGTCGAAGGATGACATGCGGCACTCCTGACGGAATACGACGGCCGCCCCATGGGCAGGCCGCCGCGCTCGGTGAAGGGTTCAGTTCATCGACAGGAAGCCGGCCTTCGCCATAAGGTCCTTGTGCTTGGCCTCATCGGCGGTGAGGAAGTCGACATAGGCCTGACCGGAGCGGAAGTCGGGGAGCAGCGCGTTGCGCTCAAGATACTCCTTCCACTCCGGCGTTTCGGAGACCTTCTTCATCAGATCGACATAGTAAGCCTGCTGCTCCGGCGTGACGTTGCCGGGCATGAACAAGCCGCGCAGCATGTTGTAGGTGAAATTCAGTCCCTGCTCGCCGCAGGTCGGCACATCGTTCCACGACATGTCGGCGGTGATCTTGTTCTTGTAGTTCATGCGCTGGGGCGACAGTACACAGAGTGGCCGCGTGAGGCCTGCACGCCAATTGGCAACATCCTCTGACGGATTGTTGGTTTCCGCCGCGATGTGATTGCCGGCGAGCTGGGTCGAGGCCTCGCCGCCGCTCTTGTAGGGGATGTAGGAGATCGGCGTCTTCAGTTCGGAGAACACACCGAAGGAGATGAGTTCGTCCTCGCGCTTGGAGCCGCCGCCACCGATCTTGAGGGGCGGGCTCGCTGCCTTGGCCGCCGCCGCCAGGTCCGGGAGCGTCTTGTAGGGCGATTCATTGTTCACCCAGAGGGCGAACTCGTCCTGAGCGAGCATCGAGACGGGCGTGAAGTCGTGCCAGCTGACAGGCAACTTGGTCGCCAGCGGTGTCATGTAGATCGTGCTCGATGTGGTGAGCAGCTTGTGCGGGTCACCCAGAGACTTCTTGATGTCCATCATCGCTTCGCCGCCAGTCGCGGCAGGCTTGTTCACGACGATGAACGATTCCTTGGACAGGCCGTGCTTCTGGATAATGGCCTGGATCGTGCGGGCCATCTGATCGGACGCGCCACCAGGCCCGAACGGGACGATGATCTCCACGGATTTGGTCGGCTCCCACGCGGACGCAGCGAAGGTCGAGAGCAGCAACGCTGCCCCCGCAAGGGTCAGTGTTTTCATGGTCGGCTCCTCCAAATTGGCGCGTGTTTCCGCACCTTGGAATCGTGGTAGTTCAAATTCTCATGATGTTCAACTAGTATATTTTGCATATGCTAGTTGCGGAGCAGTCGCGCCGCGCGCTACCATGCAGAAAATAACAGGAGCGCCACGCCAACATCACTTGGGCGCTTTCATATTTGTGACATACAAGAAGCATCTCAGGGAGACTTCCATGCCGGCTGGTTTTTCGAAGCTCGTTCGCCGCTGCGAATGCTGCAGCTACCCGCATCGCTGAATTGCCGTACGATGGATGCTTCGCTTCGCCCGCCTGGCGCGGGCTGGAATTTACTCGCCCGGAATTACGACGCCCGGATGCTGCGCGGCGGTACACTCGCCGATGGCAAGGTCGTCGCGCCGGAACGTGCCGCCGAGTTGCTGGAAGCGGTGATCGAGCCGCAGGACCGCATCTGTATTGAGGGCAACAACCAGAAGCACGCCGACTTCCTGGCAAAGGCCCTGGCCTCAGTCTCTCCAGCCCGCGTGCATGACCTGCATGTCGTGCAATCGAACATCGCACTGGCGGCTCATCTCGACATATTCGAGAGCGGCATCGCGCGGCGCCTCGACTTCTGTTACGCGGGCCCGCAGGGGCTACGACTTGCGCAACTCGTCGCCGACGGAAAGGTCCAGGTCGGAGCGATTCATACCTATCTGGAGCTCTACAGCCGCTATTTCACGGACCTGACCCCACGCGTCAGCCTTATCGCGGCGGAGGCAGCAGACCGAGATGGAAATCTCTACACGGGCCCTAACACCGAAGACACGCCGGCCATTGTCGAGGCGACGGCGTTCAAGTCCGGTGTCCTCATCGCCCAGGTCAATCGCATCGTTGACAAGCTGCCCCGCGTCGACGTGCCGGGGGATTGGGTGAGCTTTGTCGTAGAGGCGCCCACTCCTCATTATATCGAGCCGATCTTCACCCGCGATCCTGCCGCCATCACAGACATCCAGGTACTGATGGCGATGATGGTGGTCCGCGGTATCTATGAAAAATATGGCGTCTCCCGTCTTAATCACGGCATCGGCTTCGATACGGCGGCGGTGGAGCTGATCCTGCCTACCTATGCTGAAGAACTCGGCCTGCGCGGCAAGATCTGCCGTTATATGTCGGTGAACCCCTGCCCGACGCTCATACCCGCGATCGAGTCCGGGTTCGTCGAGACTATTCATTGCGCAGGCTCGGAGCTCGGCATGGAGCGCTATGTTGCCGAGCGCTCAGATGTGTTCTTTACCGGGCGCGACGGCTCGATGCGGTCCAACCGAATCTTTTGCCAACTTGCTGGCCACTATGCCGATCTCTTCATCGGCTCCACGTTGCAGGTCGACCTCGAGGGCAATTCATCAACCGCGACACTCGCCCGCATCACCGGCTTCGGCGGCGCCCCAAATTTCGGCTCGGAATCGCGCGGACGTCGTCATGGCAGCCCCGCCTGGCTTCAGGCCGGGCGCGAGGCCCATCGCGGCGGCATGCCGAGGGGTCGCAAGCTGGTGGTCCAGATGGTCGAGACCTTCCGCGAAGGGCTGTCATCGACCTTCGTCGAAAAGCTGGATGCCTGGGAATTGATGGACACCTTCAACATGCCGCTACCACCGGTAATGGTCTACGGTGACGACCTGACGCACATCGTCACTGAGGAAGGCATCGCCAACCTGCTTCTCTGTGACACGCTCGCGGAACGCGCGCAGGCAATCCGCGGTGTCGCCGGCTATACGGCCGTAGGCCGCGCCCGTGATCGTCACATGGTCGAGAAGCTGCGTGAACGTGGCGCGATCCTGTATCCGGAGGACATCGGGGTAGATAAGCGGCTCGCAAGCCGCGATCTGCTCGCCGCCCGTTCCATCAAAGATCTCGTTCGCTGGTCTGACGGGCTCTACGCACCGCCAGCGCGCTTTCGAAACTGGTAGGAGACGACATGGAGCGTCTGGAATTCCGCTTCGCCGGCCGTCCCGATGCGCCGGTCGCGAGCGATGGTGAAGTCCTTGTCGGCGTCGTGGGCTCTGGCAATCTCGAGGTCATGATCGAGCAGGTCGATCTCGGCGGAGCATGTCTCGTCGCCATAGACACCTCCATCAATGGCTTCCGTGAGACCTGGGAAAGCGTCCTCACCGATTTTGTCGCGCGTCATCGCCTGGGCAATATCAGGGTCTCGATCAATGACGGTGGTGCCACACCCGCTGTTGTAGCGCTGCGGCTCGATCAGGCGTTGGCCAATCTCGGAAAACAGCGATGATACCTCCCCGCCACAGTTATCTCGAGGCTAGCGCTCGCTCACGGCTGGCGGGCATTCTAGATGCCGGCACCTTCCGCGAATACTGCGGCCCCAAGGCGCGGCAAACCAGTCCGCATCTTCCAGGGCTCGGCATGCCGGTAGCATTCGATGACGGCATCGTCGTCGGTGAGGGTCGCATCGACAGCCGCCAGGTGCTGATCGCGGCGCAGGAAGGCGGGTTTATGGGGGGCGCCATTGGCGAAGTTCACGGCGCCAAGCTCGCCGGATTGATCGAACGTGCGCTCGACATCCGGCCGGCCGCTGTGGTGCTACTGCTCGACAGCGGTGGCGTACGGCTTCAAGAGGCCAATGCCGGGTTGATTGCCATGGGCGAAATTCAACGCGCGATATTCGACGCCCGCACCGCCGGCATCGCCCTGATCGCTGCCATTGGCGGACGGAACGGTTGCTATGGCGGCACCTCCATCGTGGCCCGCTCCTGCGATGTGATCGTCGCCAGCGAGGAGGGGCGCCTCTCGATCTCTGGCCCGGAGGTGATCGAGGAGGTGGATGGCATCGAAGAATTCGATGCGCGCGACAGGGCGTTGGTGTGGCGCACGATGGGCGCCAAGCATCGCCGACTGATCGGGGAGATCGACACTCTCGTGCGCGACGACATGACCGCGTTTCGCGATGCTATCGCCAATCACATCGGAGACAGCCGATCGATGGACCTCGATGCCTTGGAGGCAGAGCACGCACGGCTTGCCGACCGGCTGTTGCGCTTCCGCGACGTAGGCGATGCACGTGACGTATGGGCTCGACTTGGCGTGAATGATCCAGACCGCGTCTCGGACATTGAAACGAACGAATTCAACGCCCTCGTCGATACCCTCGAAGGAGAAGGCCGATGACCGAGCAGTCCTCCACCGAGCACCTGATCGAAGAGATGTTCGATGAGGCCGAGTTCGTGCGCGCCGGCGATCTCGTGACCGGTGAAGGCAGGCTCGACGGGTATACCGTCAGCATCATTGGTACGGCAGACCGCGCGTATATCGGCGCAGATGTTGCGCTCGCCATGGCACGGTGCGTGCTTGACATCATGCACGACAAGCCTGCCCGGCCGATCCTCATCATCGTCGACAATAGCGGCCACCGACTGGGACGTTGGGACGAGTTGATGGGCAACAATGGCTGCATCGCGCATCTCACCAAATGTCTTTATGCGGCGCGCCAACGTGGCCATCGCGTTATTGGCCTGGTCAACGAACTGGCCGTCAGTGCCGGCTTCATGGCGCTTGGTATGTCAACTGATGCCTGCTACGCGCTGCCCGCTGCTGAGGTGCGGGTGATGGCTTTGGGAGCCATGGCGCGCGTTACCAAGATACCCCTGGATCGATTGACCGAGCTCTGCGCGACATCGCCCGTCCTGGGTCCCAGCGTAGAAAATTTCATGCGGGTTGGTGCCCTTGCCGGCGTTTGGTCGGGCGACCTTGCTGGTCATTTGCGGGCTGAACTATCCAAACTGACCAAACCCAACGACGACCGTCGCCAGCT
Organism: Ancylobacter pratisalsi; assembly: GCF_010669125.1. Taxonomy (NCBI): domain Bacteria; kingdom Pseudomonadati; phylum Pseudomonadota; class Alphaproteobacteria; order Hyphomicrobiales; family Xanthobacteraceae; genus Ancylobacter; species Ancylobacter pratisalsi. The sequence continues at coordinate 811,909 of NZ_CP048630.1, forward strand.
TGGCCACGAGCGCGGCGGACGCATGGCGGCGCTGGATGTCGCACGGCGCGTGCGTGCTGGCGCCGAGGCCTGAGCCGGTGTTCGCACGGCATGATCTCGTCTGGCTGGACCCGGATGCACTGCCGGTCCTGGAAGTACCAGGCGACATGCGCGAACATGTAGACTGCTGGATCCACACCGGCCATCCCGCAGTGGTCCGCCGCGACGACACACTGCGTGGTGAGGTGCCCACAGTCGCGCTCGGCATTCCTCTGCCGCAACGTCTCGGCCGCCGCCGTCTCGTGCTTCAGGCGCCGCTCGATGCCATTGTGCGGCGCGGTCGCTTTCCTTCAATCGCTGCCGCCACTTCGGCAGCTCCGGAGAGCATGAGGGAAGTGCTCGCGGAAACCACTTTGCTGCTGGAGGCATGCGGAGCTCACGCGCGTGTTTATGGCTCCCTGGGCTGGCAGCACCTGACCGGAGAGATTTACCTCCATCCCGCGTCCGATATCGACCTGCTTATCGAGCCGGACCTACGCTTTGATATCGATGCCGCGTTGGATGTCTTCCGCACCATGGCTATGGACGCCTCTCCACGTTTAGACGGTGAACTGGTCGTTGCACCGGATCGCGCACTGGCATGGCGGGAACTGCTCACCTCGCCCGGCGAGGTACTATTGCGAGGGCGAGACACACTCATCCTTGTTGCATCAGCCCCCCTTCTGGCCGGGCTCCGGCGGGAACCAGTGGCATGAGAGCAATGCTTGCCACCCCCGTATTGTCGACGAAAGCGTGCGAAGAGATCGATCGCCGTGCGATCTGGGCCCTTCATACGGAAGTTCGGCTTTATCCCAAGGCTGGGCTCGTCAGCATTGTCGACACAGGCAGTCATGAGGACATGGATGCCGACACCTTCCGACGTAGCGCGGATGCGCTGACAGGCTATTTCGGCGAGATGGCGCGAGCCGGCGCAGACGGTGCCGATTTTGCCATTCTCAGGGCTATTGGCATGAGAGCCGAGCGGCGCATGTTTGCAGCCACCGGAGGCACCAACACCCATCGCGGCGCCATCTTCTCGCTAGGACTGCTGGCCGCCGCGGCGGGACTTTGCCGATCATTACCGGGCGTCCGGGATCCCTTGCGAATATGCCGCACGGTGGAACGTTGGGGACGTCCAATTCTGGAAAGCCGTACGCAGCATGATACCAGCCACGGGGCGCAAGTTCGTGCCCGGTACGGAGCGCCCGGCGCCCGTGAAGAAGCCGCGAGCGGCTTCCCAACCGTGGTGTTCCACACTCTGCCGGCATTCCGTGCAGCTTACGACCAGAGCGGCTCGTGGGAACTTGCCGCGCTTCAGGCGTTCTATTCAGGCATGGCCGTGCTCGACGACAATAATCTGCTCTACCGCGCCGGCGTCGATGGGCTGGCGCGAGCGCGCGCGCTCGCGGAGGATTTTCTGGCCACCGGCGGCATGCTTGCCCCCGGAGGCCGGGAGAGAGCCGTAACCTTGCACCACCGGTTTGTGGCCCGCCGCCTCAGTCCGGGCGGCTCGGCAGATCTGCTCATCGCCACGCTTTTCCTAGCGGCGGAGGGTGGGCTGATCGCCCATGATCCGGTCCGCCCATGGGCGTGATGCTGCTTTGCCCCGGCCAGGGCACCCAGCACCCGGCCATGTTTAACCGGCTGATAGACGAGCCGGCCGCGCAACAGGTCCTCGACACCGCTGCCGATCGACTCGGCGTCGATTTACGGTGCATGGGCACCTCCGCCGACCGCTTGGATTATGCCGATAACCGCGTTGCGCAGATCCTGATCACCGCACATTGCCTCGCCGTCCACGCAATCCTGGGCGCGGAAGTGGGCGACATATGCGTAGGTTACAGCGTCGGGGAAATTGCCGCGAATGCCTGTGCGGGCGCGCTCGATGCCACGGCTGCGTTCGATCTCATCGAGGAGCGCGTCAGCTGCATGGATGACGCCTGCCGATCAGGCCGGCATGCACAAGGCATGCTGGCCGTGATCGGTATCCCCATCGCTACCATTCAGACACTCGCGATAGAAGGCGGGCTGGCCGTCGCCATCATCAATGGCCCGGATCATGTCGTTCTCGGTGGTCCCGTCGAGGCCTTGGATAGATTCGAGCCGACGCTAGAGGCAAAGGGTGCGCGCAATGTGAAACGCCTCGCCGTACGAATAGCAGCACACACGCCCTTCATTGCCGATGCGGGGCCCGTCTTTGCTGCGGCGCTGGCGCGCACTCAATGGCAACCCGCGCGAATTCCGGTGCTGTCAGGTGTCGATGGGCGGTTGATCAAGAATCGCGAAGATGCCGTGACGGCCCTTTCCGAACAGCTCTGGAAAACGCTGGACTTCAGCAGATGTCTGCAACTCGCGGGCGAGCGTGGCGCCACGTGTGCGTTGGAGATCGGTCCCGGCCACAGTCTCACCCGTCTCGCAGCCGACTTGCTGCCAGGGGTACCGGTTCGGGCCTTTGAGGATTTCCGTAGCGCCGCCGGTCCATCAAAGTGGCTCGCTGCGCAGGCGCGCAATCTCGCGGGTTGAATTCCATTGGACTCAAGCGGCGACCGGCTATGCCCCAGACACACGGCTCGTCGACACTGGCGCCGGATTCTCGCAGTAATGGACGTGATTACGGGGATGAGTTCATCAGGGTGTTTGTCATGACGAGTCCCGATGTGACGGAAAGACCGGCTCCAGCTAAAGAAACGCTTGGCAAGAACTGAGCGTAGTCCGCGCGTCTTCTTATCCAAATGCGGACAAAGGTACTTTCAACGAATTATCCGAACCTCCTCAGGATACTGCGCATCCATCGCGACCAACATCGCAACGCATCCTTTCATGCTCGAGACAATGCCGACCGCCGCTTCGCGCCGGTGCCTTGCTCCGATGAGTTTCACGCTGTCTTGATTCGATGAGATATGATTGCGAATTGTGATCGGTGATCTGCGCTCGAGTACCTGCGCAAACTTGAGGGCCGAGCTTGGGCCTCATCATTGACCGGTTTCAGCTCGACCATGAGCCTTCCGCGTTCTTTCAGCGCACCCCCTACCCTCACCTCCGGCATCGCTTTAGAACGCCGGCAAGAGAAATCTCGGGGGATGGAAACGATGGGCGAGAAGCTCACACCTGCGGAAATGCTGAGCGCCGCCCGGCATCTTGAACGACTGCCTTATGAGGCGTCGGACCTTGCTACAATCCAGCACGCAGTGCCTGCTATCGTGCCGAAGCTGGCAGCCAAGTATGAACCGGCTGAAGGCCTTTGCTACCTCGTCTCCGACAGACTCCAGATGGCCTTTGTCGTCGTGAAGTCGCTTCGCAAGCGGAGTATCTTCGGAAAGCTGAAGCCCAACTACACAATCATGATGGGCTTCGACCACGGAGACGTTTGGGAACAGGGTCCAACGGTACCGACGGCACGCGCCGTAGCCTTTGTGTTTGACCGCATGGAAAAGACCGACAGGTGGATGGACAGCGAATACGGGCGCAAACGCTGAAGCCCCTGAGGCAGCGCTCTCACTTCGTCTCAGAGCCCTGTTGCTTCACCGTTTGGAACCAGTCGGCACGTATCCTGGGTTTCCCTGCGACATCATCCCGAGAAGCGACGTGACGAGGAACATGTTCTGCCGCCCGAACGACCGGACCACGCCCCGCAACTCCTGACGTGACATCGAAAGAGGCCAAGACTTCTTTTGCACGTTGGCGCTCTCCTCGTTCCCGGTTTTGACACCTAAGAACACGAAGCGACCAACACTATCCCGATGACAGCTGGCATTACGAACAGGGATGCGGCGTAGTCGCGATCTCGTGGGACAGGTTCTGCCCTTGTGTCGTGAAGGATGTCTCAGTTCAGAGTGAGCGCTACCAAAATCAGCCGCAACACCCCATCTGATCAGGCGGGCCATTCGGAAGCCCGCACCCCGCCCCGCAAATGGCAAGACAATCGCCCACCAAGCCAGAGGCTTGGCGTGAGCGTGGGAACACCTGTGGGGGTGCCAGGGAGCTAGATCATTTAATCAGTGATTCAAAGAAATTGGCTGGGGGACCAGGATTCGAACCTGGACTAACGGAGTCAGAGTCCGCAGTTCTACCGTTAAACTATCCCCCACCGAAGCGCCTGCTAGGTAGCGCCTTTCGGGGCCGGTTGGCGGGGATTGTGTGAATCCACGCTGCGTCCGGCGGCAGTGGCGGGGTCTATAGCGCCTCATGCCGCCGCGGTCTAGCCCTCCCTTGCCTCTGTCCTACCGCTTATCCAAAGCCTCGCATCTCGGGCACGCAAGCGAAAGGCCCGAGGACGCCGGCTGGCTGGCACCGGGACTGCTGCGGTCTGCATGGACGCGCAAACACAGAACCACGTAGCCAGCGGTCGCGCCGGAGAGCGGCTCAAAGACCGTAGCAAGCCGCCGATGAGAGACCACTTGCTTGCCCTTTGGTCGAGAGCCAGAAATGCGACCCCTTACCACCGCGCCCAGGACATGGCAGAACGGACGCTCTGCCTTACTTAATTACCTCTACTGTTTGTCTGGACGCCCAGATGGCCGAGTTTAGCGCGAATTTAGCCGATAAAAGCTACTATTTTACCTTTCTCCTAGTTCCCCGTTCAAAAACCTCATGCGCAAACTTCAATGCTGTCATGCAGCATTCACGCTTTTGCAGCGCATCATTATCTCTATATTCGCTGGCATACAGAATACATTGAATGGAGGTTCCCATGACCACCGCTACCCTTAATGGCAACACTTCGCCGGACTTCTTCTCGCGCTTCGTCGAATTCGTTGGCGCGTTCTTCGATGCTATCGGTGAAGGTCACCGCATCGCGCGTCGCTATGAAACCCTGTCGCGCATGTCGGACGCCGCCCTGGCGCGTCATGGCCTTACCCGTCAGGATATCGCCCGCGTCGCCGTCAACGGCCGCTGAGCTGCCCCGCTGGAAATCCCTGATGGGTTTCCGGCCCGCTGATACGTAGGACGACGCTGTCGGCTCTGCCCACAGCGTCCATGACGGTTAGACGAACAAAGCCAACGCCCGCCGGCTGCCAGAATAGGGTAGCTCCTTCGGCGGGCTTGCTGTTTGGAACCCCGTCGACCAGCACAGTCAAACGGCCCGTGCCCCCATTGACCTTCAGCACGAGGGGATCGTCCCCCTGCTGCTCCAGCCGGGCGCCGTCCGGCGGAAACGTGATCCTGGGCCCATCGGCCAATCCGGCCTCGCCCACCCGACGGCCAAAGTGCCGGAGTGGGGGTGGCAGGTCGTTGTTTCGCGCCACCAGTGCCGCGTGCGGTGCCGGCGCGAACGGTGCAGGTTTCGTGACCAGCCGCGCGAACGCCTCGAACAGAATTGGCGCCGCCGCGTCCCTGCCGATCATGCCAGGCACGGGCTGACCGTCGGGTCGCCCCACCCACACGGCAATCGTGCGTCGCCCGTCGAAGCCCACGGCCCAGGCATCCCTGTATCCGAAGGACGTTCCGGTCTTGAACGCGATGCGCCCGGTGCGCTCATTAAGCGGCGCCGGCGTGCCGGACAGTGCATCCGCAAGATACCAGGCAGCGACAGGACTGAGCAGCCGGCGTGATCCGTTGGTTTCGTCGCGCCCCTGCCCCGCCCCGACATCGAGCCGGGTCGCGAGAGCATGGGCCCGCCCACCATTGGCGACGCCCGCATAAAGGCCAGCCAACGATTCCAGGCTGATGCCGACACCGCCGAGCCCGACCGCCAGTCCCGGCACTTCGCCGGGTGGCAGATGAAGCGCAAAGCCAGCGCCGCCAAGCCGGCTTGCCAGGCGCTGTGGACCCACCGCCTGCAGCAACGCCACCGCCGGCACATTCAGCGAAAACTGCAGGGCCTGCCGCACCGACACAGTGCCCTGGTAATCGCGATCGAAATTGCGCGGGTGATAGGCGCCAAATCGGGAGGGCCTGTCCTCGATCAGCGTCTCGGGATGCGCAACACCGTCTTCAAAGGCGAGGCCGTAGATGAAGGGCTTCAGTGTCGAGCCCGGCGATCTCAGAGCCCGCGTGAGATCGACCGCTCCGGCCCGCCCAGGGTCCAGCGGATCCGCGCCGCTGACGCGCGCAAGCACCTCGCCGCTTGCATTGTCGACCATCACGAGAGCCAGCGACGTGTGGGGTCCAAGATCACGCACGCGTTCTCCGGCAAGCCTTTCGAGCCGCAGTTGCGACGCTGCATCGATGGCAAGCTGGTGCACCCGCGCGGTCGGCCGTTCGCGGCGAGCCGCATCGGCGGCGTGAACGGCGAGCATGGGCATGTCCGTCCGCTGGGTCGGTATCCGCGCACGGCGGGCAAACTCTGCCTCTGCCGCCCCGAAAAGGCCGGCCTCGCCAAGCCGAGCCAGCACAGCCTCGCGGGCTAGATCCGCCTGGACCGGATGGCGATCGGGACGACGAGCCTCGGGAGCTTGTGGCAAGGCCACGAGCAAGGCCGCCTCGGCAAGCGAAAGGCGTCGCGGTTCCTTTCCGAACCAGGCCAGACTGGCCGCCCGCACCCCTTCGATGTTGCCCCCGTAGGGCGCCAGGGCGAGATAGAGCGCGAGAATTTCCAGCTTTGACAAACGAGCTTCAAGTTCGATCGCGCGACGCATCTCCGTAAGCTTCGAAGCCAGCTTGGTGCCGAAACCAGTGCCTTCGCGCGGTTGCATAAGGCGAGCGACCTGCATGGTCAGCGTGGAACCGCCGGAGACAATCCGGCCATGGGTGATCAACTGCCCCACCGCACGGATCAGCGCGAGCGGATCAACCCCGCCGTGCTGGTAGAACCGGCGATCCTCGTAGGCGATGAGCATGTCGATATAGCGCCTGTCGACATGGGCCAAATCCGGCGCGAGACGCCAGCGCCCATCAGCAAGCGCAAACGGGCGCAGCAGCCGTCCTTCGTGATCCTGCACCTCCGTTGAATAGGCCAGGGCGGGCACAGGTGGCGCGGCGGCACGCACGCCAGCGAGCCACGCATAAAGGCCCCCACCAAGCAGGACAGCCCCGAGGGCAACGCAGCCGGCCACACGCTGCCAGCGCGGTCTCACCGCGCCGGCCCCGTCACCTCGGTTTCGCCCGCCGCCGTCCGGGCAAAACGGCCGGGACGATACATGTCCTCGACTATGGCTGGAGGATGGGAATAGCGCCCGGGCGAAACCGCGCGAACGACGTAGGCGACGCGCAGCAGCTCCGGCTCGTTACTTCCCTGCGTGCGATCAAAGGCTGCCGCGAAAAAGGCATCGCGGAATTCGGCATGGGCCGCCTCCGTCGTCTCGCCCAACCAGGCGAACGCGCCGACATCCGACCCGGCCGCAAGAGCCGGATTGTCGATCTCGAAGCCGGCGGGCAGATAGTCGACCAGCAACACGTGGCTCTGCGCCGCCTCATCCTCCTGCGCCTCCAGAACCACGACGAGGCGTGTATTCTGCGCCACGCGGGCCGGGTCGGCGGGCACGCCATCCAAGGTGTAGTAACTGCGCGACAGAGCGAAGCCACTTGCGGCCGCGGGCTCCGGCGTCTCCGGCGAGCCGTTGATCGAGACCGCCACATCGAGCGAAGCCGTGCCGCGGTTGGTGAGCGTTATCGGTCCGGCTTCCAGTTCCTCGGGTGTCAGGGCGCGCTCATAGACGCCGGTATGCGCCACCCCGTCTATGTCGAGCACGATGCCGCGCCCTTCTCGTGCGGCACGGGCGGCGAGCAGCAGCCAGGCGTCCTCTTGTGTCGAGGTCGGTCCGGCATCAACAAAAGCGGTCGCGATGCGGGCGCGCGCCGTGCGTGCCGCGCCGGTGAAGCCGGCCTCGGAGGCCAGCGTCGCCACGCCCGCCGCATCCCGCAGGATCGAGCCAAAGTCCTGCCGGCCGGAAACCAGCGTCTGCGAGGCATCGGGCAGCAATTCCAGCGCGGCGCCGAACACCCTCTCGGCGCGCCCCTTGTCGCCGAGCATGGCGAGTGCCGCACCAATCTGCCCCCGCGCGAAGGGGCTTTCTACCGCATCGAGTTTGGCATCGGCGACGTAGCGCAGATCGCCGAGAGGGGCACGCCCGTTACGGGCCAGCACGTAGATCGCGTAAGCCGCGCCATTCTCCGTAGCCCCGTCGCTGGCATAGGCGATGGCGTTGCGCAGCCGGTCCAGAGCCATGGTGAAGGGCTGATCCGGCACCTGGTACCCCCTCTCACGGGCACGGGTGAGGAAATCGGTGACATAGGCGTCGAGCCAGAGATCGTACCCACCCGCCTGCCACAGACCGAAAGAACCATCCGAACCCTGCCGGGCGACGAGGCGGGCGATGGCGTTGCGAATGGTCTCCGCCGGATCATGGGTCAGCCGAAACCGCGCCGGGCCGCCGAAATCACTGAGATAGAGCAGCGGCATCGCCTGGCTGGTGAGCTGTTCCGAACAGGCAAAGGGATAGCGGTCAAGCGCCCCAAGCAGCGCGGGAACGTCCAGGGCGGGATCACCGCCGGCAAAGACCGTAACGCCGCCAGTTCCGGGCACCAGATCGGCAACGAGATCGCGGCTCAGCGTGATGCTGGCGCCGGGTTCGACTGTCTGGACGCTGCGGCGCGAAATCGCGGGATAGGCCGGCCGGACCTTCAGCCGATAGTCGCGCGCAATGGCAAGACCTCCCGGACCGGACAGCCGCACCGAAAGCATGGCCTCGCCGAGGCCCGTACCGTCGAGCGGAAGACTGAACGCCTGCCGTCCCTCCTTCTCCAGAGGGACCGTATGGGGTGAGCTGGCAACCGACACCGGCCCATCCGTCACGATATCCAGCGCATAGTCGCCCGCCTCGCCATCGACATTGGTGATGGCGAGATGAAGCGTCGAGCGGTCGCCGTTGGCGAGAAAGCGCGGCAGTGTCGCCGTGATGACCACCGGATCGCGGATGGTGACGTCCGCTTCGGCATGGCCAACCGCCGCGCCGGACCAGGCGACCGCCATCAATCTGCCGGTGCCATCAAAGGCGGGCACGGCGAAATCGATCATTCCCTTTCCGTCGGCGTCGAGTTTCACAAGGCCTGAAAACAGCGCCAGCGGCGGCTGCGTGGGCGGCTCGGCCTGCAGTGCACCGCCCATGGCATCGCCGCCCGAACGTAAGCGCCCGCGCGCACCGAGCATGCCGTCGATCAGTTGCCCATAGAAGTCGCGGATCTCGGTGCCAAGGGCGCGCTGGCCGAGATAGAAACCGTCGGGATCCGGCGTCTTGAAGCCGGTAAGGTTCAGGATGCCCACATCGACCAAGGCGACCGTGACAAAAGCTTCGCTACCCCGGCCCGACCCGGCAACCGTGACGGGCACCGAAAGCGTGGTCTCTGGCCGCACACGGTCCGGCGCATCGAGCGTCACTTCCAGCACGCGCGCCGCCCGGTCAACTCCGAACCAGGCAAGGCCAATGGCACGTCCTGGATTGCGGCCCGCCGCGACATCGAGCGGACGGTGGAGGAACGCCAGCGCATAGGCGCCCGGCCCCCACTCAGGGGCAACCACGAAGTCGACCGAGCTGTCGCCTGCGGCGACATCAAGCGTCTTCGAGGCGAGGACCCCGTCCCCCACGATCATCACCGTCGCCGAGCCGGCATAGCGGCTGGTCAGATTGACCTTCAGAGTCTCTCCCGCGGCGTATTGCTCCTTGTCGAGGCCGACCTCGAGGCGATCGGGCGCATCGGCGGTGGCGCCACCACCCCAGCCGGCCTGGAAGGCCACAACCGTGCTGAGCTGGCCGTCCGAGACTTCCAGCCGGTAGCGTCCCCATTCCACGGGAAGGTCGAGACGAGACGGTGCGTCCACCGCGAGATCCAGCGTGCCATCGGCAACTTTGCGTGTCGCCTGGATCGGCTCGAAATCCCAGGACGAACCGACCCGGTACCACTGATAGCGCGTCTCGACGCGGTACAGGGCCCACGTCGTGCCCTGCTGCGCGACGGGCGTGCCGCTGGCGTCGTAAGCCTGGATCTCGAAGCCGGCGCTCGCGTTCTCACCTGGTCCATCGGCGCCGAAGAGCGGCTTGACTCCTAGCCCGACGCCAGATGGCTGAACCGGCAGAACGAGCGAGCGACGAACCGAGCGTCCACCGCCCTCATCGAGCCCGACAAAAATCTCCGCCTCAAGTGGTCGCGCCGTTGCCGGAAGCGGCGGCAGATTGACCGAAAGCGATGCCTTCCCCGCTGCGTCCGTCACCTGGGCGTCCGGAACGGGCTGGCGCACCGTCGTGAAGCCGTCGTCCGGCCGACCGAACTGCCAGCCCGGCAGACCTGGCCGACCCGACGCCACGCGGACTTCGACCTCCCCTTCGATGTCGAGACCTGAAGCAGGAGGGCCGAACAGCCACCGCCCCTGCGCTTCCACATTCACCGTCGCATGCGGCACGATGACGGCAGCGGCCGTGAAAAGCTCCAGCGCCAGCCGCTCGGGCACGTAGTCTTCCAGCAGGAAAGTGGTGGCACCGACGGGAGTGCCGCGCGGATCGACATAGGCCTCGACGCGCCAGGTGCCGGTCATGGCACCGCTCATGAGATCAAACGCAACCGCACGCCCGCCCGCGCCTTCATCCTGCGCCAGCACGCGGTTGTCCTCGACACCGTCGGGCCGCTTCAGGATGAGTGTGAGCGGCACACCGGTGACGGCATCGACCTGTGGATTGCGCAGCAGCGCGGTGACATGCACGCTTTCGCCGGAGCGATACACCCCCCTCTCGGTGGTGAGGAAAGCGTCCATGCGCGAGGGCGCCGCGCGGCCGCCGACGCCGCGATCGGTGAGGTCGAACGCCTGATCCTCCAGCGAAAGGAAGGCGTAGTCGCCCGCCTTCGCCTGCGCCACGATGACGGCAGGCGCGAGCCCGTCGGTTCCGCGCATCAACCCGGCGTCGAAGGTTGCCGCGCCCGAGATATCGGTGGCTGCGGTCGCAAGGACTTCGTTTGACTTCGCAAGCAGGCGCAGCGCGACGCCTTCCAGCGGCTGGGCGGTGCCGAGCGAGCGCACCAGCACGGTGAGTCCGGTATTGCCGGATAGCGCGGTGAGCCCGAGATCGGACACGACGAACCACTGGGTCGAGCGTGTGTTCCAGTCGTCATTGGGATCAAGCGCATCACCCGCCGGCCGAGCGGCCAGCACATAGACGCCGGGCGCCAGCGAGCCGACGGCCTCGTCCACAGGAAAGGACGTGGTCACATCCTCGTTCAGGGGCGAAGGCGTCTCCAGCTCGCCCTTGAAGACCTGTTCGGCCAGACCGTTCTTCAGCTTTTCGAGATCGTAGGCATTGAGATCGCGACGAAAATCGCCGTCGATGGCGGTGGGAATCAGGCTTCGATCACCGATCCGGTAGAGCTCAACGCCGACGCGCGACGTGTTGACCGACACGACTGGAATGCCGCGCGGGCCGGTGCTCGGCAAAACATAATTGCGTCCGGTGAAGCGCACACCCGGCTTGCGGTCGCGGACATAGATGGTGAGTTCGGTCCCCTGCTGAAGCGTTTCTTCCGGGATCGACGAAGGCACCCCCTCGCGCAGGCGGACCTGATAGCTCTCACCGTGTTTCAGTCCCTCGACGCAAAGCTGGCTCTCATCGGCGCTGACAGCTGGCTTCTCAACCGGCCCGTTTGGACCCGAGAGCGCGACGAAGGCGGAGAAATCGATACCACCCTTGGCGAGCGGCTCGGAGAACTGCACGCAGATCCTCGGATTCGCGGCGTCCGAATCGACGCTGTAATCGAGGATACGAAAGCCCCGCTCGGCTCTCAGCTTGTCATAGAACGCCCGCTCGCTGGGCACGTCCACATAGACGAGCGCCTGCGCAAATGTGTCGAGCGATGCGCGCCACAAGGAGCGCTCATCATAGGCATGGGCGATCGCGAAAAGCGCAAGCGCCTGCTGCTGGCGCGTGGTGGCATGGCGATAGGCGAGGAAAGCCGCGGCCTGGGCGCGATCGAGAAAGGTATCCTGGCTCTCGTTCTGATCCGGCTTGATGCGCGCCAGCGAGCGTGACAGCTGCATCCACAGTGCGGAATCGCTGCCCGCGAGATGGGCGAGCTTGCCATAGATGTCGGCGGCCCGGCGGGCGTCGCCCGCACCGAGCGCCGCATCGGCTTCCTTGCGCATTTGCGTCGCGGGCTTGGCCAGAGGCGCACGGTCGCGAGCCAGCAGCGCCTGCAGGCGGCGGGCGGATTCGACGAGGTCCTCGCGTGAATACGTGCTGGGCAGCGCGGCTTCCGCCGCCGCAGGTGCCGGCTTGGTGACCTGGCTTACGGACGGCGTCGGTTTTGCCGGAGGCTTGGGCGGCGTCTGGCCCAGAGCCGGAGAAATCAGGAAAGCACCGAGCAGGAGCGGAACGACGAATACGCGCCTGATCCCCTCTTGAGCCGAAGACAACGCGAACATGGCACTACCCCGTTTCCGCCCGGACGGTACCCCAACGATAGGACGGATTCCGCCGCGCGGCCATCCGCGTTCCCATGCTCTTACCAGACCCGGACCTTTGCGCGGATGTCACACAGCCGAGGATTGCCGCTTACGCGCCATTGAATAGGCGTGCGCGCTTCGCTATACGGGCCGTCATCCAACAGGAGGCGTGCCACCGCACGAAGCGGCTTGGCGCGCGCTCCTTATCAACCGTGGCCGGACGCGGCCGCCGAGACCAGAGGCATTCCATGTCGACCACGTTCGAGACCGTTGCCAACATCATCGCCGAGACGTGCGACATCCCGCGCGAAAACATCACGCCGGAAAGCCACGCCATCGACGATCTCGGCATCGATAGCCTCGACTTCCTGGACATTGCGTTCGCCATCGACAAGGCGTTCGGCATCAAGCTCCCGCTGGAAAGCTGGACTCAGGAAGTCAATGAGGGCAAGGCCACGACCGAGCAGTACTTCGTGCTCAAGAATCTGTGCGCCCGTATCGACGAGCTGATTGCTGCCAAGACGGCCTGACGGGCCAGCACAGCGAGGGTGAAGCAGGACGGCTCATGCGGCTCGAATATTTTCAGATGGTCGATAAGGTGCTGGCGCTCGATCTTGAGGCCCGCACACTGAAGACGGCCAATATCGTGCCGGATCATAGCCCGATCTTCGAGGGTCATTTTCCTGGCCATCCGTTGCTGCCTGGCGTCCTGCTGTTCGAGATCATGGCGCAGACCTGCGGCATGCTTCTGCTCCGCTTTCACAATTACGACCGAATGGCGTTCCTCGCCTCGGTCGACAAGGGCAAGCTGCGCACCTTCGTCACCCCGGGGCAAACCATCGAGGTTCACGCCGAGATGGTTCATGACGGTTCCGGCTACGCGCGGTTGAAGGCCAACGGCAAGGTCGACGGAAAGCTGGTCTGCAACGCCGAAGTGACGTTGAAGACGATGCCCTTCCCGGCGCCGGAGCTGCGAGGCTATCTGCTGCAAACCGCCGAGCGTATCGGCATGCCCATGGGTGACCAGGTCGACCTCGGCTCCACTGCCCCGGCAAGCGCAGGAAAACTTACGAATGTCTGACCGCCGCGAGGTGTGGATCACCGGCATCGGGCTTGTCTCGTCGCTCGGTGAAGGACTCGAAGCCCATTGGTCGGCGCTGAATGATGGTTCGCGCCCGGTCATCGACGAAACCAGCTATGCTCCTTACGTTGTGCACCCGCTGTCGAAGATCAATTTCGACCAGCAGATCCCCAAGAAGGGCGATCAGCGACAGATGGAGCCGTGGCAGCGCATAGGCACCTATGCGGCCGGTCTGGCGCTGGATTCGGCGGGACTGAAGGGCAACAAGGACATTCTCGGCGCCACCGACATGGTGGTTGCGGCCGGTGGTGGCGAACGAGATCAGGCGGTCGACGGGGCCATTCTCACCGAGATCGAGAAGCAGGCGGATCCGGACGTATTCCTCAACGAGCAGCTCAGCTCGAACCTGCGCCCGACACTGTTCCTCGCCCAACTTTCCAACCTGCTCGCTGGCAACATCTCCATCGTCCACGGAGTCACCGGCTCCTCGCGCACTTTCATGGGCGAGGAAAGCTCTGGCACCGACGCGGTTCGCATCGGCTGGTCACGCATTGCCGCCGGCACGAGCGAGATCGCCCTGGTGGGTGGCGCGTACAATGCTGAGCGGCGCGACATGCTGCTTCTGTTCGCGCTGAAGCGGCTCGCCATGCATGCGCCGTGGGCGCCCGTTTTGGCCGAACCCAAGGGCGTGCCGACCGGTTCGGCGGGCGCGTTCCTCGTGCTGGAATCACCTGAACATGCGACCGCGCGGGGGGCGAAGCCGATCGCCAAGCTCTCGGGTGTCTGGTCCGACCGCGCAAAGCGCGGCGAACCGGGCGCAGTCGAGAAGGTGCTCGGTGATCTGATCGATGCCGCCAAGGCCGGCAGCGACGGCGAAACCGCCATACTGTCCGCAGCCTCCGGTGCACCCGACGCGACCGCCGCAGAGACAGCCGTACTCGAAAAATCGGGACTTCCGGTGCGCTCGGTCACCGACCGTGTCGGCCACGGGCTGGAAGCGCAGATGCCGGTGGCGCTTGCGTTTGCCGCTCTTGCGGTTTCCGAAGGGCGGCTTTTCGCTCCTCTGGCCGATGAGCCGCTGGAAATACCTTTCAACGGTCCTCTTTCCCGTGCCATCGTCACCGCTGTGGGGCATTGGCGTGGGGAAGGAGTCGCTCTGGTCGAGCGCGCAGACTGACCCCATATGCGGAAGCGCATCGCTTCTGAGGAGCAGATTATGGCTTCCTATACCGACAAGGCCGGCCGGCCGATCGTCGTTGTCACCGGCATGGGCATGGTGACCTCACTCGGCCAGGGTAAGACAGACAACTGGGCGAAGTTGACCGCCGGCAAGTCGGGCATTCACCGCATTACGCGGTTCCCGGTCGACGCCATGCGCACCACGATCGCGGGCACGGTCGACTTCCTTCCCGACAGCGGGCGCACCGCGCCGGACCTGTCGGAAGAACTGGCCTCGCTCGCGGCGGAAGAAGCCATTTCCGAATCGGGGATCGGCTCAAAGGGCAACTTCCCCGGACCGCTGTTCTGCGCTGTGCCGCCGATCGAGCTGGAATGGCCGCAGCGCCGCATTCTCGCGCAAGAGTCTGTCGCCAACGGTCCGATCACTTATGATGATCTGCTGCGCGCGGCAGAAAGCCACGGCCATGATGCCTGGCACGAACGCTTCCTCTATGGCTCGATCGCCGACCATCTTGCCGACCGTTTCGGCACGCGCGGCCAGCCGATCTCTCTCTCCACCGCCTGCGCCTCGGGCAACACCTCGATCCAGCTCGGCGTCGAGGCTATCCGGCGCGGCGACTGCGACGCGGCGCTCTCTATCGCCACCGATGGCTCGGTGACAGCTGAGGCTCTTATCCGATTTTCGCTGCTCTCGGCGCTGTCGACCAACAACGAGAATCCCGAGGCTGCCTCCCGGCCCTTCTCCAAGAACCGCGACGGTTTCATCATAGCCGAAGGTGCTGGCGCGCTGGTTCTGGAAAGCCTGGAACACGCAATGGCGCGCGGGGCGGAGATCCTCGGTGTGCTGGAAGGCTGCGGCGAGATGGCAGACAGCTTCCACCGCACCCGTTCTTCACCGGACGCCAAGCCGGTCATCGGCTGCATGCGCTCGGCACTTGCCGACGCCGGCGTGAGCGCGGACGATATCGACTACATCAATGCCCACGGCACTTCGACGCCTGAGAACGACCGCATGGAGTTCACCGGGATGAGCGTTGTGTTCGGCGAGCGGCTTCCCAGCATTCCGCTTTCCTCGAACAAGTCGATGATCGGCCACACTCTGACGGCGGCCGGCGCGATCGAGGCGGTGTTCTCGCTGCTGACGATCCGCAATGGACGCATTCCGCCGACCATCAACTACGAGATTCCGGACCCGGCCATACCCCTCGACGTGGTTCCGAATGTGGCCCGCGACGCGCAGGTCAATCGGGTCATGTCGAACTCCTTCGGCTTCGGTGGGCAGAACGTGGCGCTCGTGCTGACCGCCGAGCCGAACTGAAGCCGGCAGGTCCCGCTCTTCTTTAGGAGGAGCGGGGGTACTCTTTCGCCGGATCCGCGCCATTCCTCACAGGCCTCCGAGGCCGTCCTCTCCTTGTCGAGAGAAGAAGCACACCGAGGCATGCCCATGACCACTCCTCGCGTTCTCGTCACCGGCGGCGGGCGGGGCGTTGGTGCGGCCGTGGTGCGCGCACTGGCGCTGAACGGATTCGCCGTGGTGTTCACCGTGCGCACGGCATTAGCCGAAGCGCAGACGTTGATTGGCTCCATCAAGGCGGAGTGTCCCGAGGCCGAGTTGGAAGCGCGCCCGCTTGATCTTGCGGACAAGCGGGCCGTCGAAGTCTTTGCCGCGCAGATCGCGGAAGAGCCTGCCTATTTCGGCTTCGTGCACAATGCCGGCATGAGCTACGACACGCTCGCGGCCCTGGTCGACCAGACCAAGGCTGAGGAGCTCATGCAGGTAAACTACTGGTCGTTTGTGAAGCTGGTCGGCGCGCTGGTGCGCCCGATGACGCGGGCGCGGACGGGACGGATCATCGCCGTCGGTTCGATTGCTGCGGACGTCGCCAACGCCGGCAACGCCATTTATGCCGGCTCCAAGGCGGCATTGGCCGGCTATTGCCGCACGCTCGCCATTGAGAGCGCGCGACGCGGCGTGAGCGTGAATGTCGTCGCACCGGGCTTCGTGGACACCGCCATGCTGACGCCCTATGCCGCCTACCGCGCCAATGTCGAGAAGCAGATCCCCGCTGGACGCTTCGCCGCACCTGAGGATGTGGGGGCTTTGGTGGGCTTCCTGATGTCGCCGGGCGCTGCCTATATCACCGGAACGACAATTCCTGTCGATGGTGGCCTTACCGCCGCACTAGCCATCCAGCGCTGATTTCGATATCCACCCACGTTCTTTCGTGAGCGAGCTCGCCTGACCTCTTCAACCTGCATCGTCGGGAATGAGGCGCGGCCTTGCCGCTCGCGCCCATCGGAGTTTGTCATGCGCGCGCTTCAGCTGGTCTCAGACCGTGAATTGATCCTTGCCGACCTTCCCGCACCGGACGCACCCGCGCCGGGCGAGGTGCAGGTCAGCGTCAAGGCGCTCGCGCTCAACCACATTGATGTGTGGGGCTGGCGCGGCATGGCGTTCGCTAAGCGCAAGATGCCGCTCGTGGTCGGTGCCGAGGCGGTTGGTGAGGTGGTCGCCGTCGGCGAGGGCGTGACCCGCTTCAAGCCGGGTGCCAAGGTCGCGATGTACGGCGCGCTCACCTGTGGCCAGTGCCGCATGTGCAAGCAGGGGCGCGACAATCTCTGCGAGGAGGTTGCCGGCGTCATGGGTTTCCATGTCGACGGCTTCGCCCGCGAGACGCTCAATATCAGCCAACGGCTTTGCATTCCCATTCCGGACGGCATTTCCTGGGTCGACGCGGCCTGCGCCCCGGTCACCTTCTCCACCGTCGAGCACATGCTGTTCGACAATGCCAAGCTGGAACCGGGCGAGACGGTGCTGGTCCACGCGGCCGGCTCGGGAATCGGTACGGTCGCGATCCGCATGGCCAAGGAGATCGGCTGCACGGTCATCACAACCGCCGGCGATGACGAGAAATGCGCCAAGGCGCTGGCGCTCGGCGCCGATCACGTCATCAACTACAAGACCGACCGTTTCGAGCACGAAGTGCGCAAGATCACCAAGAAGAAGGGTGTCGACGTCGTGTTCGAGCATGTCGGGGCCGAAACCTGGAACGGCTCGCTGCTGTCGATGCGCCCCGGCGGGCGGCTCGTCACCTGTGGTTCGACGTCGGGCGTATCGGTGAACATGAACCTGATGCAGCTCTTCCAGCGTCAGTACCGCATCATCGGTTCTTTCGGCGCGCCGATGCGTGCGATCGCGGATGGGCTGAAGCGGATGGCGCGCGGCGTGTTGCCGGTGATCGATTCCGAGTTTGAACTGGAAGACTTCGGCAAGGGGCTGGAGCGGCTGGAAACCCGCCGCGTCTTCGGCAAGGTCGTAATCCGTTTCTGAAAAACCTGATGGCCACCCCAGACCGCCGTTCCCTGCCCTGGACGCTCCGGGCGCGCGATGCCGTGCTCTCAGCGACGGTATGGGTGATCGCGCGCCTCATGCGGCTGCAGAGCCCCCAGTTTGCTTCCTGGGTCGGTGGGTTCTGGGCACGCAAAATTGGCCCCTACACCTCGATCCAGCGCGTCGCGATGAAGAATCTGGCGCGCGCCTTCCCCGAGAAGAGCGAGGCCGAGCGCGCCGTCATCGCACGCGGCATGTGGGACAATCTCGGTCGCATGGCGGGCGAGTTCGTCCATCTCGACCGGATCTGGCAGTACAATATGTGGGAACCGGCCAAGAGCCGGATCGAGACCACCGGCGTGACGAATTTCATCGCCATGCGCACGGATGGCAAGCCCGCGCTGGTGTTCACCGCTCATCTTGCGAACTGGGAGCTGCCGGCAATCGCCGCCGCCGCTCAGGGGCTTGACAGCGCGGTGCTGTTCCGCGCGCCGGACAACTCCTTCTTTGCCGATCTGCTGTTCGAGGCGCGCTCGAAGGTCATGGGCAACCTCGTTGCCGCCTCCCATGTGGCCGTGTTCGAACTCGCGGCCGTGCTCGACCAGGGCAAGCATCTGGGCATTCTCGTTGATCAGGCGCGGCGCGGCGGTCCCACCGTGGAGTTCTTCGGCCAGCCCTGCTCGTCCAATCCAACCATCGCGCGCCTGGCCCGGCTCTATGAATGCCCTGTGCACGGTGTGCGCGTCATCCGCCTGCCCAAGGGGCGCTTCCGCATCCAGTGCACACCGGCGCTCAACCTGCCGCGCGACGCTGACGGGAAGATTGATGTCGATGGGTCGATGCAGATGATCACCTCGGTGGTGGAGGGCTGGGTTCGCGAGCACCCCGACCAGTGGACCTGGTTCTACAAGCGCTGGCGGGACTGAGAGAGCCTTCTGACCTTACCCCTGCTCGCTGTGACAGCACACGCAGAGCTTGTTGCCGTCGAGATCGCGAACATACGCGCCGTAATAATTCGCGTGATAATGCGCGCGCACGGCCGGCGCGCCTTCATCGCTTCCCCCGCGTTCGAGCGCGAGGGCATGCCAGTGATCCACCAGAGCGCGCGTCTCGACCTCGAACGCGCTCATCTGACCATTGCCGGGGTGATGGGCGGCCTCGAAGGGATAGCCGATGAGGAAGAGCGGACGATCCGCATCCGGCCGTTTCCAGCCCGCCCAGCCACGTTCCCAGTCACAGAATTTGAGTTCGAGACCCAGCGCGCGCATCAGTGGCTGGTAGAAAGCCAGCGCGCGATCGAAATCGCTCACGCCGACATACACATGGGAGAACATGGCGGCCTCCTGACATGAAAAGGCCGGGCACGAGGCCCGGCCTTCCAGAATATGTTGTCACACAGAGCTCGCCCCGCTCGGGCCAGCCCCAGGCTGATCACTTGCCGCGCTTGAAGTTGCTCCAGGTGCGCGTGACGACGCGCTGCACCTTCTGCGGATAGGTCGTGACGGTGAAGAGCTTTTCCTGCGTTTCCTTGTCAGGATAGATCGCCGGGTTGTCCATCACTTCCTTGTCGATGAACTCCTGGGCCCCGAGGCTACCGCTCGCATAGGCGATGTAGTTCGAGTTCTTCGCCGCGATCTCCGGCTTCATCATGAAGTTGATGAAGGCAAGCGCCTCGTCGGGATGCGGAGCATCCTTCGGAATGGCGAAGTTGTCGAACCACATCAGAGCCCCCTCCTTGGGGATGATGTATTCGATCTTGATCGGCTCCTTGCCGGTCTTCTCGGCGGCTTCCTCGGCCCGTGCCTTGGCCTGGAAGACGTCGCCCGACCAGCCCGTGGCGATGCAGATGTCACCACCGGCAAGCGCATTGATGTAGCCCGAGGAGTCGAACTTCTTGATGAAGGGACGAATGGGCGCGAGCAGCTTGCCGGCTTCCTCGATATCCTTCGGATCCTTCGAATTCGGATCCTTGCCGAGATAGCGCAGAGCGGTCGGGATGATTTCTTCCGGACCGTCGAGCATGTAGACGCCGCAATCCTTCAGCTTGCCCAGCAGCTCCGGCTTGAAGATCAGGTCCCAGCTGTTCAGGGGAACGTCGCCGAGGCGCTCCTTCACCTTGTCGAGGTTGAGGCCGATTCCGGTCGTGCCCCACATATAGTTCACGGCGTACTGGTTGCCGGGATCGTAGACCGCCAGACGGTCGGCGATCATCGGCCACTGGTACTTGATGTTGGGGAGCTTGTCCTTGTCCAGCTTCATGAAGACGCCGGCCTGGATCTGGCGCTGCAGGAACGACCCCGTCGGCACCACGACGTCATAACCCGTCTTGCCGCCGAGCAGCTTGGTCTCCAGCACTTCGTTACTGTCGAAGACGTCGTAACGAACCTTGATGCCGGTTTCCTTTGTGAACTCTTCCAGCACCGACTCGTCGATGTAGTCGGACCAGTTGTAGACGTTCACAACCTTGTCCTGTGCGGAAGCCGGCGTGATCGCCAGCGCCGCAAGGAAACCGGCCGCGACTGTCGCGAGGAGGCGGGACATCCTGTTCTCCTTGGGAAGATCGAGTGGGTTGGGCTATCGGAAAATCGGTCGAATTGGTTTCAATGTCAGGCTAGTGCCTCCATGCGCCGGGCTCAAGCCTCCCTGCACAAGTGTTGGTCACGCTCACAAATACGTCTCGTATTCCAGCATACCGATGCGGCGCTCGAAAGCCGCGCACTCCGCCGCCTTCATCACCGCATAGACCCGCTGATATTCCGCGCCGAAGGCACGCGCGACGAAGTCCGATGCGGCGAAGTCGCGTACCGCCTCGGCCATATCGTAGGTCAGGAGCGGAGCTTCCGCCTCATACGCATTGCCGGTCAGCGGAGGGGGTGGTTCGAGCTGCCTCTCGATGCCTTCCAGCATGCCGGCGAGAACCGCCGCGAGCACCAGATGGGGGTGGGCATCGGCGCCGGCGATGCGGTGCTCCAACCGGCGTGCCTTTTCCGGGCCATTGGGCACCCGGACGGCGACGGAACGGTTGTCATAGCCCCAGGAGACTCCGGTCGGGGCATAGCTCCCCGGAACCAGCCGGCGGAATCCGTTGTAGCTCGGCACATAGAGCACGGCGGTATCCGCCATGGTCGCGAGCAGCCCGGCCGCCGCGTGGCGGAGCAGCGCTTCTCCCGCCTCCCCCGTGCTGAAGGCATTGTGTCCCGCCTTCGCCGTCAGGCTGACATGGACATGCATGCCAGAACCGGCGAACTCCAGGAAAGGCTTGGCCATAAAGCTGGCCCGCAAGCCGTTTCGCCGCGCCACCCCGTCGATCAGACGGCGCAGCAGGATGGCGTCGTCCGCTGCCGCCATGGCATCGTTGCGGTGATAGAGATTCACCTCGTACTGGCCCGGCGCCGCCTCGGAGATGATGGTGTCGGCCGGCAGGCCCTGAAGGTTCGCTGCCTGGCGAATCTCGTGCAGCAGACCCGCATAAGCGTCGAGATCCGACATGGAATACATGTTCTGCCGCGCCGGCCCGCTCGACGAGGCGGGAAACACAGGCTCGGGAAGGCCGCCGGGGCCCGGCGCCGGCTTCATCAGGTAGAATTCCAGCTCGAAGGCGACGCAGGGATGAAGCCCCAGCGCTGCGAGACGCTCCACCTGGTGAGCGAGCTTGTGCCGCGGATCGAGCTCCCACGGCGTCTCCCCGCCCCGCTCGCTCGGCTCATACATGGAGAGCATGACCTGCGCCGAGGGGCGCGGCGCCCAGGGAACCTGCTTCAGCGTGCCGGGAACCGGCCGGCAGATGCCGTCGCGATCACCGGTCTCGATGTGGATGCCGGTCTCCTCGACCTCGCGGCCCCAGACATCCAGCCCGAAGATGGAAAGCGGAATTGCGACGCCATCCCCCCAGATCTTGCCGCCAGCAGTTCCCGGTATCCATTTGCCGCGCAGCACGCCATGCGTGTCAGGCAGAAGCACTTCGATGATGTCGGGAACGCCGTGTTCGGCGACATAGGCCCCGAACTCATCATGTGTCGGGTCCGGCGAAGCCTCGATCGGGGTTTCGGCGGCCACGGTGGGCGCCGCGACTTCAGGCAATGGCATGATCCACCAGGTCGATGTCAGTCAGTTGATTTTGGTCACGGCGGCGGGTGCGCGGTCAAGCCGTCACTGCCCGGACGCTTCCTTGTGCCATGCCAAGTTGCTTGACGCACGAAAAATGTGATCACATTGTGAGCCGCCACCGCGCCGTCTGGGCCGGATGACGCCGAAACAACGGGTCCACCATGTCGCAGCCGAAAACCACCGCCGAACTGCGCGCCCTCGACGCCGCGCACCATCTCCACCCCTTCAGCGACATGAAGTCACTGAACGCGGAAGGGGCGCGCATCATCGTCAAGGCCGACGGGGTGTGGCTGACGGATTCGGAGGGCAATCGCATCCTCGACGGCATGTCGGGGCTGTGGTGCGTCAATGTCGGCTATGGGCGCGAGGAGATTGTCGATGCGGTTGCCGCGCAAATGCGCGAGCTTCCCTACTACAACACCTTCTTCAAGACCACGCACCAGCCGGCCATCGAGCTCTCCGCAAAGCTCGCGGAGCTGACCCCGCCGCAGTTCAACCGGGTGTTCTTTACCGGGTCCGGCTCGGAATCCAACGACACCGTGATCCGGCTCGTCCGGCGTTATTTCGACATCAAGGAGAAGCCGGAGAAGAAGATCATCATCTCCCGGCGCAACGCCTATCACGGCTCCACCGTCGGAGCGGCGAGCCTGGGCGGCATGGCACCGATGCATGCCCAGGGCGGCCTGCCGATTCCGGACATCCTGCATATCGCCCAGCCCTATTGGTGGGGCGAGGCACGCCAGGGCGAGACGACGGAGGAATTCGGCCTTCGCACCGCGCGGGCGCTGGAGAGCGCCATCGACGCCATGGGCGAAGACCGCATCGCCGCCTTTATCGCGGAGCCGGTGCAGGGCGCGGGGGGCGTCATCATACCGCCCGCCACCTACTGGCCGGAGATTGCCCGCATCTGCCGCGAGCGCGACATCCTGTTCGTCTCCGACGAAGTGATCTGCGGCTTCGGGCGCACCGGAAAATGGTTCGGCTGCGAGACCTTCGACACCCATCCCGACATCCTCGTCATGGCCAAGGGCATCACCTCCGGCTACATGCCGTTGGGCGGCGTCATGGTCGCCGATCGCGTCGCCGAGGTGCTGCTGGAAGGCGGCGACTTCAACCACGGCTACACCTATTCCGGCCATCCCGCGGCTTGCGCGGCGGCGCTCGCCAACCTCGCCATCATGGAACGCGAAAATCTGGTCGATCGGGTTGCCAACGATATCGGCCCCTATCTGAAGGCACGATGGGGCGCGCTTGCCGAGCACCCGCTGGTGGGCGAAGCGCCGATGCTGGGGATGCTGGGAGCGCTGGAGCTGACGCCGGACAAGGTCGCGCGGACCAAATTCCCCGATGTCGGCAAGGTCGGCACGCTGGCGCGTGACTTCTCGTTCAGGAACGGCCTCGTCATGCGCGCCGTGCGTGACCGGCTGATCATCGCGCCACCTCTCGTCATCTCGCATCACGAATGCGACGAGCTTGTCGCGCGCACCCGCAAGACACTGGATGACACCTGGGGCGAACTGAAGCGCTGGGGTTGGATCGGCTGATCCTGGGCAGCGCCGCCGCCTGCCCCACACCCGTGAATCGTGCTTAGATGTGTGAAATCGGCGCTCAATCACGGATGATGGTGGAATGGACGTCGTGACTTCGTTCCTCGAAAGATCCGGCGTGGCTCCCGCCCGCGTGGCCGCGCTGCGTTCGGAGGCCGAAGCGCTCTATCTCGGCACCCGGCCCAAGACACGCGCGGCCGCGGGCGCTGCGGCGCACCTGCTCCAGGGCGTTCCCATGCACTGGATGGTCGACTGGTCGACCCCGGTACCGCTGGTTGTTTCCGAGGCCACCGGCGCGCGGCTGACCGACATCGACGGCCATGGCTACGACGATTTCTGCCTCGGGGACACAGCCGCGCTGTTCGGTCATGGGCCCGCCCCGGTTGCCGAGGCGATAAGCCGGCAGGCGCATCGCGGGCTCGCCACCATGCTGCCGAGCCCTGACGCGGCAGCGGTTGGCGACTTGCTGAATGCACGCTTCGGCCTGCCCTACTGGCAGATCGCCACCACCGCCACGGACGCCAACCGCTTCGCGCTCCGCGCAGCTCGGGCGATCACGGGGCGCCCGCGTATCCTCATCTTCGATGGGGCCTATCACGGCGCCGTGGACGAGACCTTTGTCAGCATCAGCGCCAATGGCCGCGTCGCCAATCGCGCCGGCCTTCTCGGTGAACCGCGTGATCTCACCCTGCTGACGCGTGTCGTGCCCTTCAACGATCTCGATGCTGTCGAGACCGCGCTGGCCGACAACACCATCGCCTGTGTGATCACCGAGCCGGTGATGACCAACTGCGCCATGGTGCTACCTCAACCCGGCTTTCACGAAGGTTTGCGCGAGATCACGCGCCGCCATGGCACGCTGCTCCTGATCGATGAGACCCATACGCTTTCCACCGGACCGGGCGGCTACACGCGAGCCCACGGACTTGAGCCCGACCTGTTCGTGGTCGGCAAGGCCATCGCAGGAGGCATTCCTGCCGCCGTGTGGGGTATGAGCAATGAGGCTGCCATACGCCTGCTGCAGGCGCGAGAGGCGGCGCCCGCAGGTCATTCAGGCATGGGCACGACACTGTCCGGCAGCCCGCTCCAGCTCGCCGCCCTGCGTGCCACGCTGGAGCAGGTCGCCACCGATCACGCATATGCCCATATGGAAGCGCTCGCCAAGCATCTTAAAGCCGGACTGGCGGGCGCCATCAACGAAGTCGGACTGCCATGGCACGTCGCCCGCTGCGGGGCGCGGGTGGAGGTGGTGCGCGCGCCGGCGCCGCTGCGTGATGGGGGGCAGTCGCGCGCGGTGAATTTCGCCGCGCTGGAAGCGACGATCCACCTCGCACTTCTGGTGCGTGGGGTGCTGATTTCTCCGTTCCACGACATGATGCTCACCTCGCCCGCCACGACGCAGGCGCAGGTCGACAACCTCATCGCCGCAACGCGCGACGTGCTACAGCGCCTGACGGCCTGATAAGGTCTCGCAATCGTGGATGGCCCGGGGCAGCAGGCTCAAGCTCTGGCTCGACGCCCGGCGGTACCGTCTTCAGATCGAGGCGTTGATCGGGAACAGGTAACAGGGCCTTGGAAAGGCCGCTCTCACCTCTTGTCTGTATCGAACCCGGCAGCTTTCCACGCGAGAATTCCACCCGCCATATGGCGATGCAGGTCCCGCCCGGCGGCCTGCGCAGCGGCCGCGGCCTTCTGCGAGCGCTGGCCGGAGCGGCACGAGAACACCAGCATCTTGTCGCCGGCATCGGGGAGCGCGGCGACATTGAAGGTCGAGAGCGGCACATTCACCGCGCCCGGAATGCTCTCGGCGGCGATCTCGTCGGGCTCGCGAACGTCGACGAGAACCACGGTCCCCGCTTCCAGTCCCGACTTGATTTCGTCAACCGTCAGATCCTCGATAAAACCACCGAACGGATTGGTCTGCATCGTCCGTCTCCATCTGCCCCAATGCGGGCGTAGCTCCCTCCGGGACGTTCTGCAAGCAGGAGTTTGACGAGCCGCCCGGCCGGTTCAGGAAGCGCTCGCACGTCGCGGACGCCGAAGAGCGACCACACCCGCCACCACCAGCGCACCACCCGCCAGGACGCCTCCCGAAGGTACCTCATCGAACAGGAGCGCGGCGAAGGACGTTCCGACCACGATCTGCAGCAGGAGGCCGACCGAAATCACCCCGGCCGGCAGCCGGCCGAGCGCGAAGGTCGCCAGCCCCTGCCCGGCGGCGTGGGCGACAAGGCCAAGCCCCATCACCGCCAACAGTCCCTGGACGCTCTGCGGGACGAGGACTTCTCCCGTCACCACGGCCCAGACGAGGCAGAACACGGCTCCCGCCGCGCTGGAGAGCAACGCAACGGTGCCACCACCCAGCGCGGGCGCATGCCCCTCGCCCCCTCGCCTAAGCGCCCGCAGGACCAGCAGGTAAGCGCCGTAGAACGCCGCCGCGCCGAGCGCGAGGAAATCGCCCAGAACGCTCGCACCCGGCGTCATGTCATGCGTCGGCGCTCTATGCACGCCTGTGCTCGCCCCAACGATAAGCGCCGCCCCCGGAAGGGCCAGAGACATGGCCACCACCAGTCCGCGCGTGGGGCGTTCGCCCAGCAACAGCCACCCGAAGATGAAGACGAAAACCACGGAAAGATTGCCAAGCAGCAGTGCATTGGCGGTCGTGGTGCGCAGCAGGGCGGCGTGGAAGCAAATGACGTCGGCGGCGAAGAATGCACCGGCAACAACCGTATAAGCAAGCTGACGGGTACTCACTCCGGCAATGAGTGCGCGCGATAACAAGCCTCGCACGGGAACGCCGCGCTGAACAAGCGCAGCACGCTGTTCGGCATAAGCCCAGATAGCCATCGGCCCCAGGGAGAACAAAAGCCGCCAGAAGCCGATCGCCGCAGGCCCTACGTCGGAAAGACGGACAAAAATCGCGGAAAAACCGATGCAGAGGGCGGCGGCAAGCACGGCCAGGAAAGCATGACGCCGCTGTCTCCCGAGCAACAGCTCATCGACCAGCATGGCCGAGGCGCCCAGACCATCGGCAGCAAAGGACGCCGGAAGCGCGGCGGACGCGGGAGGCGGGGCCATTGTCGTCTCGACAAGATTTCTGACTGCGGGCGCCGTCAACAAGCCGGAACAACCGGCAACGGCAACACACCCTGTTTGATCGGTGCGGCAGATGGAGTACTCCCGCCGCAAAGATCGGCAAAGCGAGTTTATTTTATCGTTACATTCAAGAAAGTGATATATATCGCTGTCTCTTACGGTAAGCCCGACCTCTCGGGGAAACAGCCATGCGCCATCTCGATACTGAATCCCTGGGCATGCTCATCGCCATCGTCGACAGTGGCGGCTTTACCGCTGCGGCCGAGCGCGTGGGAAGAACGCAGTCGGCGGTGTCGGCCCGCATTGCGCAGCTTGAGAGCAATCTCGGCGTAAGGCTTCTGGAGCGTTCGCGCCGGGGCATTTCCCTCACCGAGACCGGCGAACGGCTGGTTGCGCATGCGCGCCGGCTGCTGGCGTTCGAGAGCGAGGCGCTGGCCGATCTCAAGGGTGGAACGCCGGAAGGCAGCGTACGCATCGGCATGCCGGACGACTATGTCGACGCCTATTTCACGCCAACGATCGCGCGTTTCGCTGCGGCCTATCCTCGGGTCGAAATCTCGATCCGTTGTGATCTGTCGAAAAATCTCGAACCCGAGGTCGAGCGCGGGCAGCTCGATGTAGCCCTGTTCACGCGCGACCTCGCGCGCCCCACCGGCGAGCTTCTGAAGCGCGAAAAGCTGCTGTGGCTCGCCGCGCGTGGGCACCGCCCGGAGCGCAACGATCCGCTTCCACTCGCGCTTTTCCCGACGGGCTGCCGCGCCCGCCCGCATATCGCCGCCGCACTCGACAAGGCCGGACTGAATTGGCGCGTCGCCTGCACCTCTTCATCGCAGGGCGGCATCCACGCTGCGGTCGAAACCGGACTTTGCGTCACCGCCTTCGCGGAATGCGCCGCCCCACCGGAATGGCGCCGGCTCGGCCCGGCCGAAGGGCTGCCTGCCCTGCCGGACATGGAAATCGGCCTCGTGCTCGCCCCGGCGGCCTCCGCCGCGGCGCGCCGGCTCGCAGAGGTGCTGCGTGCCGGCCTCTCGATGCCCATGGCGATGGCGGCGGAATAGTCGCCCCTCCACGCCGTCCCGACGACGGCCTGGCCTTGGCTGTCATCGATAATTCACATGCATCCGGACGTCGGTCGCGTTAACGCTCGGGAACGATGAGCGACACGCACTCCAAAGCTTCCGGCCGGCACTCCCGCATCGCAGATGCGGGCGAGGTTTTCGTGGCCTTCCTGAAACTTGGGCTCACATCCTTCGGCGGGCCCGTCGCTCATCTGGGCTATTTCCGCGAAGAGCTGGTGCGCCGCCGGAGCTGGCTGGGCGAAGAGGCCTACGCCAACATCGTCGCGCTCTGCCAATTCCTTCCCGGCCCTGCTTCCAGCCAGGTCGGCATGGCGATCGGGCTGATGCGCGCGGGCCCCGCCGGCATGGCGGCGGCATGGCTCGGCTTCACCCTCCCGTCAGCACTTGCAATGATCGCCTTCGCCTATGGCGTCGCGGGTGCGAACGCGGCAGGCGACGGCGCGGCAGGGTGGCTTGGCGGGCTCAAGGTCGCCGCCGTGGCCATCGTCGCCGATGCCGTGCTTGGCATGGCGCGCAACCTATGCCCGGACCGGGAACGCCGTACCATCGCGCTTGTCGCCGCCGCCGGCGCAGCGCTGGCTCCCGGCGCGGCGGGCCAGATCGGCGTCATCCTCGCCGGCGCACTGGTCGGCCTTGCCTGGCTTCGCCCCGCGACAGGAGAGGCCGAGCCGATGAGCGGACATCTGCCCGATCGCGTCAGAGCACTCGCCGCCTTCGCCTTCTTCGCCCTGCTGCTGGTTCTTCTGCCCCTCGCGGCCCGTGTGAGCGGCGATGCCGGCCTTGCCCTGGCCGACACGCTCTATCGCGCCGGTGCACTGGTTTTCGGCGGCGGGCATGTGGTGTTGCCGCTCATCGAATCTGAGCTGGTTCATCCGGGAGGGCTCACGCGCGAGGCGTTCCTGGCCGGCTATGGTGCGGTGCAAGCGGTACCGGGGCCGCTTTTCAGCTTCGCCGCCTATGTCGGCGCCATGATGCCGGTGCCGCCGAACGGAGCCCTCGGCGGGATTATCGGGCTCGTCGCCATCTTCCTGCCTTCCGCGCTTCTGGTGTACGCCGCCCTACCCTTCTGGACACGCCTTGCCGGCCAGCCCCGCATTCGCAGCGCCATGGCCGGCATCAACGCGGCCGTTGTGGGGCTGCTCGGCGCCGCCTTCTGGGACCCGGTGGTGACGTCGGGAATCACATCGGGGCGTGCCTTCGCGCTGGCACTCATCGCCTATCTGGCACTCGCGTTATGGCGCGTGCCAGCCTGGGCCATTGTGATCGGTGCCGCGCTGGGCGGCGCGGCCCTGCTTTAGGCCTCGCCGCGCTGAACCTTCATGCCCGCAAAGCTCTGGCAGGTGGGGAACACCTGAATGCGATTGATGGCCACATGACGCGGCAGGGTGCAGCAGAAGAAGACCTGCTCGGCGATATCTTCCGCCGTCAGCGGCTGAATTCCCGCATAGACATTGCCGGACTTGGTCTTGTCGCCGTGGAAGCGCACCAGCGAGAATTCGGTCTCGACCATGCCGGGCTCCACATTCGTCACCCGCACCTGGGTGCCGATGAGATCGGCGAGAAGGTTCAGCGAGAACTGCTTCACGAAGGCCTTGGTGGCGCCATAGGCGTTACCGCCCGGATAGGCGTAGTCGCCCGCGATGGATCCCGTGAACACCACATGGCCCTCGCCACGCTCGACCATGCCCGGCAGTGTGGCGTGCACAGTGTAGAGCAGGCCCTTGATGTTGGTATCGACCATGTCTTCCCAATCGTCCAGGCTCGCCCGTTGCGCCGGTTCAAGCCCAAGGGCCAACCCGGCATTGGCGAAGACCACGTTAGGCTTCGCAAGAGCTTCCGGCAGCCCGGCAAGAGCCGCGATGACGGCGTCGTTGTCGCGCACATCGACTTCGAGCGGATGGAAATTCGGGCCAAGTTCGTCGCGCATCGCAATCAGACGGTCGGCGCGCCGGCCGGTGCCGATCACCCGTGCGCCGGCGAGGGCGAAGCGGCGGGCGGACGCCGCGCCGATGCCTGCGGTGGCGCCGGTTATGAGGACGGTCAAAGTGGCGGGATCCAGCATCTGGTACATGGCGGCTCCTTGACGGCTTTACGGCGGTCCTCGCCGTATTCTCGTTGCGCCGCACATAGCGCGCTGCGGCGGCCGCGTCCATCGTCGGGCATGTGTGACCACGAGGTCGTGTCTGTTAAGGTTTTGTTGACCATTCGGCATGGATTAGCTGGAGTCAGGGTACCGCCGCGTTGGGGTCACGCTGGTGCCACGATCCTTAGGGAAAGATGCAGTGTGTCGCGCCGCACCCAGAAGGCGCGACGGGGTGTACAGGGGCAGATGACCGGCGCGTGTCGCGCAGCCGGCTGGGAGTGACAGACTGATGAACGTCTATGCCCTTGCGGCGACCACCGCGACCGCCATCATGCTCGGCGGATGCAGCACGGTACTGGACGGTTTCGGCACGTCTACGACTTCGGCTCCGGCCGAGATCAGCCAGATCACACCGGCCCCTACAGGCTCCATCGAAAGTGCGCCTGTTCCCGCGCCTACGGACACGATCGCCAACAATGCCACCGGCGCTTCAGCGGCGACGGCGAGCGCGGCGGTTACTCCCAAGACCAGCCAGGCAACCCCGGTCGCCCTCGCGCCGCCGCCGGCGACCGCGCCAGGCGGCGTTGCCTATGCCGACCCGGGCGCCGCGCGCACTCAGCTCGCGGGAGCCTGGAACTATGGTTGGGACAACGGCCAGAAGACCTGCAGCATCACGCTGTCGACAGACCGCGGCATGAACGGCTTTGCCGCCAATGCCGACGTCGGGTGCCCGAACGACATCTTCATGACCAAGGGCTGGGATGTCTGGGGCAACGAGATCGTCCTGCAGAATCATGTGGGCAAGGTGACGGCCCGGCTGAAGCCTGCCGGCGAGGGTCAGTTCGACGGCGTTGCCACCGGCGACGGCGCCAAGGTGACGTTGACCCGCTCCTGAACGACGGCGAAGCCCACCGCCGCACTCTCCAACACCATCAAACAATGACTGGACGAATCCAGTCATTGACATCAGAGACGCCCTCAAATCGGGCCGTGCGCCAGAGCTAAACTGCTGTCTTCTGCAATTCCCATTGTGACAGCATGAACTCGGCCGGCGGGTGAACCTGTAAATTACAGTCACATTCGAAATATCTGTCGCGTGGTATACGCAATCTTGCCCATTGTGGGCCCGACTAGTTGCGAGCACTTTAAAAGCTGCCCGCTCACAAATTCGGGAACTACAAATTAGTTGGTGCGTTGGGCGACTGGCTGGCTCATATTGTGCATGAGGAAAGCTGATTGATTCGCGATCGCGATCGGAGGGGATTGTGATGCTGCAGGCTTTACGAGTGGATCAGGATCAGGCGGCGCCCGCCGGCGCTCGTGACGATCTCCCGCGCGCGCTTCCCCGCCGGCCGGTGGATACGGCGACGATTGCCCAGCTTATGAGTCAGCAGCTTGATATCGCCAATCCGGGGTCGGACGCCGAGGCGCTTCGTCTGTTGCGACAGATCTTCCCGGCTGCGCCGCTTTCGGTGCGCGTCGCCGCTCTCGCCCGTCGGCGCGTCGAGTAGCGCTTTCACCACGCAGGCGCCTAGGCTTGCCGGTGCTATACGGCTTCACGCAAGAGATGGCTCAGTTGAGGTGGTCGGGACGGTCCTCGTGATCCGGCTTGCCACCCTCACGGTTGGCCGTATTCGGATGGCCGCGCACTGATTCCGTGGCCTGGCGTGCCTCATAATTGCGCATCAACTGCGCGTAGCGCATTGCCGAGAAGGGCAGCGCCACGAGATAGGCGACGCACAAAATCGACAAGACGGCCCATGGCCATGTCACCAGCACCGCCACGAACAGCACCACACACACGAATAGCGGCATCACCTTTTCGCGGGGGATGCGGGCACCAAGCTTCTTGCCGGAATAGGCCGGCACCTTGGAGACCATGAGCAGCGCCATAACCAGGCAGAAAATGGCGGCGACGGCTGGCGAACCCTCAAGGCGCGGAAGCCCGATCAGTTCCAGATAGACCGGCAGCAGCATCGCAAGCGCTCCCACCGGCGCGGGCACGCCGGTGAAGAAGTCCGCCGCGAAGGGGGGCCGAGTGGTGTCCTCGAGCATGACGTTGAAGCGTGCAAGACGCAGCGCCGCGCATATGGCGAAGGCGAGCGCCGCGATCCATCCGACCGAGCCCAGCGTCTCCAGCCCCCACATATAGATCACGAGGGCGGGTGCCACGCCGAAGCAGACAAAGTCGGAGAGACTGTCCAGCTCGGCACCGAAGCGCGACGTGCCCTGAAGCATGCGCGCCAGTCGCCCATCCATGCCGTCGAGCACGGCGGCGATGACAATGGCACCGAGCGCCAGTTCCATCCGCCCCTCGATCGCCATGCGGATACCCGTGAGACCCGCACAGAGGGCCAGAAGGGTCACCACATTGGGGATCAGCAGCCGAACCGGTATGGCCTGAAACCGCCGGCGGCGGGGTTCGGGCTCCGGGGAATCCGGCTCGAACGGCGGAAAGAAATCGGACATGGCGGCTCTCGCTGGGTTCAATCCACGCGGAATGTCGGCGCCGGCGCCGTGGCGGCGATATCGGCGAGCACGGTCTCGCCGGCGATGGCCCGCTGTCCCTCAGCCACCAGCGCGTGCGTGCCAGGCGGAAGGTACACGTCGACCCGTGAACCGAAGCGGATCAGGCCAAAGCGCTCGCCGGGCGAGAGGCTATCCCCCTCGCGCACGAAGCTGACGATCCGCCGCGCCACCAGCCCGGCAATCTGAACCACGCCGATCTCGCCGATCGCGGTGTCCAGCACCATGCCTGAACGCTCATTGTCCTCGCTCGCCTTGTCGAGATCGGCGGAGAGGAACTTGCCGGGCCGATAGGCGATGCGGGTGATCCGGCCCGCCAGAGGGGCGCGATTCACATGCACGTCGAACACGTTCATGAAGATGCACACACGCGGCAGCGGCACGTCGCCCAGGCCCAGTTCGGGCGGCGGCAGTGCCGGGCCAATGAGGCAGATCCGCCCGTCGGCCGGAGAGACGACCAGCCCGTCGCGAATGGGCGTCACCCGCTCGGGGTCACGGAAGAAGTAGCAGATCCAGATGGTGATCAGCACGCAGATCCAGCCAAGCGGCGGAACCAGCCAGAGCAGAACCGCAGAGACGGCTGCGCCGATCAGGACGAAGGGGTAGCCTTCGCGATGGACCGGCGCCAGGCCGCTGCGGATGGAATCGATGACGGACATGAATAACGGTTTCCCGCGGGTGAGCACCCGGCACAGGTAGGGCCCGGCGAGCCTATCGTCAAATGCCCTGCCGGTCCCCTCGTTCCGGATATCCGCCTCGCGCCGGCTCGATCAGGCGGCGGCGTCGCTGGTCTCGGCCCGATCGTCCACCTCGCCTTCGGCTTCCATCAGGGTCTCGCGCGCACGCTCGGCCTCGCGCTGGCGCTCCCACATGGAGTGGTACAGGCCGTGCCGCAGCATGAGTTCGCCATGCGTCCCGCGCTCGGCGATCCGCCCGTGCTCCAGCACGATGATCTCGTCGGCGCCCACAACGGTGGAAAGCCGATGCGCGATCACCAGCGTGGTGCGCCCGCGCGAGACACGCTCGAGCGCGTCCTGAATCTCGCGCTCGGTATGGCTGTCGAGCGCGGATGTCGCTTCGTCCAGAAGCAGAATCGGCGGATTCTTCAGGATGGTGCGCGCAATGGCGACGCGCTGCTTCTCGCCGCCGGAGAGCTTGAGCCCCCGCTCGCCGACCTCGGTCGCGTAGCCCTTCGGCGTATGGCGGACGAAGCCGTCGATCTGGGCGAGTTCGGCCGCGCGCGCGACCTCCTCGTCACTGGCCCCGGTGCGGCCGTAGCGAATGTTGTAGGCCAGCGTGTCGTTGAACAGCACCGTGTCCTGCGGGACCATGCCGATAGCCGCACGCAGGCTCTCCTGCGTAACGTCGCGGATGTCCTGTCCGTCGATGACGATCCGCCCGGAATTGATCTCGTAGAAGCGGTACAGCAGCCGCGAGATGGTCGACTTGCCCGCGCCTGAGGGACCGACAATCGCCACCGTGCGCCCCGCCGGCACCTCGAAGGAGATGCCCTTCAGGATCTCCCGGTCAGGATCATAGGAGAAGCGCACATCCTCAAAGCGCACCGCCCCGCCCTTGAGCTCCAGCGCATGCGCGCCCGCCGCATCTCTGATTTCCGGCGGGCGGGCAAGAATGGCGAACATCGCCTCGATGTCGATGAGCGACTGCTTGATCTCGCGATAGATCATGCCGAGGAAGTTCAGGGGCTGATAAAGCTGGATCATCATGGCGTTGACCATGACGAAGGAACCGACCGACTGCCGGCCGGCGCGGATGTCGAACACGCACAGCGCCATGACGGCTGTCAGGCCCAGCGTGAAGATCGCGGCCTGGCCCGCGTTCAGCCAGGCGAGAGATGTGTGGGTGCGGGTGGTGGCGCGCTCATATTTCGCCATCGAGCGATCGTAGCGATCCGCTTCCCAATTCTCGGCGCCAAAGTACTTCACGGTCTCGTAGTTGAGCAGGCTGTCGACCGCCTTGGCGTTGGCGTCGGTGTCGCTCTCGTTCATCGCGGCGCGGATGCCCATCCGGTACTCGGTCATCACGAACGTGAAAACCGTATAGCCAACGATCATCGCGATGGCCGCGAACGCATAGCGCCAGTCGAACTGCCAGAGCAGAACGCCGATCACCATGGCGAATTCGAGGATGGTAGGCGCCAGATGCAGCACCAGCATGCGCACGATGGTCTCGATGCCCTCGCGCGAGCGCTCCAGCACGCGGGTAAGCCCGCCGGTCTTGCGCTCCAGATGAAAGCGCAGCGACAGCGCATGCATGTGGCGGAAGGTTTCCAGCGCCAGCCGTCGCACCGCATGCACGGCCACCTTGGCGAACAAACCGTCGCGCCACTGGGTGAGGCTCGCCATGACGATGCGCGAGAAGCCGTAGGCGAGCGTCAGCGCCAGCGGCGCAGCCACCAGCCACGCGACGGTGTCGGTGGTGATGCGCGCGCCCTCGCTGCCTGCCACGGCATCGGTCGCCCATTTGAAGAAGAACGGCGTCGTCATCGTCGCCATCTTGGCGAGCACGAGCAGCACCAGGCCCCAGGCGACGCGGGCGCGCAGGTCCGCCCGGTCGGCGGGCCACAGATAAGGCCATAGCCCCCTTAGCGCGACGAGAAGGCTGCCGCGCGGGTTGATATCGGAGGCTTTCGAGGGACGCGAAACGGCGGTTCCGCCATCAGGCGCGGACATGAGACTTCCAATTCTGATTCTGTCAGGCCGTGACCGGCCCGGATTCGTTTTTCAGCAGAGACATGGGGTCGGAGGCATCGGGCGCCAAGGCATCGGCACGCACGTCAGGGCTGCGCGCCGCGCCCGAAAGCAGGCCGATCAATGTGTCGAACTCGCCCGCCAACGCCGCGAAGGCGTCACGATCGAGGCAGTAGCACGAGCGCGGACCTTCGATCGTGCCGGCGATCAGCCCCGCTTCCTTCAGCACCTTGAGATGCTGGGAAACGGTGGACTGGGCAAGAGTGAGCCCCCGCACGATCTGCCCACACCGGCAGCGTTCATCCCGTGCCAGCGCGCGCACGATGGCGAGCCGCGCAGGGTGCGCCAGCGCCCGCAGGCGCAAGGCAAGGAGATCATCGTCGAGCGGCATGGAGGACATTTCCATCGTTTATCGACGATGAACGATGAAAGCAACCCTCACCGTGCCCGCCCGGCTGTTCACGGCGGCCTACGTCGCAACGGTCCATTTGCACACGCGTTCGCACAGTGTCATGGATGGCGCAGGACGCTTGAACGCGCCCCTGTTGCAATGCACCATGTGACCATGTCGAAGATCAGAAGCGTATGTGTTTATTGCGGAGCCGCCCCGGGGGACGACTCCATCTATCTCAACAGCGCCATCGCGCTGGGCCAAATGCTGGCGCGTGAGAACATCCGCCTCATCTATGGCGGTGGCGGCGTGGGGCTGATGGGCGCTACCGCCCGCGCCTGCGCGGAAGGCGGAGGAATGGTGACGGGCATCATCCCGGACTTCCTCGTCGGCAAGGAGCAGGCCTTCGAGCACGCCCATGAGCTGATCGTCACCAGGGACATGCATGAGCGCAAGCGGCTGATGTTCGAGCGGGCGGATGCCTTCATCGCGCTTCCCGGCGGCGTTGGGACACTGGAGGAACTGGTCGAACAGCTCACCTGGGTGCAGCTCAACCGCCACCGCAAGCCGGTGATGGTTCTCAACATCGCCAACTTCTGGAAACCGCTGCTCACCCTGCTGGACCACATGCAGACGTCGGGCTTCGTCAATGTCGCCCGCCCCGTCCGTCTCATCGTCGCCAACGACGTCAACGCCGTGCTGCCGAAGCTGCATGCGGCGGTCTCCGGAATCGCCGACGGCCACCTGCACGGAGAGGCCGAGGAGCAGGTGCTCGACCGGATGTGACACCACGCGGCCGGCCGGGGCCGGTCGCCGTCAGCAGGAACCCCTGCTGACGGTCCGCCCCCTCACGGAACCAGCGTCTTTTCCATCGTTGTGTTGCCGAGCCAGACGCCTTCGCGCTGCACGGTATTGCGGCTCTTGGCGACATAGCCGCGCTTCTTGAACAGGCTCAGCGCGGTGTCGCTGGCATCCACGCTCAGGGTCTTTGCCCCGCGCGCCGTCGCCAGCTTCTCGATCGCGTCGCACAGCAACGTCGCCACGCCCTCCCCGGCGACGTCCGGGTGCACATAGAGCATGTCCACCAGCTTGTTATCGGCCAGCGCGACAAACCCCACCGGTTCGCCGTCACGCGTCGCCACCAGCGTCAGTCGGTCGGCGAGGCGTTCGGCCAGCGTGCCTTCGTCGCTGACGGCCGCCCAGGCTTCCTGCTGGTCCTCGTCGTAATCCTCACCGGTCAGCCCGAAGATGGATTCGCGCAGGATCGAGGCGAGGACCGGAACATCGCCCGGCAGCGCGGGGCGAAGGGCAGCAGCCGGCGCCGGGGCCGGGCTCATCGCTTCGGCTCCCACGTCGTGGTGCCGTCCTTGTTGTCCTTCAGCGCCACGCCCTGCGCGAGCAGTTCGTCGCGGATCCGGTCGGACGTCGCCCAGTCACGGTTACGCCGCGCCTCGATACGCTCGGCTAGGCGCGCCTCGACGTCCTCCGGCGCGATCTCGAGCGTCGGCGCCCGCTCGGCCGCCCAGGCACGCAGCGGCCCGTCGCTAAAGCCGAGAAAGGCGAGCGTTCCACCAAGCGCCTTCTTGCCGGCATGGTCCTTCAGCGCGTGCATCTCGGCGATCGCCTTGGGCGTGTTGAGATCGTCTGCCAGCGCCTCCAGCACCGTCGCGGCGGGGCGCGGATAGGCGTCGGGCGCGGCGGCGTCGAACCATTGCTCCAGGGTCTTCGCGCTCTCTTCCAGCCCCTTCAGGGTCCAGTCGATCGGCTGGCGGTAATGGGTGCGCAGCATGTTGAGACGCAGCACGTCGCCCGGCCAGTCGGCAAGCAGCTGACGGATGGTGATGAAGTTGCCGGCCGACTTCGACATCTTCTCGCCTTCCACCTGCAGGAAGCCGTTATGCATCCAGACCTTCGCCATGATGTTGGCGTGGAAGGCGCAACGCGACTGCGCGACCTCGTTTTCATGGTGCGGGAAAACAAGATCGATGCCGCCGCCATGAATATCGAAGGTCTCGCCCAGATGCTTCCAGCTCATAGCCGAGCACTCGATGTGCCAGCCCGGACGGCCGTTCACCGTAATGCCCGAAGGCGAGGGCCAGCCCGGCTCGCCGCGCTTGGAGGGCTTCCACAGCACGAAATCCATGGCGTCGCGCTTGTAGGGCGCGACATCGACCCGCGCGCCAGCCAGCATTTCGTCCAGCGGGCGATGCGAGAGCTGTCCGTAATCCGGCATTGAGGGCACCGAGAACAGCACGTGGTCCTCGGCCACATAGGCATTGCCGGAGGCCACCAGCCGCTCGATCAGCGCCCGCATCTCGGCGATGTGCTCGGTGGCACGAGGCTCGACATCGGGGTGCAAAACGCCGATCGCTTCCAGATCGTCATGGAACTGCGCCTCGGTGGCGAACGTCACCTTGGCAATGGCCTCGTTGAGGTCCAGCCCGGGATGCTCGCTCGCGGCGCGCGCATTGATCTTGTCGTCCACGTCGGTGATGTTGCGGACGTATTTGACATGATCGGCGCCATAGACGTGGCGCAGCATCCGGTAGAGCAGATCGAATACGATCACCGGACGCGCATTGCCGATATGGGCGAAGTCGTAAACCGTCGGGCCACACACATACATGCGCACCAGCGCGGGATCCAAGGGAGTGAAGCTCTCCTTGGTCCGGGTCAGCGTGTTGTAGAGTTTCAGCTCGGGAAGCCCCGTCGCCCGTGTGTCCGACATTGATGTTCGCCTTCGCAGTTTTGCCGCCTTGGTAGAGGACGACGCCGCGTCTGTCTTCGGTTTGGCCGGCCGCGTCAAGCGTGCGAGGTGAAAAGACCCCCGGGGGCGCCCTGCGCGAATGAAAACGCCTCCCGCCATCACAGGCTAGCCCTATTCGCACCACATCCGTGACTGTTGACGGGCCGGCGAGACTGGCGCTATCCACGCGCCGCCGCTCACGGACTCAACGGGTGCGGAAAAACGTTAAGGGTCGTTTCAAACCTTTTCGCCACATTCGCGTTAGTCAGCTGCACGCCAACCTCAACAGACGAAATCCGATGCACCCCCTCCCGAGCCTGCGTTCCATCATGTTCGCCGTCGCTTTCGCCTGTGCGCCTTCTCTTGCGCTGGCTCAGGGCCCGGTCACCAAGAGCTTCGTCGTCGATAATTCGGACGGCTATGGCGTCGACACCTGCCTCGCTACCGGGGCGGCCTGCGGCGAGGCGATGGCCAACGCCTGGTGCCGCGTCCATGATTTCCAGCGTGCGGTCAGCTTCGGCAAGGGCGCTCCCTTCGTGAAGCTGGTCGCCGAGAAATCGTCGATTCCCGCGCCCAGCCCCGCCTGTTTCGGCGGGACCTGTGTCGAGGCTGTCACCATCACCTGCAGCCAGTAGCACTCCCCTCGGGGCGGTGATCGGCGCCGGCGCACCTTGGCACCGGCCGCCCGGCCTATTTCAGAAAGTCGGCACACCGCAACGCTTCGTTGGTGGCTCCCCAGGGCATGATCGGCACGGTCGAGGTCGAGTTCTTCGGACTGCCGTCGATCAGCTTGTCGGTGTAGACTAGATAGACCAGCACGTTGCGCTTGGCGTCACAGCCGCGCACGATCTGCATCTTCTTGAAGATGAGTGAACGGCTCTCGCGATAGACGACGTCGCCCTGCTCGAACTTCGCCTTGAACGAAATCGGCCCGATCTGCCGGCAGGCGATCGAAATGTCCGACACTTCCTCGGCTACGCCCAGCATGCCCTTCACACCGCCCCTTTCGGGCACGGTGTAGTGACACGCGACCCCATCGACCACAGGATCGTCGATGCCGTAGGTGGCAAGTTTGTCGTCCGGCGTGAGAAACTTCCACACTGTCGACTTCTTGAAGATCAGATCCGGTTCCGCGGCAGCGGCGGGAGCGAACCCGGCGAAGCCGACCAGCGCGGCGACAATGACGGCAGCGAACTGGGGCGCGATTCTCATGAAAGGGCTCCGTTGGGGACGACGCGCATATGGGCATGGCGCGGCCGGCATGCAAACGCGGAGACAGGCAATCTGCCCGAGTTCAAACTTTCGACACCCTCGACGTGCTCATTGCCCCGGACGCCTGTTTCCGGCACACAAGGGGCAATCCGAACGGCACCCCCGACTCCAGAGTCACCTCTCGCCAATTGCCTTGCCGAGCCCCTTGTCCGAACCGACGATGCGCCCTTGATGATGCTTGCACGCCTTCACACCCTTCGCCCCCTCGCCGCCCTCGCTGCGCTTGCGATGCTCACGGTCGCGGCGCCGGCGCAGGATATGCCGCCCGGCTCGGTGGCCGGCGGCGATCGCTCCGCCTGCATTCGCCTCGAAGGCCAGCTTGCCTCGCTCGACCGGGGCGGCGGACAGCGCGACATGAGCGCAGTCATCGCACGCCAGCAGCAGCAGATCGCGGACCTCACGGCCCAGGTTCGCCAGATGGGCTGTGACAAGCGCGGATTTCTGATTTTCCAGCCCCAGCTTCCCCCGCAATGCCAGGGGCTGAACCAGCAATTGACCCAGGCCCGCTCGGCGCTCGACCGCACCATGGTGCAGGCGCGCGGGGCGCGCTCTGGAAATGACGAACAGCGCCGCCAGCTCATCTACGCGCTCGCCCAGAACAATTGCGGCGCCCAGTACCAGGCCGCACTCGGCCAGGGCTCCATCGGCGGCGGCTCTGGCGGTGCCCCGCGCCGCGCGCCGCGCAACATCTTCGAGACGCTGTTCGGCGTTCCGCGCGAGGAGGCCGAGCCACTCGACGTCCAGCCGCTGGAAATGCCGAAGGTCTCGGTCTCGACCTATCGCACCGTGTGCGTGCGCACCTGCGACGGGTTCTTCTTCCCGGTTTCCTTCGCCGCGACGCCGGCACGGTTCTATTCCGACGAGCAGCAGTGCCAGCGCCAGTGCCCGGGCACGGAAGCGCGGCTGTTCGCCTATCGCAATCCCGGCGAGGACATCGAGCAGGCGGTCGGCACCAACGGCCAGCCCTACATGTCGCTGCCCAACGCGCTGCTCTACAAGAAGCAGTTCGTCGCCTCCTGTTCCTGCCGCCCCGCCGGCATGAGCTGGGCGCAGGCGCTGGGCCAGCAGGAAGACATGACGTTGCGCAAGGGCGACATCATCGTGACCGAGGACGCCTCGCGCGAAATGGCACAGCCCCGCCCGGCCGACGCGCCGGCGACCAAGAAGCCGTAAGGCCGGTTCCTACTCGCGGGACTCGGCGTCGCTGGTGCGGCTGTCGACGGCCACGGATTTGATCATGGCCCACACCGCGAGCCCGGCGCCCAGTGCGAGCCGGTCGGCGCTCTCACGCGTGACCATGGCGGCGAGATGCCCATCGCCAACCTTGAGGATCACGTCGGCATACGGCCCCTCCAGCCGGCGGACCTCTTCCACCGTTGCCGGCAGCAGGTTGGATACTGACACCTCTTCCGGTTTTGTCAGCGCGAGGGCGACGTCGCGCGCGCGCACCCGCGCCCGCACCGTCGCGCCCACCGGCCGCTCCACCTGCGGCACGCGCAGAACACCGCCGAAGAAGGCGAGATCGGACAGCCCATAGTCCGCGTCATGCCGGCTGACGGTGCAGTCGATCACGGTGCCCAGATCGAATCGCCCCACCACCTGCAGCATCTCAGGCGCCGACATCACCTCGCCCAGCGCCCCCGCGGCGACCAGCCGTCCTTCGCGCAGCGCCACCACCATGTCGGCGAGACGCAGAACCTCGTCGATGGCGTGGCTGACATAAAGG
Source organism: Ancylobacter pratisalsi (assembly GCF_010669125.1). Lineage (NCBI taxonomy): Bacteria > Pseudomonadati > Pseudomonadota > Alphaproteobacteria > Hyphomicrobiales > Xanthobacteraceae > Ancylobacter > Ancylobacter pratisalsi. Next base: position 853,166 of record NZ_CP048630.1, read on the forward strand.
ATCGGCAGTCCCATCTCGTCGCGCAGCCGCTCAAGATAGGGCAGGATCTCCGCCTTGCGCGCTGCATCCAGCGCCGCCAGCGGCTCGTCCATGAGCAGCAGGCGCGGCTGTGCCAACAGGGCGCGGCCGATGGCGACACGCTGGCGCTCGCCGCCCGAAAGGGTATGCGGCCGGCGCCCCAGAAGATGCGCTATGCCCAGCATGTCGACGACCGTATCGAAGCCGATCGCACGTACGGACGCGCGGCTGCGGCGCTCGCCATAGCGCAGGTTGCGCTCCACGCTCATATGCGGGAACAGGCGTGAATCCTGAAAGACATAGCCAACCCTGCGCGCCTCGATCGGCAGGTTGATTCCACGTGAACTGTCGAAAAACACCTCGTCTCCAACCGCAATGCGCCCGGCATCTGGCCTCACGACGCCGGCAGCGGCCTGTATGATCGTGGTCTTGCCTGCGCCGGAACGCCCGAACAGGGCGGTAACGCCGGAACCCGGCGCCACGAACTGCGCCTCCAGCTCAAAGCCGCCGGGGCGCCTTATCTGGATATCGACCTCGATCATGCCCGTCCGATCAGGATGCGGATGCGCCGGTCGGCGATGCTGGCCAGCAGCAGGGAACCCAGCGCAAGCGCGACGGATACCAGCGTGAGGCGAAGCGCCATGGCGTCGCCATCCGGCAAATGCGTCGCGCTGTAGATGGCGAGCGGAATGGTTCGCGTCTGGCCTTCGATGTTCGAGACGAAGGTAATGGTCGCGCCGAATTCGCCCAGTGACGAGGCGATCGCGAGCAGGGCGCCGGAGAGAATGCCCGGCAGCATGAGGGGCAGCGTGATGGAGAAGAACACATCGAGGCGGGACGCGCCGAGCGTGCGCGCCGCAGTCTCCAGCCCCCGGTCCACGGCCTCCAGCGCCAGCCGGATCGCGTTCACGGTCAAGGGGAAGCTGATTACCGCCGCCGCCACGGTGGCGCCGGCCGTGGTGAAGATCAGCCGGATGCCGAACCACGCATCAAGATACTGCCCGAGGAAGCCGCGCGAACCCAGGCTGAGCAGCAATATGTAGCCGACCACCACCTTGGGCAGCACCAAGGGCAGATAGATGATGCCGTCGAACAGCCCTTTGCCGTGAAACGAGCTGCGCGCCAATATCCAGGCCACCAGCACGGCAACGGGCAGGCTCCAGAAGGTGGCCCAGAAGGCGACCTTCAGGCTGAGATAGACGGCCGTCCATTCCTCCGGCGTGAGCATCGGGACCTCAATTCAGTCGTCGGCACGCGGACCGGGATCGCGCATGGGCCGACCCGCGTCCGCGACATTACGATGCGAGCGGCCTATTCCACCACGAAGCCGTACTTCACATAGATTTCCCGAGCCTCGGGGCCGGTGAGGAAGGCGAAGAAGGCCTTCGTCGCTGCAGTGTCCTGTCCCTTCACGATCTCGAAGGGATAGCGGATCGGGGGATGGCTGCTGGCCGGAAAGGTGCCGGCCACCTTCACATGGCTGGCGATGGCAGCATCGGTCGAATAGACGATGCCGGCGGTCGCCTCACCGCGCTCCACCAGCGCGAGCGCCGCGCGCACGCTCTCGGTGCCCACGATATGCGCCTTCACCGCGTCCCACTGGCCGAGGCTGGTCAGTGCGGTCTTGGCATATATGCCGGCCGGCACGCTGTCGGTGAGGCCGGTGACGAGCTTGCCATCCTTGCCGAGGAAACCGGCCCAGTCGAACGAGGCGTCGGGCGTCACCTTCTTCGCCGTGTCCGTCGGCATGATCAGCACAAGGCTGTTGCCGATCGGGGTCACGCGGGTGTCCTTGAGGGTCAGATCCTTGGCCTCGGTGAAATCCATCCACTTCTCATTGGCCGAGGCGAAGATCGAGGCCGGCGCACCGGCTTCGAGCTGCTTGGCCAGAGCCGACGACGCGGCGAAGGAGAAGATGACCTTCTGGCCGGTCCGGTCGGTGTAGGCCTTGCCGATATCCTGGAATGCATTGGTCAGGCTGGCCGCCGCGAAGATGACGGGCGTGTCATCGGCACGCGCCTGCCCAACGCCGAGTGGGATGAGAACGAGCGTCGCAACGGCAAGGCCGGCGACAGCGTGAAGGACAGAGCGGCGAGGCAGCATGGTGAAGGCTCCCAATCATATATCCGAACATATACATGTATCCGTCCATATACATGATGATCCGTGAAAGGCTAGCCACACGGCGCCGTTTCACGTGCCGAATGTCGTAATGCCATGCTGACAGACGCGAAGAATGGACCGCGCGTCCCTCCGCCTTCGCGCGTCGAGGCGCTCCCGGCACGGACGTGCGGGAACCGACGCACACGGAAAATCCGTGCGCGCGGGTTCGCGCCCTCAGGAATCAGCGGAGGGGGTCAGGAATGCGAGCGGGCGAGGCTCAGCCGGCAACGCCCGGATAGCTCGCCGCCTCAACGGCGACACGTTCGGCTTCCGGCACGAGATCCCAGGCGGGAAACTCCTCGCCATCCTTGCCGACCACGATCGAAGGAGCCTGGCGGACCACACGGCCGCCACTGCCATCATCCATCAAGGAAAATTCGTAAATATGATGCGCCACCTTGTGCATGACGCGCACGGTGGAAGGCGAGAGCGTGACGATGTCGAATTCGCCATACGGCATGTCGTTCCCTCCCTTTTCCGCTCTTCGGCGGCCGGCCGGCCGCTTACCGCAGCTCGGCTCAGCGCGACAGCGCGTCGCGCAGCCGGAACTTTGGTCCATGAAGGGCCCCGCGACAAGAAAAAATCTTCGCGCGCGGCCGGCGCGCAACACAGCGGTGGAAAACCGCGCCATGGCAAGACCGGCCATAGCAGGCCCGCGTCATGACGGCACCGCGCGCCTCAGTCGCCGCGTTCGCCCTTCATCGCCGCCAGCGCGGCGCGGGCACGTGAGCCCGCGAACACGTCCTTGGCCGGCAGCGCCAGGCGCCGGCGCCAGTTCGGCCGCTCACGGTCGGTGCCGGGCAGGTTGACGGCCACCGTCTCGCCCGCCAGGTCGTCGAACTGGGCAAAGGCCAGGACCGAGCCGGTGCGCGCGATAAAGGCATGCACCGCGGCCACGAAACCATCATCGAGCGCGGCATCCGCGGCCGGCATCTCGGCGATCAGCCCCTCGCGCAGCAGCGCGGCGCCAAGGCGCCCCTTCTCGGCGACGCGTTCCAGCCGCGCGGCCGCCAGTGTTGCTTCCGTTTCCAGCCCTAGCGCACGGCGCTCATCGAGATCAGCGCCGATCCACCACCCTGCCAGCGTCGGCAGGTCGTGGGTCGACACACACGCGGCCGCCGCCTCCGGATAGGCTTCCGGCGGCGCGAAATCGCCGTCCCGCCGCTCGAACCAGAGCACGCGGTAGGAGAGCATCCGCTCCTCCGCAAGTTGTTCACGCATGCCGACGGGCACCGTGCCGAGGTCCTCGCCCACGACGAGGCACTTCGCCCGCTCGCTCTCCAGCGCCACCTGCCCGGCAAGGTCCTCGAAGGGCATGGAGAGGTAGGCCCCCTCCACCGCCCCCTCGCCCTTCGGCATCAGGAACAGCCGGCGCAATCCCATCACATGGTCGATCCTCAGTGCGCCGGCGTGGCGCATATTGGCCGCGACCAGCCGCGCGAAGCTCTGATAGCCGTCGCGCTGCAAGGCCAGCGGGTCGAAAGGCGGCAGGTTCCAGTTCTGCCCTTCCGGCCCAAGCGGGTCGGGTGGCGCCCCGATCGTCACGCCCTGCATCAGCATGCCGGCCTCGGACCACGCTTCCGCGCCGTCCATGGCGGTGCCAACGGCAAGGTCGCGATAGAAGCCAAGTTCAAGCCCCGCCGCACGCGCCGTGCCAGCGGCGGCGGCGAACTGCCGGTCGGCGACCCATTGCAGCCAAAGCGCGAAGCGCACTTCATGCGCGTGGGCGCCGGCAAAGGCGTCGACCGCCGCGCTGTCCGCCATGGCGAGCCCGTCCGGCCAGTCACGCCAACTGGCGCCATGCTGCGCGGCTGAGATCGCCTCGAACGCCGCAAAGCGCCTCAGCACCGCGCCACCCTCGGCAACGAACTGGTCGAAATCGGGATCCGGCGCCGCGTCGAAGCGCGCGAAAGCCGTCCGCAAGGCCGCCTGTTTCAGCGCCCAGACGCGGGCGTAGTCCACGGAAGCAAGCGCCCCAAGACCCGCGAAGGCGCTCATATCCGCCCCCAGCGCTTCGACGTCGATATAGATCGGATCGAGGAAGCGCCGGTCGGACGGCGAATAGGGGCTCGCCCGCTCGCGATCACTGGGAAACAGCGCGTGCAGCGGGTTCAGGCCAAGTACCGTCGCGCCCTCGGCGCCCGCGCGGGCACCGAGATCGGCAAGCGTGGTGAAGTCGCCGATGCCTTGGTCGTATACCACGGGTTCGTTATTGCCCCGTCGCAGCGTGTAGAGATGGGCCGCCACGCCGAACCGACGCTCCCCCTTCGCCACGGAGGACGGCAGGTAGCAGGCCCGCGGCGCCACTGTGAGACGGCAGGTCTCGTCGCCGAAGGTGAGCGTATGGCGCCCCACCGGCATTTCAGGCAGCGTCACCGTGCTCACCGTCGCCAGCCGGCCATCGGGACGTAGAACGCTCTTGCGCTCACCCTCCTCGGGGCGGATGGCGAGTTCCATCTCGCTGCCGTCCTCAAGCCGCAGGCCGAGATCGAGTCGGCGCGAAGCGGTGGCCGCGGTGCCGCCAAGCCGCAGCGTGCGCGCCGCGCCCACCCGCAGCACGCGGGCGAAGGGCACGCCATGGCCGAAATGCTGGTCCGAGAGCTTTGCCAGACTGTCGCGCACCTCCCCCGCCCCATCGGATGGAAGACGCAGCGCTTTGAGCAGGGCGCGCTTGGTGTCGTCGCTCACCGCATGATGCGTGCCCTCGACATCCCACCATTCGGGCGCGATACCGGCGGCGGAGGACAGCTTTTCCAGCAGCGCCGGATCCACTTCCCGGCGCGACGCACCGGCTACCGCCTGTTCCACCAGCACCTGCACCGAGCGCGGCGACAGGGTTGCCCCCTCCTCCGACCCGTCCGGGCGGGCGGTGTCGATCGCGAGCCGCCAGGCGAAACCCTCGCGCGGCTCGGGCAGCGTCAGTGTCCGCGCCTCGCCCGAGGCATTGAGAGCGACCGTGACGCGGTCCGCCCCCTCGCTCCCGGAGGCGGGGGCATAAAGCACCACGACCAGCACCCGGTTGCCCGGCGCGTCCCATGGCACCGGGCCGCCCTCCGGCGCCCGCCACTCGACATCGGCGATGCCGCTGCCATCGACCGGCCGCCCCTCCAGCGGCGCCGCGCCGCGCAGGGCGCGATGTTCCCGCCGCAACGCGATCAGCCGCGCAGTAAAGCCGGCCAACTCCTCGTCCACCTTGGACCAGTCGAGCCAGGTCAGCTCGTTGTCCTGTGCGTAGGCGTTGTTGTTGCCTGCCTGCGAGCGCCCGCATTCGTCGCCCATGGTCAGCATTGGCGTGCCGCGCGCGGTGATCAGCGTCGCCAGCAGCGCCCGCATGTCGGCCTGCCGCGCCGCAATGATGGCGGCGTCGTCGGTCCAGCCTTCCGCGCCATGGTTCCAGCTGTGATTGTCGTTGGTACCGTCGCGATTGTCCTCGCCATTGGCCTCATTGTGCTTGTGCTCGAACGAGACCAGATCGGCGAGGGTGAAGCCGTCATGGGCGGTGATGAAATTGATGGCCCGCGACAAGGGCCGGTGCCGCGCCGCGAAAACGTCCGCCGAGCCGGCGAAGCGGGTCGCGAGTTCGCCCACAACACCGTCTTCGCCGCGCCAGAAACGCCGTGCCGTGTCGCGGAATTTGTCGTTCCACTCCGCCCATTCGGCCGGGAATTGCCCGACCTGATACCCTCCGGGCCCTATGTCCCAGGGCTCCGCGATCAGTGCCAGCTCGCGCAGCTGCGGATCCTGCCGGAGCGCGGCGAAGAACGGCGCCTCGGGATCGAACCCGTCCGGGCGGCGCCCCAGCGTCGCGGCGAGATCGAAGCGGAAGCCGTCAAGCCCCGCCCCTGCCCAGCGCCGCAGCATGTCCATGCCGAGCCGCAGCACCGGCATGCGCTCCAGCGCCAGCGTGTTGCCGGTGCCGGCGTCGTTGATCAGAAGCCCGGCATTCTCGCGGGCGTGGCGGTAATAGGTCGCGTTGTCGAGCCCGCGCAGGCTGATCGTCGGGCCGGAGGCATCGCTCTCGCCGGTGTGGTTCAGCACCACGTCGAGCACGACGCGAATTCCCGCCTCGTGCAGCGCTTCGATCGCGCGACGCACCTCGGGAAAGCCGCCGGGCGCGAGGCGCGGGTCCGGCGCGCCGAACACCACCGGGTTGTATCCCCAGTAATTGGTCAGCCCGAGCGGAGGTAGATGGCGCTCATCGACCCACGCCATGGCGGGCATCAGCTCCACGGTGGTCACGCCCAGCCGGACGAGATGCTCAAGAGCCGGCGGCTCGGCCAGCGCGGCGAAGGTGCCCCGCATCTCCACCGCGATGTCGGGATGCTGCCGTGTGTAGCCGCGCACATGCAGTTCGTAGAGCACCTCGTCGTCCCAGGGGAACGATCCCGCCCGGCTCGGCGGTTCGGCGGACGGGTGGGCGACGATCGCCTTCGGCACGACGTGCGCGCTGTCCACCTCGTCGCGTGGGGCGCCCAGTGCGCGCGTATCGAACAGGGCTGGCGCCAGCTGGAAGGGGCGGTCGAGCCGGCTGGCATAGGGGTCGACGAGCAGCTTGTAGGGATTGAACCGGTGACCGGCCTCCGGCGCCCAGGGCCCCGTGGCCCGCAGGCCGTAGCGCGCGCCCGGCGGCACGTCTCCAATATGCGCGTGGAACACATCGCCGGTTCGCGCCGGCAGGACGATCCGGGCGATCTCGGTCTCGCCCGCGGGATCGAACAGGCAGAACTCGATCCGCTCGGCATGGGCGGAAAACACCGCGACATTGACGCCCCGCCCATCCGCCGTGACGCCCAGCGGCTCGGGGCTGCCATCGTCGATCGCGTAGGTGCTCAAACGCCGCGCTCCGCCGCGAGGGTGCGATAGAGGCGATCATATTCGCCCGCCGCGCGTTGCCAGGACACATCCGTCGTCATCGCATTGCGCTGGAGCTTGCGCCACAGGACCTTGTCCTGGAACAGCGCGCGCGTGCGCCTCAACGCCTGATGCAGGGCGGGAGCCGTGACCGGAGAAAACTGCACGCCGGTCCCCACACCGATGCCGCGCGCCATCTCGTTGACGTCGATCACGGTGTCGGCGAGCCCACCGACCCGCGCCACCACCGGCAACGCGCCGTAGCGCAGCGCCGCGAGTTGGGTCAGGCCACAGGGCTCGAAGCGTGAAGGAACGATGAGCGCGTCCGCCCCGGCCTGAACCAGATGCGCCACACCCTCATCATAGCCGAACCACGTGGCGACGCGCCCGGCATGGGCTTCCGAGGCGCCCGAGAACCGGCCGGAAAGCTCGGCATCGCCCGAACCCAGCAGCGCCAGCTGCCCGCCCATTTCGAGCAAGGTGCCGATATTCTCGGCGAGCAGGTCCAGCCCCTTCTGCCAGGACAGGCGGCTGACCACACCGAACAACAGCGCATCGGGATCTTCGTGCAGCCCGAAGCGCCGCTGAAGCGCGGCCTTGTTGGCGTCGCGCGCCTTCAGCCGCTTCACGTCGAAGCGGGCAGCCAGGTGATCATCCGTGGCCGGGTCCCACGCCACCGTGTCGAGCCCGTTGAGAATGCCGGAAACGACGTCCGCGCGGTCGTTGAGCAGCCCTTCAAGCCCCATGCCGCCCTCGGGCAGCAGGATCTCGCTGGCATAGGTCGGGGACACGGTGGTGATGCGGTCCGCCAGCTTCAGCCCAGCCTTGAGGTAGCCGACCGCGCCATAATATTCGATGCCGTGGATCGAGAACGCCTCGGGGGGAAAGCCGAGCTGCGGGGCGATGGTGCCGGGGAATTTTCCCTGGAACGCCATGTTGTGAATGGTGATGACCGTTCCCGGTCGCCACCCGCCCGAATAGTGCAGATAGGCCGGCGCGAGGCCCGCCTGCCAGTCATGGGCATGCACGACCGCCGGCACGAAGCCCGGCACGAGCCCGCGACCGATGCCGGACGCCACCGCGCCGAGCGCGGCGAAGCGCTCGGCATTGTCCGGCCAGTCCACTCCAGCCGGGTCGGAATACGGCCCGCCCGGCCGGTCATAGAGATGCGGCGCGTCAATGACGAAGAGCCGCAGCCCCGCCGCCTCGGCATCGAGCAGGCGTGCCGGGCCGCCGAATAGATGATCGAAATGATGCACCGGCTCGGCCCGGGTCAAGGCGCCGAGCACCGCCGCATAGCCGGGAATGAGCGTGCGCATGTCGACTCCATGAGGCGCGAGGGCCGCTGGAAGCGCGCCGGCGACATCTGCAAGACCACCGGTCTTCACCAGCGGATAGACCTCGGAGACGACCGAAAGAACCTTGAACTCAGACACCCTGCCGTCCCCGTATCCCTGCCCGCATGAACCCGGCCCCCGCCGCTGCGCTGCCGACCGCGCCGATCGCCTAGACGTCGAGGCGATCGATCATCGACTGGGTGATCAGGCAGATGCCCTTGTCCGTGCGGCGGAAGCGCTTGGCATCCAGTTCCGGATCCTCGCCCACGACGAGGCCCTCGGGAATGCGCACATGGGAATCAATCACCACGTTCTTCAGCCGGGCCGAACGGCCGACCTCGACATAGGGCAGGATCACTCCGTTCTCGATCGACCCGTAGGAGTTCACCCGCACACCGGTGAACAGCAGCGCCCGGCGCAGCGAGGAGCCGGAAATGATGCAGCCGCCCGAGACCAGAGAGGAGATCGCCTGCCCGCGGCGACCCTCGTCGTCATGCACGAATTTGGCCGGCGGGGTGATCTCGGCATAGGTCCAGATCGGCCAGTCGCGGTCGTGCAGATCGAGTTCCGGCACAACCCCGGTGAGGTCGATATTGGCCTCCCAGTACGCGTCCACCGTTCCGACATCGCGCCAATAGGGCGCCGTCTCCATGTCCGAACGCACGCAGGAGCGCGAGAAATGGTGCGCGCACGCCTTACCGTGCTTCACGATGTAGGGGATGATGTCCTTGCCGAAATCATGCGTGGAATGCGGATCGGCGGCATCGCGGCGCAGCTGGTCGATCAGGAACTTGGTCTCGAAGACATAGATGCCCATCGAGGCCAGCGCCTTGTCCGGGCGCCCGGGCATGGAGGGCGGCGACTTCGGCTTTTCCAGGAAGGACAGGATGTTGTCGCTCTCGTCGACATGCATCACGCCGAAAGCGGTCGCCTCGTCGAGCGGCACTTCCAGGCACCCGACCGTCACGTCGGCGCCCTGGTCGACGTGCTGCTGAAGCATGAACTCGTAGTCCTGCTTGTAGACGTGGTCGCCGGCCAGAATGATGATGTGCCGGGTCTCGTAGGCTTCGATGATGTCGAGGTTCTGGTACACCGCGTCGGCGGTTCCAAGGTACCACATGCTTTCGGAGACGCGCTGGCTCGCCGGGAGCACGTCGAAGCTCTCATTGCGCTCCTGGCGGAAGAAGTTCCAGCCGCGCTGCATGTGCCGGATCAGGCTGTGGGCCTGGTACTGGGTGGCGACGCCGATGCGGCGTATGCCGGAATTGAGCGCATTGGACAGGGTGAAGTCGATGATGCGCGACTTCCCGCCGAAATAGACCGCGGGCTTGGCGCGCCGGTCGGTCAGTTCCATCAGGCGGCTGCCGCGCCCGCCGGCGAGCACGTAAGCCATCGCCGTTCGGGCGAGCGGTGCGTGGTGAGCCGGCTTTCTTGCCATGTAGCGTCTACTCCCCTTTGTTATCCGGAACGCTGTCCGGCACGCCGGGCTCCGGTATGTCCGGCTCCCATTTGAAATAAAGCGTCGCCAGCGGCGGCAGCACAATCTCCGCGCTTGCCGGCAGGCCATGGCTGGGCACGTTCTCGGCGACCGTGCCACCGAGATTGCCAACGCCCGAGCCACCATAGTCGGCGGCATCGGTGTTGAGTATCTCGCGCCAGCGCCCCGCATGAGGCATGCCGATCCGGTAGCCGGGGCGCGGCACCGGCGTCATGTTGGCCACCATCACGATCGGCGCATCGCCGTCCCGGCCGAAGCGGACCCAGGCAAAGATGGACTGCTGTGAATCGTCCACCACGATCCAGCGGAAGCCTTCGGGCGCGCAGTCATGGGCGTGAAGCGCGACCTCGTCGCGATAGGTGAGATTGAGCGTACGCACCAGCGCCTGAACGCCGCTGTGGTGCGGCCCCATCGCCAGCAGGTGCCAGTCGAGCGAGCGCTCCTCGCTCCATTCCCCGCGCTGGGCGAATTCCTGGCCCATGAACAGCAGCTTCTTGCCGGGATAGGCCCACATCAGCGCGTAATAGGCGCGTACCGTGGCAAAGCGCTGCCAGTCGTCTCCGGGCATGCGGCTCAGCACGGTGCCTTTGCCGTGCACCACCTCGTCATGGGACAGCGGCAGCACGAAATTCTCGGTGAACGCGTAGACCAGCCCGAAGGTGATCTTGTCGTGGTGCCACGGGCGGTGGACCGGATTCAGCGACATGTAGTCCAGCGTGTCGTGCATCCAGCCCATGTTCCACTTGAAGCCGAAGCCAAGCCCGCCGGCATAGACCGGCGCGGATACACCGGCCCAGGAGGTCGATTCCTCCGCGATCATCACGGTGCCGGGATGCTCGGCGTAGACAGCCTCGTTGGTGCGCTGGAGGAAGCCGACAGCGTCCTTGTTGTCGTTGGAGCCGTCCGGGTTGGGCGACCATTCGCCGTCGCGGCGCGAATAGTTGAGGTAGAGCATCGAGGCGACCGCATCGACGCGCAGCCCGTCGATATGGAACCTGTCGAGCCAGTACAGCGCATTGGCGATCAGCATGTTGGCGACTTCGCGCCGGCCGAAATCGTAGATCGCCGTGTTCCAGTCCGGATGGAAGCCGCGCTTGGGGTCGGCGTGCTCATAAAGCGCCGTTCCGTCAAAATGCGCGAGGCCGTGAATATCGGTCGGAAAATGCGCGGGAACCCAGTCGAGGATCACCGACAGCCCGGCCTGATGCGCCCGATCCACGAAACGGGCGAAACCGGCCGGGTCGCCGAACCGGCTGGTGGGCGCGAACAGCCCAATCGGCTGGTAGCCCCAGGAGGCATCCAGCGGGTGCTCGGAAACAGGCAGCAGCTCGATATGGGTGAAGCCCATCCAAGCGACATAGTCGACGAGCTGATCGGCGAGCTCGTCATAGGTAAGCCAGCGATTGTCTTCCCCGCGCCGCCACGAGCCGAGATGGACCTCGTAGGTCGCCATCGGCTTCTCGCGCGACTCACCCCTGGCGCGGGCCTCGATATGGGCGGCGTCGTGCCATTCGAAATTGTCGACCCGCGCCACGACGGAACCGGTCGCCGGGCGCAGTTCGCCATGGAAGCCGAACGGGTCCGCCTTCAGCGGCAGCAGCCGGCCATCGGCGGAGATGATTTCGTATTTGTAGATCGCGCCCTCGCCGACGCCGGGGGCGAAAATTTCCCAGAGCCCGCTGTCGACGCGCTTGCGCATCTGATGGGTGCGCCCGTCCCAGCGGTTGAAGTCGCCGACAACGGAGACCCGCGAGGCATTGGGCGCCCACACCGCGAAGCGCGTGCCTTCGACACCCTCATGGACACAGGGATGCGCGCCCAGCCGCTCATAAAGCTGGCGATGCGTGCCCTCGACCAGCAGATGATCGTCGATCTCTCCCAGCGCCGGACCGAAGGAATAGGGATCGTCCAGCACCCATTCGCCACCGGCATTGCGCGCGCGCAGCCGGTAACGCGCCCAAACCGGGCGCCCCTTCACCAGGCCTTCGAAGAAGCCGGCGGGATGCCGGTCGGTGAGCGCGACGATGACGGAGCCGTCGGCATCGATCGCCTCCAGCGTCTGCGCGTCCGGCACGAAGGCGCGAATGATGACGCCCGACGCGACTTCATGAGGACCGAGCAGCGCAAAAGGGTCGGCGTGGCGGCCCCCTACAAGTGCCTCGACCTCGCGGTCCGGCGACTGCCACGCAACCATATCGTCAAACCTTCCCTGCCTGGGTTTCAGTTCATCAAGACCCGAGCAGGATGAAGGTTCCTTTACCGTCGACACAAAGTCCACAATAAGCGTTCACTCAGCCTTTTCGAACGGCGGTGGGCCTGGCCCTCACTCCGGCGCACCGCGGGGGATCCGCAGGAGCGCGGGGGCTCAGCGCCCCGGGCGCACCGGCACGTTCCAGATATCACGCGCATATTCCGAGATGGTCCGGTCCGAGGAGAACCAGCCCATATTGGCGGTGTTCATCGCGCTCGACGTCCACCAGCGCGCCTTATCGTGCCACGCCACGTCAATCTCCCGCTGGGCGTTCCAGTAGGCGTCGAAATCGGTGGTCACCAGGAAGTAGTCGTGGTGGCGAAGCGCATCGACCAGCGATTTGTAGCGGCCCGGCTCGTCGGGCGAGAACACGCCGGACTCCACCGCGTCCAGCACCTCGCCCAGATGCGGCGAGGCCTGAATCGACCCGTACTCGTCGATGCCGTTGGCCCGGCGCGCTTCCACTTCCTCGGCGGTCAGGCCGAAGATGAAGATGTTGTCGTCGCCGACATGCTCCTTGATCTCGACATTGGCGCCGTCGAGCGTGCCGACGGTGAGCGCGCCGTTGAGGGCCATCTTCATGTTGCCGGTGCCGGAGGCTTCCATACCGGCCGTGGAGATCTGCTCGGAAAGGTCTGCCGCCGGGATGATCACCTCCGCAAGCGACACGTTGTAGTTCGGCAGGAACACCACCTTCAGCAGGTCGCGGACCGTGGGGTCGTCATTCACCACCTTGGCGACGTCATTGGCCAACTTGATGATCAGCTTGGCCATGTGATAGCTGGCCGCCGCCTTGCCGGAGAAAATCTTGACGCGCGGCGCCCAGTTCTTGGCCGGGTTGGCGCGCATCGCGTCATAGAGCGCGATGGTCTCCAGCACGTTGAGAAGCTGGCGCTTGTATTCGTGGATGCGCTTGATCTGCACGTCGAACAGCGCGCCTGGATTGACCTTGATGTCCAGCCGGTCGCGGATGAGCCGCGCCAGCGCGACCTTGTTCTGGCGCTTCACCGCCATCAGCCGCTCGTGGAGCGAGCTCTCGGCCGCGAAGGCCTCAAGCTTCTTCAGTTCGGCGGGATCGTCGAGAACGGCGGGACCGCACACATTCACCAGCAGGTTGGTGAGCCCGGGATTGGCCTGGTAGAGCCAGCGGCGGAAGGTGATGCCGTTGGTCTTGTTGTTCATCCGCTCCGGGAACAGCCGGTAGAAATCCTTGAAGACGGTCGTCTTCATCAACTCGCTGTGCAGCGCGGCCACGCCGTTGATCGAATGCGATCCGAGGAAGGCGAGATTGCCCATGCGCACCCGGCGGCCATGATCTTCCTGGATCAGGGAGACCGAGGAGAGCAGCGCGTCATCACCGGGGAACTCGGCGCTCACCTTTTCCAGGTGCTTTGCATTGAGCAGGTAGATGATCTGCATGTGGCGCGGCAGCAGGCGCTCCATGAGCGGCACCGGCCACGTCTCCAGCGCCTCGGGCAGCAGGGTGTGGTTGGTGTAGGAGATCGTCCGCGTGGTGATGTCGAACGCCTCGTCCCACTCGATGTCGTGCTCGTCCACCAGCACGCGCATCAGTTCCGCGACAGCGATGGCGGGGTGGGTATCGTTGAGCTGGATCGACACCTTGTCGGGCAGCGAGCGCACATCGCCGAAGCTGTCGACATGGCGGCGCGTCAGGTCGCGCAGCGAGGCGGCGGTGAAGAAATACTCCTGGCGCAGGCGCAGCTCCTGGCCCGCGGGCGTGGCGTCGGAAGGATAGAGCACCTTCGAGATCGCCTCGGCCTTCACCTGGTTCACCAGCGCGCCGACATGGTCGCCCTGGTTGAAGGCGTCGAGCCGGATCGGGTCGGCGGCGCGCGCCGACCACAGCCTCAGCGTGTTCACATGGTGACCGCGCCAGCCCACGATCGGCGTGTCATAGGCGACGGCCTCGACCGTCTCGCCCGGATGCCAGATCTGCTTCTTGCGGTCGCCCCCCACCGGCACCGCCTCGACCGAGCCACCGAAGCCGACGTCGTAATAGACCTCGGGGCGCTCGAACTCCCACGGATTGCCGAAGGACAGCCAGTCCTCGGGATATTCCTTCTGCCAGCCATTCTTGATCATCTGGCGGAACAGGCCGTTCTCGTAGCGGATACCGTAGCCGTAGGCGGCGATCGAGAGCGTCGCCATGCTGTCCATGAAGCAGGCCGCGAGGCGTCCCAGGCCGCCATTGCCCAGCGCCGCGTCGGGCTCCACCTGGCGCAGCCGGTCGAGATCGACGCCAAGGTCGCCCAGCGCCGAGCGCGCGGTCTCGAGCATCTCGATATTGGTCAGCGCATCGAACAGCAGCCGGCCGATCAGAAATTCGAGCGAGAGGTAGTAAACGCGCTTGCGCCCTTCCGAATAGGTCTGGCGCGTGGAGGTGATCCAGCGGTCGACGATGCGGTCGCGGGTGGCGAAGGCAGTGGCAAGGAACCAGTCGCGATCGCTCGCCGCTGCCGGATTCTTGCCCACTGCGTAGGTCAGCTTGGAGATGACCGCGGCACGAAACTTCGCGACGTCATCGCCCGCAGCGGCCGCCCGCGCGGCAGTCTCCGACTTGTCCAGCATCTTATCCTCGACCTCGACTGACATGTGCAGCTTGTGCTCCCCTTGCGGTCATCCGCTTCGGCCTGGCCGACGGCGGCGGACCTGTTGGCCGTTCATGCAACCTTTTGGCCAACTAGCCGGCACGACCCCAACGCTCGAACGCCGACAGCGCGACGATCAACCATCCCGCGATTAGCATAGTACCCCCAATGGGGGCGGCCATAGGAAAAAGAACAATCTCCCAGAGCGCGCGCGAGGCCAGCGCTCCGCCGAACAAACCCGCCCCGAGCGCGATGACGATGCCGCCGATGTCGGCGAAGGACCAGCCCGGCCCGCGCGCGGCGGCCAGCGCCGCGGCACCCAGCGCGCCCCCGGCGCCGAACAGCAGGAAATAGGCCGCCGTCGTCAGGTTCGGGTCCGCGCTGATATGCGCGCCGGCGGCAGCCGCCGCCACCCCGGCCGCCCCCATGAGACCGGCGAGCAGGACAATGAGGCGGCGCAGCATGTTCATGGTTCGCTCCGTTCGGTGGTTGGCGGCGATCGTCGGGCACGTGATGAGATCACCCAGCAGTTATTCGGTGGCGATCACATGGAAGAAGGTCCCCGAGACCCGCCCCCTGCGACTGCCGGCCATCCCCATTTCCTTACCCTGCCCATCGGCCAGCGCGACCAGCGGCGCATCGTCGCCGCTTCGTGTGACGCGCGCATAATGGAATTCGTGGCCACGCAAACGCGCGCCCGCCGGACCGATCGGCGAGGCGGCCAGCGTCTCCACCCGCCGGTAGCCGAGATTGAGCTTGCGCTTGGCAAAGCTGGTGCTGTGGCCCAGCAGGCCGAGCATGGGGTGCACGACGCCTTCCGCATCCTCCATCGTCTCGCCCAGAACCATGAAGCCGCCGCACTCGCCATGGATTGGACGGGTCTCGGCAAAACGGCGCACGCCCTCCAGAAAACACGTCGCGCCCGCCAGTCGGGCGCCATGGAGTTCGGGATAGCCACCGGGAAGCCACAGCGCATCGCAGGCGTCATCGGGCGCCTCGTCGGCAAGCGGCGAGAAGGTGGCGATTTCCGCGCCCGCCCTTCGCCAGCCCTGCACCAGATGCTCATAAGCGAAGGAGAACGCGACGTCGCGCGCCAGGGCGATGCGCTGGCCGGGCGGCGCCAAAGGCACTGGCGCGGCCGTCGCCGGTGGCATCGGCCGCGCCAGTGCCATCAGCGCGTCGAGGTCGATCTGCGCCTGCGCCCGGTCCGCCAGCGCGGCGAAATGCGTCTCCAGCGCCGGATGCTCGCTCGCCTGCACCAGCCCCAGATGGCGCTCGGGAAGGCTCAGCGATACGTCGCGCAGCACCGCGCCAAGCACGGGAATGCCCAAGGCGGCGATGGCCTCGCTGGCCTGCGCGCGGTGGCGCTCGCTTGCCACCTTGTTGAGTACGACACCGGCGATGCGGACCTGGGGATCATGCGTCGCGAAGCCGCGGACCACGGCGGCGGCGGATTGCGATTGCCCGGAGACATCCACCACCAGCACCACCGGCAGGTCGAGCCGGGCGGCGAGGTCGGCCGCGGAGCCGGTGCGGCCCCGCGTGCCCGCCACGCCGTCGAACAGGCCCATCGATGCCTCGATGATGATCAACTCGGCATCGCGCGCCGCCTCTCCCGCCAGCGCGTCGATGAGGTCGGGCGACATGGCGAAACTGTCGAGGTTCAGTCCCGGCGCGCCGGTGGCGGCGGCATGAAAGGCGGGGTCGATGTAGTCCGGCCCGGATTTCACCGCCCGCACCCTCACCCCGCGCCGCGCCAGCGCCGCCACCGTGCCCAGCGTCACCGTGGTCTTGCCGGACCCCGATCGCGGCGCGCCGATGATCAGCCCCCGCGCGCTCACTCGCGCCCCCGGAAGCGGCGCTGATAGGTGGCATCATAAAGCGCGCTTTCGCGAAACCCTTCCGCCGCCAGCGCACGCCCGACCATGATCAACGCCGTGCGCTCCACCGGCTCGGCCGCAACCCTCCCGGCGATGTCGCCCAGCGTGCCCGCGATCACCCGTTCCCCCGGCCGCGTCGCCTCCACCACCACCGCGACCGGGCAGTCGGCGCCGTAAAGCGGCGTCAGCTCGGCCACCACCTTGTCCAGGGCGTGAATGGCGAGGTGGATCGCCAGCGTGGCGCCCGTGGCCCCGAAGGCGGCGAGCGTCTCGCCCTCCGGCATCGCCGAGGCGCGCCCCGACACACGGGTGATGACGAGGCTCTGCGCCAGCCCCGGCACGGTCAGTTCGCGCCCGAGCACCGCGCTCGCCGCCGCGAAAGCGGGCACACCGGGGGTCAGCGTATAGGCAATGCCGTGCCGCTCCAGTCGCCGGACCTGCTCGGCCACCGCCGAATAGATCGACAGATCGCCCGAATGCAGCCGCGCGACGTCGAGCCCGGCCTGCTCCGCCCGAACATATTCGGCCTCGATCTCGTCCAGCGCCAGCGGGGCGGTATCGACGATACGCGCGCCCGAGGGGCACCACTCCAGCACCTCCGGGGGCACGATCGAGCCGGCATAGAGGCACACCGGGCAGCGCGCGATGAGATCGCGCCCGCGCAGCGTCATCAGGTCCGCCGCGCCCGGCCCCGCGCCGATGAAATGCACTGTCACCGCGTCTACGTCCCCTTGTCCGCCTCGCGCGCCAACGCGCATGTCACCGGCCCCAGCACGAAGCGCGGCCCGACCAGCGCGGAACGCCGTCCCGCCACCGCCAATGCCGAGGCTTCCGCCACAGAGGGCACGCCCATCAGCGCCACCACCCGTTCGGAATGGGTGATCGCCCGCTGGCCGGCGGCTTCGAGCTGCGCCTGCGGCACCATCACCAGCAGCAGGCCGAGGTCCAGCGCGGCCTTGATGATGCCCGCCTCACCACCCTTCAGGGCCGGCGTCGCCATCAGTGAAATGTCGCACAGCTTCACGTCGTGCCGCGCCAGCGCACCGCGCACCGCCGCGCAGACCTCTTCCGCGCTCACGCCGCGTCGGCTGCCGACGCCCGCGACGATCACCGCCCGCCCTCCGGCCCGGCGGTCGGCGGCTTGGTCCAGCTCCATTGCGTCACCGGCATCGCCGGGCGCCAGCCCGTGAGCCCGCCGACGGGCACTGCGCGCGCAATGGAAAGGCGCACCAGCTCCCCGCCCCGCGCCGCGTGCAGCGAGATCAGCCGGGCTTCGGTTTCCAGCGTCACCGCATTGACCACCAGCCGTCCACCGGGCCTCAGGGCGGCGAGCGCGGCGTCCACCACGCCGTCGTCCCCCGCGCCCCCGCCGATGAAGATCGCGTCGGGAACGGGAAGACCGCCCAGCACCTGCGGCGCCCGTCCCTCGATCACCTTGAGCCCCGGCGTTCCCAGAGAGGCCGCATTGCGCCGCACCCGCGCCGCCCGCGCCGCGCGTTCCTCGATCGCGATCGCCCTCAGGGAGGGGTCGGCCAGCATCCACTCGATAGCGACCGAACCGGCGCCGGCGCCGATATCCCACAGCATCTCCCCCCGGCGGGGAGCGAGAGCGGACAGCGTCACAGCCCGCACCTCGCGCTTGGTGAGCTGGCCATCATGCTCGAACAAATCATCCGGCAACCCCGGCGCGCGGGCGATAATCCGCGCGCTCTCGCCCGCCACGACCTCGATACCGACAAGGTTGAGCGGATCGATGACCGTGCCGTCGAACGCCTGCGCGAAACGCTCCGCGCGCGCGGTACGCACCCTCTCGCGGGGGCCGCCCAACGCTTCCAGCACATGGAGCGTGGAGCCGGCGAATCCTGCCTGCGTCAACAACGCCGCGATCTCTCCCGGCCCCGCCCCGTCCGAGGTGAGCACCAGCAGGCGTCGTCCGGGATGAAGATGGGCCCTTATGAGATCCAGCGACCGGCCATGCACGGTCAGGCACGCCGTGTCCGCCAGTGCCCAGCCAAGGCGCGACGCCGCGAGGCTGAAGGAAGAGGGCGCGGGAAACGCCCGCATCTCAGGCGCCGTCAGATGGCGTGCCAGCACCGCGCCAACGCCGTAGAGAAATGGGTCGCCCGAGGCGATGACGCAGACCTTTCGCCCGCGCGCCGCCAGCACCGCCTCGATCCCCCGCTCGAACGGGCTCGGCCAGGGCGAGGCCGTTCCCTTTATCGCCGAGCCCGCCAGCGCGAGGTGGCGCGCACCACCGAACACGAGTTCGGCGTCGGAAATCGCCATGCGCGCGGCGTTCAAGAGCCCCTCGATCCCCTCCTCGCCCATGCCGACGATGGACAACCAGCGCCGCTCCTGCGCATCGTCGCGCGGCGCTTCGGGCGTCCTCGGTTCAGCGTCGGTCAAGACATTTACCATGACCTCACCTTCCAGCGGCGGGCAGAGCCGCCGTCCACGCCTGATGATTCTCGGCGGCACCGGGGAAGCCCGCGAACTCGCCGCCCGCCTCACCGCACCGGGCGAGGGCAAGGGGTTCGACGTCAGCCTGTCCCTTGCCGGGCGCACGCGCAACCCGCTCGACCTTGCCGCGCCGGTGCGCACCGGCGGCTTCGGCGGCGCCGAGGGGCTGGCCGCGCACCTTAAGGCCGAGCGCATCGACCTGCTTGTCGATGCCACCCATCCCTTTGCCGCCGTCATGGCGCACAATGCGGCCGAGGCCGCGCGCCGCGCCGGCGTGCCGCTGCTCGCCCTGGTGCGCCCGCCATGGCAGCCCTGCGCGGGGGACCGGTGGACCCATGCCGACACCATTCCCGAAGCCGTCGCGCAGCTTGGAGACCGGCCGCGCCGCGTGCTGGTCGCCCTCGGGCGCAACGAGGTGCGGGCGCTGGAGGCCGCCCCACGGCACCATTATCTCGTGCGCAGCATCGACCCCGTCGACCCGCCGCTCGCCCTTCCTTCCGTCCGCACCATCGAGGCGCGAGGGCCTTTCGAGGAGGCGGAGGAACGCGAATTGCTGAACGGGAACGGCATCGACGCGGTGCTGTCCAAAAACAGCGGCGGAACCGCCACCTACGGCAAGATCGCCGCCGCCCGTGCGCTTGGTATTGAAGTAATCATGGTCGCCCGCCCGGCCCGGCCGGAGGTGGAGACCGTGGGAACCCTTGAAGATGTCGCGGCGTGGCTGGATGCGCGCTGCCCCGGGGTGCTCTAGCGGCCCCCTTGCGAAGGCGCGGAGCGCGCCGTTCCCGATTGCGTCCGCGCCATGGCGGGCGAGCATCAGCGGGGCCCCGCCCGTCGCGGCGTGTAGACGAGCGTCGACAACCCCGGCCGCTCCACGGTCCGGGTCTCGACAGATCCGACGATGATGCAGGTCGCCATGTCCGCCATGTGCCCCCGCGCATTGGCCAGCGGCAGTACCCGCAGCCGTTCGTCGGGCCGCCCGACGGCGCGGCCAAAGATCACCGGCACATCACCGGGCAATTCCTCCCGAAGAACCTCGAAGGCCCGGTCGAGCTGCCACGGCCGCGCCTTCGACACGGGATTGTAGAACGCCATCGCGAAGCCGGCCTGCGCGGCAAGCCGCAGCCGTTTCTCCACCAGTTCGAAGGGCTTGAGATTGTCGGAGAGCGAGATGGCGCAGAAATCGTGTCCGAGCGGGGCACCGGTCTTCGCCGCCACCGCCAGCATGGCGGTGATGCCCGGCACGATGGAAAGGTCCAGGGCGCGCCATTCCGGCGGCCCGGCATCGATCGCCTCGATCACCGCCGCGGCCATGGCGAAGACGCCCGGATCGCCGCCCGAGACCATGGCGACGCGCGCCCCGCTCGCGGCATGGGCCAGCGCCGCGCCCGCGCGGGCCAGCTCCTCGCGATTGTCGGAGGCGAAGCGCTGCTGGCCCTCGCGCACCGGCACGCGGTCGAGATAGGGCATGTAGCCGTAGATCGCTTCGGCCTGCTCCAGCGCCTCCTGCGCCTGAGGGGTGAGGAAGAGCGCTTCTCCCGGCCCGAGGCCAACCACCACGAGATATCCGCCTGACCGTCCGTTCATCCACGTGCACCCCAGCCCGGCACCAGCACGATGGCGAAATAGGGCGCCGGACTTTCATCGCGCGTGGTCAGCTTCACGCAATGGCTCCCGTTCATGGTGCCGCGCTCGATATAGAGCGCGCGGTCCAGCTTGCCGGCGGCGGTCAGCGCGCGGCGGATCTTCGGCAGGTTTCGCCCCACCTTCATGATCACCGCCGCGTCGGTCTCGCCAAGCCGGCGGGCAAGCTCCCCCTCGGCCAGCGTGCCCGGCAGCACGCTGAGCACGTCATCTCCCTGCGCGATCGGCGCCCCCGCCTGCGACCAGCAGCCGGACATCCCGGTCACGCCGGCGATCACCTCGGTCGGGTAGCGCTGCGACAGCCGCACATGCAGGTGCATGTAGGAGCCATAGAACAGCGGGTCGCCCTCGGAGAGCACCGCGACCGTCCGCCCCGCGTCGAGATGGGCCGCCACGTCGTGCGCGGCCTCTTCGTAGAACGCCGCGATGGCGTCCTTGTAGGGCGCCTCGTCCTTGGGCGCCTCCGTGGTCACGGGATAGCCCAGCGCCAGTTCGATCGCTCCCTCGCGAAAATGGTCGCAGGCGATGGCGCGTGCATGGCTCGCATTGCCGCGCTTGGCGAAATAGGCGACGACATCGGCCTCGCGCAGCGCCCGCGCGGCCTTCAGCGTCATCAGTTCCGGATCACCCGGCCCGACACCCACGCCGATGAGGCGTCCTGCTGCTGGTGCGTTCATATGCCGGGCCTCGCCAGAGCGTTCACCGCAGCCGCCGTCATCGCACTGCCTCCGAGCCGCCCGCGCACCACCAGCCAGGGCACGCCATGCTCGCCCGCCGCCAGCGCATCCTTGGATTCGGCCGCTCCCACGAAGCCGACCGGAATGCCGAGGATCGCCGCCGGCTTCGGCGCGCCCGCGTCCAGCATTTCCAGCAGCCGGAACAGCGCGGTCGGCGCGTTGCCGATGGCGATGACCGCGCCTTCCATGCGGTCGCGCCACAGCTCCAGCGCGGCGGCCGAGCGCGTGGTGCCGAGCCGTGCCGCGAGATCGGGCACGGCGGGATCATGCAGCGTACAGATGACCTCATTGCCCGCCGGCAGCCGCGCCCGCGTCACCCCATGCGCCACCATCTCGGCGTCGCACAGGATCGGTGCGCCGTCCATGAGCGCGCGGCGCGCGGCACGGACAAGGCCGGGCGCGAAATCGATGGCGAACGCGGCTTCCACCAGCCCGCAGGCATGGATCATCCGCACCGCCACATCCGCCTCTTCCGGCGCGAACCGGCCGAGATCGGCCTCTTCGCGGATGATGGCGAAGGAGCGCTCATAGATCGCGTTGCCGTCGCGTACATAATCGAACGGGATGGACACTCAGGCCGGGTCCTTCTTCATCGCACTCGTCTTCCGCAACATCTCGCGTACCATTTCCGCCAGCCGCGCCACCGGCACGTCGCGCCCCAGAACGTCCTGCGCCGAAACATCACGCGGCGTGCCTTCGACCACGAGACCCATCCCCTCGTCCAGCCCCACGATGGTGACAAGCGCCCGCGCGGGATGCGCGCAGCCCTTGGCGCAGCCCGACACATGCACATCGCCATGGGCAATGGAGGGCGCGAGCGCGCCTGCCAGCGCGGCCGCGAGCGCATGGGTCTCCATCCGCGCCGAGCCGCAGGCCGGGGCACCGGAACAGGCGATCACCCGGCGGCGCACATCCTGCGGATCGGTAATGAAGCCAAGCCCCTCGGCCGTCGCCCTCAGCTGCCGCGCGGTCTCCGGCGCCAGTCCGATGACCAGCAGCGCCCGCCCGGACGCAGGCTCGACGCACCGCGCGCCCGCGTCCCGCGCCGCTGCCGCCAGTCCCGCCAGCGCGCCGGCCTCCACCTGTCCGAAGCCAAGCCCAAGGCCGAGCGCCAGCGTGCCATCGGTGAGCGAATGAACCCCGACCGGCTCGGCGGGGGGACAGGCGCGATCAGCCGCCGGCGTCAGCCCCGCACTCGCGCGCAGGGCATCGATTCCCTCACGCGCCACCAGTTCCGCCATCCGCGCCGCCGGTCCGCACGCGGCGAGCTGTTCCAGCAGCCCGACCACGCTGGTGACGGCCCACTCGGGCACCACCTCCCCGGCCGCGACGCCGGCCAGACGCACCAGAAGGCGCCCGCCGCCCCCGGCGGTGACGGCTATGTCGGCTTTCAGGGCGCGCAGATGCTGCGAACCGCCGCCATCCACCACCACCGAGACTTTGGGCGCGAGGCCCGGCACCAGCCCGCTCGCGGCGTTCGAGATCGCCTGCGCCAGCGGACGCGGGTCGAAGACCTCGGCCGGATCGAGCCCGGCCAGCGCGCTGGTCTCCACCGGGAATCCCGGCTGCACCTCGATCCCCAGCGCATCGACGCCCGCGGCGAGATGCGGCGCGCTGGCGGGCGTCAGTCCGCGCAGCTGGAGCTTGCCGCGCGCGGTCACTTCCACGATGGCGTTGCCCAGCTCGCTCGCCAGCGCCGCCAGCCCGGCGAGTTGGTCGAGCGTCAACGGCTCCATGGGCTGGAGCCGCGCCAGCAACCCGTCCCCGGTCTGCATCGGCGCGGGCAGGCTCGGGCAGGCGCCCCGGCGCATGGCGCGGACGGACGCGGCGCTCATTCCGCCGCCTCCCCGCGCAGCGAGGCGATGTCGGCGCCAACATCGTTGCGGCGCGGATGCCAGAGCCCCTTGTCGCGCGCACCGGCGAATCGCCCGGCAACGAAGCGCGCCGCCTCGGGAGAGACATCCATCAGGAAGGCGCGCACCCTGTCATCGCCCACATAGGCGGCGTGCAGAAGGTCGATCAGATGGCCGGGCACCGCCGGCGTCGCTTCCGCGAAGCCGATCAGGCGGTCCACCGTCTCGGCGATTTCCGCCGCGCCGCGCGGGCCGTGCCGCATCAGGCCCTCGATGTAGCGCGGGTTCGCCCGCCCGTGCACGATCCGCGCAATGGCCTCGCCCAGAGGGCGCGCCGTCGGGCGGGCCGGGTCGGCGGTGTCCAGCACCACGAGATCGGGCGTGCGCCCCAGCCGCGTCGCGGCGGCCGCGAAACCGCCGATAAAGGCGAGGTCGGCGTCGCCCTCCATCAGGTCACGCCCCGGATCGTCGGCGCCGTGGACAAGCAGGTCCGCCGCCGCCACCCGCGCCTCGAACGCCGCGCCCGCCGCGCGTCCCACACCTTCCGCGCCGCCATAGGCGTGGGAAGCGCTATCGAGATAGGCCGCGCCCAGCGCCTCAGGATCGATGTCCCCGGCCTCGAGCCCGGCGCCATAGGCTCCCGGCGCGGTGCCGAAGATCCGCAGCGGTGCGTCTCCCTCGCCCGCGGCCCGCAGCGGGTTCTCGTCCGGCGGCTCGTCGCGCCGCGCCACCGCCTTCAGCGCGGCATCCAGCAGCGCGATCTGGGCGGGGAACAGGTCGCGGAACAGCCCGGAAATGCGGAAGGTTACATCGATGCGCGGGCGCCCCATCGCGGCGGTGGGCAGCACCTCGATGCCGGTCACGCGCCCGCTGGAGGGATCCCACGTCGGCCGCGCGCCGATCAGCGCCAGCCCCTGCGCGATCTCCTCACCCCCGGTGCGCAGCGTCGCGCTACCCCACAGGTCGAGCACCAGCGCGCGCGGCCAGTCGCCGTGAAGCTGCATATAGGCGCGCACCACCTCCTCGGCGCCCAGCCGGCCGAGGTCCATCGCCGTCGATGTCGGCAGGGCGCGCGGGTCGCTGGCGTAGAGATTTCGCCCGGTCGGCGTCACATCGGTACGCCCGCGCCCCGGTGCGCCCGCTGGCCCTGCCGCCACCCGCCGCCCGTCCAGCGCCGCCATAAGCCCGTCGCGCTCGGCCTCCCCGCAGGCGCCACGCCCATAGACATGGAAACCGTCCTTGAGCCGCATCTCCTTGATATCGCACAGGAACGCGTCGATCCGCCGGAGCGCCTCATCGGGGTCGGCATCGCCACCGAGCCCGGCATCGCGGGCTATCCCGGTGCGGGTTGCCTCCTCGACGATCAGCCGCGCCAGCCGGTCGCGCCGGCGCCGGTCGAGCCCGTCGGCCTGCGCGTATTCGTCCACCAGCCGTTCCAGCTCGCGCGCTTCGCCGGCAAGGCCGGTCTCGATGGTGGGCGGGGGCAGATGGCCGAGCGTCACCGCCGCGATCCGGCGCTTGGCCTGCGCCGCCTCGCCGGGATTGGACACGATGAAGGGGTAGGCCACCGGCAGGCTGCCGAGCACCAGCTCGGGGAAACACCCGGCGGTCAGCGCCACATGCTTGCCCGGCAGCCATTCCAGCGTGCCATGCGCGCCCATGTGCACGACCATGTCGGCCTCGCGCTGAAGCCACAGCCCGAACGCCAGCAGCGCGTGGCGCGGCGCCAGCACCGGGTCGTGATACTGCGCCCGCCGCTCGGCCAGGCTGCCTCGGTCCGGCGCCAACGCGAGCGTCACATTGCCGAACGTGCGGGCGCGAAACCGGAACGCGCCCTCCGCGACATCCGGGTCGTCCTCCGGCGCGCCCCAGGCCGCGTCGATCTGCGCCATGGCCTCGGCCGGCACAGCCGCGGTAAGGCGCCGATAGGCTTCGAGCGAAAGCGAGGCGCCCGGCGAGGCGGCAAGGTCCCGCAGCAGGGCCTGCTCGTCACCGGGAATGTCGCTCACCTGGTAGCCGCCCGCGTGCAGATCCTGCAGCAGCGCCCGCACGCTCGCGGGTACGTCGAGCCCCACCGCCCAGCCGGTACGGCCCGGCACGCCGGCATAGTCGGGCATCAGCACGCTCACCCGGCGCTGGTTCCGCGCCAGCGCCTGCAGCCGCGCCAGCGCCGCCACCCGATCAGCCACCTGCGCGACACGGTCCGGCTCCGGCCGGTTCACCAGCGCGGAGAAACCGGGCACCGAAGGGGCGGGGTCCGGCGCCTTGAAGGACAGCGCGCCCGCCAGCACGCGGCCATCGAGCTCGGGCAGCACCACATGCATGGCGAGGTCCGACGCCGTTAGCCCGCGCGCGCCGTCGAGCCACGCCTCACGCCGCGTGGTCGCGACCACGCCCTGAAGCACCGGCACGCCCGCGCGGTCCAGCACGGTCTGCGTGCCCGGATCAGCGGCGGCGAAGGCGGTGAGCGTCACGATCACGGCGGGGCTCACCTGCGCCAGCATCCCCTCCAGAAAGGCGATGGAGGTCGGCTCCTTCAGGCTGGCGACAAAGACGGGGCGTGGATCGAGCCCGCGCTCGGCCAGCGCGGCGCAGAGCGCGTCCACCGGGGCGGCATCGGCCGCCAGCCACATCGAGCGGTAGAAAATGACCGGCACCACCGGCCCCTCGCCGGCCGGCACACCGCAGGGATAGTGCCCGGCGAGCGGCACCGGCACCGGAGCCGCGAAGGGCAGAGCCCGGCCGGCATGGCCGGCCAGGCGATGCAGCAGCTGGCGCATATTGTCCGGCCCGCCGGCACGGAAATAGCCCAGCAGCGCCTCGAGTTCATCGGCGGCAAGGGTGGAAGCCTCGGCAAGCCTCGGGTCGTCGCGGTCCTCGCCCGGCAGGATGGCCAGCGCGATGCCCCGCGCCCGCGCTTCCGCCCCCAGCCGCTCGGCCCCGTAGCGCCACCAGTCCAACCCACCGAGCAGGCGCACCACGATCACCCGCGCGTGCACCGCGACCTTGTCGATCCACAGATCGACCGACATCGGATGGCGCAGGTCGCGCAGGCTGGCGAGCCTGAGGCTGGGCAGCGCCGCGCCGCCGGGCCCGCCCTGCGCCCGCGCCAGCGCGCCGAGGTCGCTGTCGGTAAAGGACAGCACCACCACATCGCCCGGCGTCTGGCCAAGGTCGACCGGCTCGACGAGATCGTCGAGGCTGGTCGATGTGGTGGTGAGGATGTGCATGGCGCCGGCGCTTCCCGGTCAGGCCGGTACGGGTGCGTCGTGGCCGGCAAGCAGGGCCTCGACCTTCGCCCGGTCGAGCCCGTTCAGCCCGATGGCGACGAGGCGCCCGACACGCGGGCCAGCGCCCCACGGCCGGTCGAACTGGTGGCTCACGCGCGGGCCGACCGCCTGCACCAGCAGCCGCATCGGCTTGCCCGAAACCGGCAGGAACCCCTTCACGCGCAGCACATCCGCCTCTTCCGCCGCCCGCGTCACCCGCGCCGCGAATTCGGCCGGATCGGCGATCTCGGGCACCTCGACGACGAAGCTGTCGAAGTCGTCATGGTCGTGTTCCAGCTCGTCGTCATGATGGGTGCGGCGATTCTCGATGTCGTCCTCGGTCCCGACGCCCAGCCCCATGAGAATGGCCGGATCGATCCGCCCACCGGAGACGCTGACCACGCGCACGCCCTTGGGCAGCTCGGCGTCGAGCGCGGCGCGGGCGCGCGCCATGCCGGCGGCGTCGATCAGGTCGGCCTTGGTCAGGATCACGAGATCGGCGCAGGCGATCTGGTCGTCGAACACTTCCTCGATCGGGTCGTCATGGTCGAGCGAGACGTCGCCGGCGCGCTGTTCGGCCAGTGCGTCATGGTCATGGGCGACGCGGCCGGCGGCCAGCGCATCGCCATCGACCACGGCCACCACGCCATCCACGGTCACCCGGCTGCGGATGGCGGGCCAGTGGAAGGCCTGCACCAGCGGCTTGGGCAGCGCGAGGCCCGAGGTCTCGATCAGAATGTGGTCGACCTTGGGCTCGCGGGCGAGAATGGCGTCGAGCGCGGGCACGAAGTCATCCGCCACCGTGCAGCAGATGCAGCCATTGGCGAGTTCGACGATGTTCTCCTCCGGGCAGGTCTCGATGCCGCAGCCCTTCAGGATCTCGCCGTCGATACCGACATCACCGAACTCGTTGACGATCACCGCGAGCCGCTTGTCGCGCGCCTTCTCAAGGATATGCCGGATCAGCGTGGTCTTCCCCGAGCCGAGGAAGCCGGTGACGATGGTGCACGGCACCCGCGAAAGAGTGGACGTCTGGGCAGTGTTCATGCGGGCTCTCCAGAAACCGGTCGGCACGAAACCAGTCGGGTCACGGGATGCACCGGCCGCGGAGAACTCCGCGCGAAGCCGCCGGACGCAAGGGCCCGGCATGCTCTGCCTGACCACCGGGCACCCCGCCGGGAATCACGACCGAACCTACGGCAGGTCTCCTGGCTCGCGGGTCGCCGCCTCGTAGCCGCCTTCCCGGGTGTCATCCCAGTGGCTTCCGGCACGGGCTCGCCGCTTACAGTTGCGGGGGCAGCCGCGGAATTGGAGCGCGCCCGAGAAGGCCCTGCCCCGCACCGCATTCCCTCTTAGTCCCTCCCGCGAGGCGGGAGAAAACCGTCGGTCGCCGCCACTTAAGGAGCGCGGGCGGGGAATGTCAAACCGTGTCAAACCCCACCGCGCCCGTTGCGGGCTGGCGCGCACGCGCTATAGTCGGCGCGTCGTCGGTTCCCGTGAGTTCCACGGGACGCAAGACGGGAACGCGGTGGGGCGGAGCGCGAAAGCCTTCCGCCGATTCCGCGGCTGCCCCCGCAACTGTAAGCGGCGAGCCCCCTCCACTGGCCACTGGCTTTCGAGCCGGGAAGGCGGAGGAAAGGGCCGAGACCCGCGAGCCAGGAGACCGGCCGTCGACACAACCCGCAAAGGCCCTCGGGTGGAGGGCCAAAGGAGACTGTCATGAACGCTTCCCACAGCCCGCTCGCGTCTGCCTCGCGCGAATCGGCCGCCTCGCGCGCCCTCCAGATCACCTTCGCCGCCCTCATCGGCGTGTTCGTGATCGGCGGCGTGGGCTTTTCCCATATCAGCGCCGTGCACAACGCCACGCACGACGTCCGCCACGCGACCGCCTTCCCCTGCCACTGAGTCCGGGGAGCGCGCACCATGTCACTTTTCAGGACGATTCTGTTTGTCGCCGCCCTCGCGGGCATCGGCACTGGCCTTGTCGGCTCCGCCATCCAGATCTTCGGCACGGTGCCGCTGATCCTCAAGGCAGAGACCTTCGAGAACGGCGCCCCCGAGGAGGCCGCATCCGCGGCGCATGAACACGCGCCCGGCACCGCGGCCCACGAGCACGACGCCGATGAATGGGGCCCCTCGGACGGGTTCGAACGCAACGCGTTCACCGTGCTGGCCATGGTCCTCACCGGCTTCGGCTTTGCGCTGCTGCTGGTGGCCGCCAGCGAGCTTGCCGGCGGGCTTTCGAGCTGGCGTCAGGGCCTTCTCTGGGGCCTTGCCGGCTTTGCCGTCTTCACCGTGGCGCCGGGGCTCGGCCTACCGCCGGAGCTTCCCGCCATGCCGGCGGCGGACCTTCTGGCCCGGCAGATGTGGTGGATCGGCACGGCGGCAGCCACGGCCGGCGGCCTTGCGTTCATCGCCTTTGGCCGCACTCCGCTCCTCGCCGCGCTGGGCGTCGCGCTGATCCTCGCGCCCCATCTCATCGGCGCCCCGCAACCCGACAGCCATGAGAGCCCGATCCCGGAATCGCTGCATCACAGTTTCATCGTGGCGACGGTGGCGGCGAGCTTCGTGTTCTGGGTGCTGCTGGGCGGCCTTGCCGGCTGGCTGCGTCCGCGCCTCGCGGCCGGAACTGCCTGAACGGCATGAGCCTCACCTTCATCCTCGGCGGCGCCCGCTCAGGCAAGAGCCGGCACGCCGAGGAACTGATCGAGCGGCTTTCCCCGCCCTGGACCTACATCGCCACGGCGCAGGCTTATGATGACGAGATGGTGGAGCGCATCGCGCTCCACCGTTCGCGCCGGCCCGCGCCGTGGCAGACCCTCGAAGCGCCGCACGATCTCGCCGCGGCGATCGCGAACCTGCCCTCGAGACAGCCGGTGCTGGTGGATTGCCTTACCCTGTGGCTCACCAACCGCATGCTGGCGGATGCCGACCTCGCAAAGGAAGGGGACGCGCTGCTCGCGGCGCTCAGCGCCCATGACGGCGAGGTCTTCGTTGTCTCCAACGAGGTCGGGCTCGGCATCGTGCCCGACAACGCGCTGGCCCGGCGCTTCCGCGACGCGCAGGGCCGGCTCAACCAGAAGGTCGCCGCCGAGGCGCAGCGGGTGGTCTTCATGGTCGCCGGGCTTACCATGCCGGTGAAGGGATAAGGCTCAGTTCATGAACGACGTCACCTCGACCGAGGCCGAGCGCCACCGCGCCAAGATGGAAAAGCGCAAGACGGTGCAGGACGCCGAGGTCGCTTCCAAGACCGTCGAGAAGGGCCTGCTGATCGTCCACACCGGCGCGGGCAAGGGCAAGTCCACCGCCGCCTTCGGCCTCGCCTTGCGCACGCTCGGCCATGGCGCGCGCGTGGGCGTGGTGCAGTTCATCAAGGGTGCCTGGCATTCGGCCGAGCGCGATGCGCTGGAGACCTTCGGCGACCGGGTGGCGTGGTACACCATGGGCGAGGGTTTCACCTGGGAGACGCAGGACCTCGCGCGCGACATCGCCAGCGCCCGCCGCGCCTGGGAGCAGGCCTGCGCATTGATGGCGGACCCGTCCATCGGCCTCGTCATCCTCGACGAGCTCAACATCGCGCTGCGCTACGACTATCTGCCGCTCGACGAGGTGATCGCGACACTTCAGGCCCGCCGCAAAGGGCTGCACGTCGCCATCACCGGCCGCAACGCCAAGCCGGCGCTGGTCGAGGCCGCCGACCTCGTGACCGAAATGACGCTGGTCAAGCACCACTTCAAGGCCGGGGTGAAGGCGCAGAAGGGCATCGAATTCTGATGCCTCGCGCATTCTTCGCCGTGCGATCTCGAAATTTGGGCCGGATATTCCCATCTGGGAGGAGACGCCGGCTGTCGCGGCGTGGCTTCAGGGAGTTTCCCGTCGATGCGGTCCACCCCCATCGCCTATCTGTTCTGGTTCTTCTGCCTGATCGGCGTGTGCGGCATTCATCGCTTCTATGCCGGCCGCTACTGGACCGGCGCGCTCTGGCTGCTGACCGTCGGCATCTTCGGCATCGGGCAGTTCATCGATCTGTTCCTGATCCCGTCCATGGTGCGCGAATCCAACCTGGAGCGCCGCGTGGACTATCTGGAATCCGGCCGGATCTGAGTTCATACGCGCTTGAGAGGGCGTCATGAGCGCCCTCTCGCTCATGTTCCAGGGCACCGGCTCGGATGTCGGCAAGTCGCTGGTGGTTGCCGGCCTTGCCCGCGCCTTCACCAATCGCGGCCTCAGCGTGCGCCCTTTCAAGCCGCAGAACATGTCGAACAATGCCGCCGTCACCGCTGACGGCGGCGAGATCGGCCGCGCACAGGCGCTTCAGGCCCGCGCCGCCCGCATCGCCCCCTCCGTGCACATGAACCCGGTGCTGCTGAAACCGCAGAGCGAGATCGGCGCGCAGATCGTCGTGCAGGGCCGCGCGCGCGGCAATGCGAAAGCGTCCGACTATCAGGCGCTCAAGCCCCAGCTCATGGGTGCCGTGCTGGAAAGCTACGGCCGGCTGAAGGACGAGGCCGACCTGGTGCTGGTGGAGGGCGCCGGTTCGGCCTCCGAGATCAATCTGCGCGCCGGGGACATCGCCAATATGGGCTTCGCCCGTGCCGCCGGCGTTCCCGTGGTGCTGATCGGCGACATCGATCGCGGCGGCGTCATCGCCAGCCTGGTGGGCACCCGTACCGTGCTGCCCGATGACGACGCGGCGATGATCGCCGGCTTTCTGGTCAATCGCTTTCGCGGCGATCCGGCGCTGTTCGCCTCCGGCATGGAGGAGATCGCCTCCCGCACCGGCTGGGCCGCGCTCGGTCTCATTCCCTTCTTCCCCGGCGCCCGCCGGCTGCCGGCCGAGGACGCGCTGGCGCTGGACGCCGCCCCGCTCGACAAGCCCGGCGCGCGCCTGCGCATCGCGGTGCCGCTCCTGCCGCGCATCGCCAATTTCGACGATCTCGACCCGCTCGACGCCGAACCGCAGGTGCAGGTGATCCGCGTGCGCCCCGGCGAGCCGCTGCCGGGAAACGCCGATCTCGTCATCCTGCCCGGTTCGAAATCCACCATTCCCGACCTCGCCGATCTGCGCGCCAATGGGTGGGACATCGACCTTTTCGCCCATGTGCGGCGCGGGGGCCGGGTTCTCGGCCTGTGCGGCGGCTACCAGATGCTCGGACGCACGCTCAGCGATCCGCTCGGCATCGAAGGTCCGCCCGGCACCGTGCCGGGCCTTGGCCTGCTCGATGTCGACACCGTGCTGGCGGGCGAGAAGCGGCTGGTCGCGATCCGCGGCGAAAGCGAGGGCGTGCGCTTTTCCGGCTACGAGATGCATATGGGCGTGACCGAAGGCCCCGGCCGCGCCCGCCCCTTCGCCACCATCGACGGCAAGGGCCGAGAGGGCGCGGTCTCCCCGGACGGGCGCATCGTCGGTACCTATGCCCACGGCCTGTTCGCCAATGATGCCCAGCGCTCGGCCTGGCTCGCCCGTCTCGGCGCCACCCCGAGCGGGCTGAACTATGAGGACGGCGTCGACGCCACGCTGGACGCGCTCGCCGCCCATCTGGAAAGACACGTCGACCTGGATCGGCTGCTGGCGCTGGCGCGCGGGTAGAGCTTTTTCGAGCGATGCGGGTTCCGGCTGCGTCCGGGGAAACGCGTCGAAACAACCCGCTGGAACGTCACATCGCCAGCAGCGCCATCACCGCCAGCCCGAGCCCCGCGATCATCACCGCATCCGCGGCGCGGTAGAGCTTCAGCGCCCGGCGGATGTCGGCGGCGGTGCAGTCTCGCCGTCCGCCCTCGCCCATGACACCGTCGACGCTCATCACGCCGCCATACTGGCGCGGGCCGGCCAGGGCGAGCCCCAGCGCGCCGGCAAAGGCGGCTTCCGGCCAGCCGGCATTGGGCGAACGGTGGGCATGGGCATCGCGCCACACCGCCCTCCCGGCCGCCACCGGCGAGGCACCGGGCACGAACACCGCCCCCAAAACGATGAGCGCGCCGGAAAGCCGCGAGGCGGGAAGATTGACGAGATCGTCGAAGCGCGCCGAGGCCCAGCCGAAGTCGCCATGGCGCCGCGTGCGATGGCCGATCATGCTGTCGGCGGTATTCACGCCCTTATAGGCCGCCGCGCCGGCCAGCCCGCCCACCGCCATCCACAGCGCTGGCGCCACAATGCCATCGGAAAAATTCTCGGCGAGGCTCTCGATCGCCGCGCGTGCCACGCCGGCCTCGTCCAGCACCTCGGGGTCGCGGCCGACGATCTGCGATACCGCCGCCCGGCCCTCGGCCAGACCGCGCTCCAGCCCGTCCGCCACCCGCGCCACATGCTCGTAGAGGCTGCGCTGGGCCAGCAGCGAGGACCCCGCAAGTGCTGCAACAACAAGGCCCGCGGGCACCATGAGCGCAAGCGACTGTAGGAGCAGCCCGGCGCCTATCGTCACCACCAGCACGGTGGCGAGCGTCGCCATACCGTTCAGCCGCCGCTCGCGGGGCGGGTCGCCGTCGCGGTTGAGCGCGCGATCGAGCCACCCGATCAGCCGGCCGATCCACATCACCGGATGCCCGATCCGCGCCACCAGAATATGAGGGTAGCCGAAGGCGGCCTCGAACAGCAGCGCGAGCAGGGTTAAACCGAGAGTAAGGTCGAGGGCCATCGCAGGTGATTCTGTCGGGAAGCAAACAGGCGGCGGGAAGCAGGCGGGCGGGTGCCGAATCCGCGTCTGCGGAACGGCCCACCCTTTCCTTAACCCGGCCGCGAGAGCAAGACCCGCGACGCGAACCGGCCCGAGACACGAACCAGAGCGTGACGTTCACCTGATGAATATGGTTTCCCTCACTTCCAGCGTGCTGCCCCCCGCGATCGAGGCGGCCAAGCATGCCCGGCTCGCCGAGGTGTTCGGCTTCGACCGGTTCCGGCCGGGCCAGCAGGATGTCGTGGATACCGTGCTCGCCGGGGTTCCCACCCTCGCTGTCATGCCCACGGGCGCGGGCAAGTCGCTGTGCTACCAGCTGCCGGCGCTGGTGCTGGGTGGGCTCTCCATCGTCGTCTCCCCGCTGATCGCGCTGATGGACGACCAGGTGAACGCGCTCAAGCTCCAGGGCGTCGCCGCCGAGGCCATTCATTCGGGCAAGCCGCGCGAGGACAATGTCGAGATCTGGCGGCGCGTGGCGCGCGGCGAGGTAAGCCTGCTCTACCTCGCCCCGGAGCGGCTGATGAGCGAGCGCATGCTCAGCGCCCTCGCCCGCCTGCCGCTGGGCCTCGTCGCGGTGGATGAGGCGCATTGCGTCTCGCAATGGGGCCACTCGTTCCGCGCCGAATATCTCCAGCTCGGCCGGCTCCGCGAGGTGTTCCCCGGCATTCCGCTGGTCGCGCTCACCGCCACCGCCGACCGCGCCACCCGCGACGACATCGTCGAGCGGCTGTTCGGCGGTCAGGCGCGGGTGTTCGTCTCCGGCTTCGACCGGCCCAACATCTTCATCGGCGTCGAGGACAAGAAGGACCCGGCGCGCCAGATCGAGAGTTTCGTCAGGGCGCGGCCGAACGTGTCCGGCATCGTCTACCGCATCTCGCGCAAGAAGGTGGACGAGACCGCCGAACGCCTCCAGGCCGCCGGCGTGCGCGCCCTGCCCTATCACGCCGGCATGAGCCCCGAAGCGCGCGCGGCCAACCAGGAAGTGTTCCTCGCCGAGGACGGCGTGGTCATGGTCGCCACCGTCGCCTTCGGCATGGGCATCGACAAGTCGGATGTGCGCTACGTGCTGCACGCCGACGCGCCGGGCACGCTGGAAGCCTATTATCAGGAAATCGGCCGCGCCGGGCGCGACGGGGCGCCCGCCGAAGCGCTGCTGCTCTATTCGGCCGGCGACATCGCCACCAGGCGGCGTTTTCTCGACGAGGAGGCCTCCTCCCCGGAACGCAAGATGGTGGAGGCCCGGCGGCTCGATGCCATGGTGGGGTTCTGCGAGGCCGTCACCTGCCGGCGCGCGGTGCTGCTCGGCTATTTCGGCGAGCGCGCCAAGGCGTGCGGCGCGTGCGACGTCTGCCGCGATCCGCCCAAGGTGGTCGACGCCAGTCGCTCGGCCCAGCAGGTGCTGCGCCTGGTGCGCGCCAGCGGCGAGCGCTACGGCGCGGCCTATATCGCCAGCCTCGTCACCGGCCAGCGCAGCGATCAGGTCTGCGGCCGCGGGCATGACAAGCTCGCCGAGTTCGGCGCCGGCGCGGACAAGCCGGCGAGCGAGTGGCGCGCGCTGCTGCGCCAGCTCGTCGCCATCAATGCGCTGCATGCCGACCCCCAGCGCTATGGCGCGCTCATGCTCACCGAGGCGGGCAACGCCATTCTCGGCGGCACCCGCACCTTCACCCTGCGCGCGCCGACCCGGCACAAGCGCGACCGGCACGCCCAGCGCGACGGCGCGGCCGAGCTGCCGCCCGCCGAGGCGGCCCTTCTCGGCAAGCTCAAGGCGCTGCGCCGCGAGCTGGCGGCGGAGCGCGGCGTGCCGGCCTATGTGATCTTCGCCGATCGCACGCTGGAGGAGATGGCGGTGGAGCACCCGCGCACCCGCACCGAGCTCTCGGGCGTCAAGGGCGTCGGCGCCGCCAAGCTGGAGGCGTTCGGCAGCGCGTTTCTTAGGATTCTCAAAGAATTCTCTTAATATTCTCTAAGAATACGATGCGACGATTTTCACCTTTAGAAGAGTTCCCGAAAGGCGAATATCTCCCTAGACTGCGTGGCAACGGGTGGAAAACGCCCGGCATACACGAGTTCCGGGATGGAAACGATGAAGCTCAAATTCCTTACCGCCGCGCTCGCGGCGACCGCCCTTGCTTTTGCCGTCGCTCCCCAGAAGGCTGAGGCCCATGGCCCGACCCGTCAGAAGGTCTCGGAGACCATCGAGATCAACGCCCCGCCGGAAAAGGTCTGGGCCGTGGTCTCCAATTTCCAGGATGCCGGCTGGATTCCCGTTGTTGCCAAGACCGAGGGCACGGGCGGCAACGCGCCGGGCGCCAAGCGCACCCTCACGCTGAAGAACGGCGCGACGGTCAAGGAAGAGGTCGCCAAGCTTCAGCCGGAGCGGATGACCCTCATGTACCGGATCGACGAAGTCGACGTGAAGGTGCTGCCGGTCACCAACTATTCGTCCTGGCTGATCGTCAGTCCGGCCGATGACGGCAAGAAGTCCGAGGTCGAATGGAAGGGCGCGTTCTATCGCGGCTATCCCAACAACGATCCGCCGCCGGAGCTGAACGACGAGGCCGCGATCAAGGCCGTGACCGGGCTCTACAAGGCCGGCCTCGATGGCCTGAAGAAGCAGATCGAAGGCACCAACTGAGCGGTGCCGGCGCACGCCACGCAGCACGTGCATGACCGGATCGCATCCGGTCATGACGGCCATCCGGGGCCCGGGCGGACGACCCGGGCGCCATCACACCCAGACCGCGCGCGGATTTCCACGCCGCGGGCGGCAGAGCGGAACCGGGCGTATTCCCCACGCGGAAGAGGACTTCCGGTAGCCCTTGCGATGGCCGCCGCGCTCCTGCTCGCGCCCCATCCCGCCCGTGCCGACGAGGCGTTCGTCACCTCGCAGCCGGCGAACATGCTGTCCATCGTCGACCTGCCGACCCGCGCGGTGGTGGCGCAGATCCCGATCCCCGGCAAGCCGGCCGGCATCGCCGTCTCACCCGATGGCGCCCGCGCCTTCGTCACCTCGCCGGACGGCAAGACCCTCACCATCATAGACGCCGCCACGCGCACGGTGACGCACCGGGTGGATGTCGGCGGCGGGCCGCTCGGCGTCGCGGTCCATCCTTCCGGCAGCCCGGCCTATGTCGCGGACTGGTATCAGCACCGCATCATCGCGGTGGACGCCGCCAGCGGGGCGATCCTCGGCGCGGTGAAGGTCGGCGATTCCCCTTCCGGCCTCGCGGTCACGCCGGACGGGCGGCTTTTGATCTCCGCCGACCGCGATTCCAACCAGGTCAGCCTCGTCGACACCGCCAGCCTCACCCGCGTCGCGACCATCCCCGTCGGCACCCGTCCCTTCGGCGTCACCATCGATGCGCAGGGCACGCGCGCCTACACCGCGAACGTGGTCTCGAACGACGTCACCATCATCGACATCCCGGCCCGAAAGGTGGTCGCCACCGTGAAGGTGGGCGATCACCCCTATGGCGTGGCGCTGGCGCAGGGGCGGGCCTTCAGCACCGACCAGTATGCCTCCACCGTCACCGTCTTCGATCTCGCCAGCCTGAAACAGGTCGCGACCATTGATGTCGGGGACTATCCCGAAGGCATAGAGGCCAGCCGCGACGGCGCCTTCGTCTATGTCGCCAACTGGGAAACCAACACGCTCAGCGTGATCGATGCCAGGACCTTGAAGCTCGTCGCCGATATCGACGTCGCCGATGGGCCCCGGGCCTTCGGGGCGTTCATTCGTGAAACCCCTCCCTAGCTGCCTCCCCCTGCCCATGGCATGACAGGACAAGACAGCCCCGCTGTGGGGCAATGAAAGGCTTCGCAATGGACGAGGAATTCTGGCACGGCAAATGGACCCGCAACGAGATCGCGTTCCATGAGGCCGAGACCAACCCGCTGCTGCTGCGCCATTTTTCCGCGCTCAGCCACGCGCCCGACGCCCGCGTTTTCGTGCCGCTGTGCGGCAAGAGCCGGGATATCCACTGGCTGCTGGCGCAGGGCTTCAGCGTCGTCGGCGCCGAACTGAGCCGCCTCGCCGTCGAGCAGCTCTTCGCCGATCTCGGCCTGACCCCGCAAATATCCGACCATGGCGCACTGGAGCGCTTCGAGGCGGGCCGGCTCACCGTCTTCGTCGGCAATTTCTTCGATCTCGACCACCCGACGCTCGGCAAGGTGGACGTGGTCTATGACCGGGCCGCGCTCGTCGCCCTGCCCGAGCCGCTGCGCGATCGCTACGCCGCCCATCTCGCCGCGCTCACCGCACACGCGCCCCAGCTCCTGATCACGCTGGAATATGATCCCTCGCAGGCCATCGGCCCGCCCTTCTCGGTGTCGGAACACGAGGTTCGCCGCCACTATGGCGCCGCCTACCACGTCGCCTGCGCCGAGACGCATGAGCTGAAGGGCGGCCTCAAGGGCGTCCACCCGGCGCATGAGAGCGCCTGGCTCCTGACGCACCGCTGAGGCGCCGGCGGCCGGCAGCGACGTCAGATCGCGTAGTCGCCCGGCTGCTGGGGCGGCGGCGGGCGGCAGTCGACGCCCGGCCCGCCGGAGGCGAACAGGCGGGCGCGGTCGAGCCGCACCGCCACCTTCTCGCCGATCGGCACCCGCACCGTCGGCGCGATATCGGCCTCGAACAGCGCATTGCCGACCTCGACCTCAACCCTGCGGATCGCGCCATGGCGGCGGAAGGCGCGCACCTCGCCCTTCAGCCCCGGCGTGCCCGGCAGGCCGAGCGAGATGTCGTGCGGGCGCACATAGAGCAGGCCCGGTCCGTCAGGCACCTCTGCGGTCGCGGCGGCGATCGCGGTGGAGCCGGCAACGACGACCCCGCCCTTCACATCCACCTCGATGCGGCTGGACTCGCCCATGAAGCCGAACACCGCCGCCGTTGCGGGGCGGTCGTAGACATCATCGGGCGTGCCCACCTGTTCGATCCGGCCCTTGCCCATCACCACGACCCGATCAGCCAGCTCCAGCGCCTCCTCCTGGTCGTGGGTCACGAACAGCGTGGTGTGGCCAGTGCGGTCGTGCAGCTCGCGCAACCATTTGCGCAGTTCCTTGCGCACCAGCGCGTCGAGCGCGCCGAACGGCTCGTCGAGCAGCAGCACGCGGGGTTCGATGGCGAGCGCCCGGGCCAGCGCGACGCGCTGGCGCTGCCCGCCGGAAAGCTGGGCCGGAAAACGGCCGCCAAAGGCTTCAAGCTGCACCAGCGCCAGCAGGTCCGCGACACGTGTGCGGATCTCCGCCTCGGAGGGGCGCTGCGCGCGGGGGCGGGAGCGCAGCCCGAAAGCCACATTCTCAGCCACGGTCATGTGGCGGAAAAGCGCATAGTTCTGGAACACGAAGCCGATGCCGCGCTGACGCACCGGCACGGACAGCGCGTCTTCGCCGTCGAACAGCACGCGCCCGGCACTCGGCTGCTCCAGCCCGGCCACGATGCGCAGTAAGGTCGTCTTACCCGAACCCGAGGGGCCGAGCAGGGCCACAAGCTCGCTCGGCGCCACATCGAGCGAGATGTCCGCAAGCGCCGGCGTGCCGTTGCCGAACGACTTGCCGACCTCTTGGATGGTGACGGCCACGGTCATGAAACCACTCTCATTTGATGTAATAAATGATATTATCCGTAGAATATCTGAAAATAGCCGTCTGTGAACCCTCTCCCGCGCACCGACGGCAGGCACGGGGGCCCTGTGGGCCCCATCCGCTGGCGTGATATAGGCCATCATGCCCACCACTGGCCAGCACACCTCAGGCATTGCGATGACCGCTTCAAACCTCCCGGCCGATGCGTCGCCCACGCTCAATCTCAACGGCTACACCGCCCTGCCGCCGGGCAAGATCGCGGCGATCGTCACCATGCTGGAGATGACGGCCCGGCCGCCCGCCCTGCCGGAGAAGGCGGATCATGGACTGTCGCTGACGCGCGTCGAAGCGCCCGCTCCGGCGTGGTACCGCGCGCTTTTCCGTCGTATTGGCGAGCCGTGGCTGTGGTTTTCAAGGCTCAGGCAGAGTGACGCCGAGCTTGGCGCCCTGCTGGCGGATCCGGGCACCCACGTTTACGTGCTCACGCGCGGGGGCGACGAGATCGGCCTGGTGGAACTCGATTTCCGTCAGCCGGGCGAGGTGGAACTGGCCTTCTTCGGCGTGGTGCCCGAACGGGTCGGCAGCGGCGCCGGCAGCTTCATGATGAACCGCGCCCTTGCGCTGGCCTGGGCCAGCGCGCCGCGCCGGGTGCACGTGCACACCTGCACCCTCGATTCACAGGGGGCGGTCGCCTTCTATATGCGCGCTGGGTTCCGCCCCTATGAGCGTCTCATCGAGGTGGCGGACGACCCGCGCCTGTCGGGCCTGCTGGCGGCCGACGCCGCCCCGCACGCGCCACTGCTCGACTGAGGACGTCGCCGCGCGGGCCGCGAACGCCGCCTGCGGGGGCTGCGGACCGTCTCAGGCCCCAAGGACCGCGCGGGCACGGCCAGCGGCCTGGCGCGGGGGAATGTTGTCCACAGGGCTCTCGGCGCGCTCGCGCTCGCTCAGCGCCTCGACCTTCTTCAGTTCATCGAGGGCAAGATCCAGCACCGCCTGCGCGTCGTCGAGCTGGCCTTTCAGCTCGTCGGCCGAACGGCGCAGGTTGTCCCGCCGGGTGGCCGCGGCGCGGGCATAGGTGGAATAGGCAAAGTGCTGGGTGTCCACGATACCGGAGCGCTGCTCCTCGGACTCGATTTCACGGTCGAGATCGCGCGCCATCCGGTCGAAATCCGCAATCATGGTCTGGATCTGGACGAGGTGACGGCGCTTCTCTTCCGCCTGGAACCGCTTGAGGCGGACGATGGTATCAAGCGACTTCATGACCGGCGTTACTCCTGCTCGGGCCGTAGGCGCTCCTGCCGACAGGGCAAGTGACACGCACGGCTTCGGGCCGCCCTTACGCGGCGGCATCCGCATGATCGCGGACAGATGTTGCCGCTTCCTTACCCTTTGCCACCGAAAGGTACCGCAAGAGGGAGAATCCGCGACTCTTCAAGGCGATGGAAACGATTTGTTTACCGGCCTCGTTAATGATCACCACATCGTCCGGTGTGGACAGTCGGCTGACGCCAAAAGCGGAGTCGACTGACTCACTTATAGGTACATCTTAACGTTCGATCTTAGCAGTTCGGTTCGGCATTTCTGTTTCTCTACCAGTCCCTTGTGGGAAGACTCGAATAAAATTCGTGTCCACCGCTTGTGCACGGGAATCAGATTTTGTTACCCCTAATGCACGGAAGAACGAATCGGTGTGCCGGGCCGGGCGCGGGGTGGGGTCACGCTCGGTACGGGAGTTGTCCGATTGAGCGCTGAAACCCCCGGGGCCATGGCGAGGGAAGGGGATTGGCATGCGCGTCTTGCTCATCGAGGACGACCGCGCGACCGCGCAGAGCATCGAGTTGATGCTCAAGTCCGAGAGCTTTAACGTCTACACGACGGATCTCGGGGAAGAGGGCGTCGATCTCGGCAAGCTCTATGACTACGACATTATTCTGCTGGATCTGAACCTTCCCGACATGTCGGGATATGACGTGCTGAAAGGCCTGCGCGTCGCCAAGGTGAAGACGCCCATCCTCATCCTCTCCGGCCTCGCCGGCATCGAGGACAAGGTGAAGGGCCTCGGGTTCGGCGCCGACGACTATCTCACCAAGCCGTTCCACAAGGACGAGCTGGTGGCGCGCATCCACGCCATCGTGCGGCGCTCCAAGGGGCATGCGCAATCGGTCATCATCACCGGCGAGCTGGTGGTCAATCTCGACACCAAGACCGTCGAGGTGGCAAGCAACCGGGTGCATCTGACCGGCAAGGAGTACCAGATGCTGGAGCTCCTTTCCCTGCGCAAGGGCACCACGCTGACCAAGGAGATGTTCCTGAACCATCTCTATGGCGGCATGGACGAGCCGGAGCTGAAGATCATCGACGTCTTCATCTGCAAGCTGCGCAAGAAGCTCGCCAATGCCTCGCAGGGCCACAATTTCATCGAAACCGTGTGGGGCCGCGGCTATGTGCTGCGCGACGCGGTCGAGGAACCCCAGCGCATTCCGGCCTGATCCATCCCTGCCCGACACCCTCGCGCAGCCATCGCAAAAAACCCCGCCGTGAGGCGGGGTTTTTCGTGTTGTGCCCGGTGGCGACCGCCCGGGGAAAGAACGGGCCGGGCCCGCATCCCCTGCCCCACCGGGTGGGCCCACGCATTGAAGGGTCGCGGCGCCCACATGGCGAACGCCGCGACCTTCTCACGCGCGGGCGTGCCTCATTCTTTCACGCGTCTCATTCCTTCACGTTCTTGGCCAGCCAGGCCTTCATGAACGCGATTTCCTTGTCCTGCGCCTCGATGATGTCCTCGGCGAGCTTGCGCAGTTCGGGATCCTTGCCGAACTGAAGCTCGACCCGGGCCATGTCCACCGCCCCCATGTGGTGGGGAATCATCCCGCGGACGAAATCAACGTCCGTATTGCCGGAATACTGGATCGCCATGTCCTTGTGCATCCGGGCCCCCGCCTCTTCGAAGGCGCGGGTGGAGGCGCTGTCATCGGCGCCCGGCATATGGGCGCTGTGATCCATCGGCATCGCATCGTGCGACATTGAACCCGGCTGCATGGTGCCCGGCTGCATCATCGGCATGGCGTCCGGCATCGTGGCGGGCATCTGGGTGGCCGTGCCGGCGAAGGCGGGCACGGTGGCAAGGCTCGAAAGCGCGGCGGCAGCGAGGGCCGCCTTGATGAGGCTGTTCATGAAGTCTCTCCGTAGTCTGTAATCGCGGCATTGAATCCCGAGGCGCGCAGCGAGGCGGCCCCGACAGGGTCGTCACCTGATCAGACGGTACGGGGCGGCGGCTCGGGGATGGCGTGCGTCCAGCCGGCCGGTGCAAGGGAGAGCGCGGGCGCGAAGGCCAGCGTATCGGGCATGGGGTGGGAGAGCCCGGTGTCGGCGAAGGGGGCAAGCACAAGCCAGCCGATCACACAGCACGGATAAAGCCGCGCCGCGGCACCCGCCACCGCCCCTCGCCTCTGCACGAGGTCGACACGACCGGCCGCGCCGTGGTCATTCGCCAGAGCCGGCCCGCCCGGCGCGCCCGCCTCGTGGCAGGGCATCGCCTGCAACGCCGTCATCGCCTCCGGCGCCATGATGACCTGCGGCGCCATGGCCATAGCCGTGCCCGACGGCCCCGCCAGCGGGACGCCAAGCGCCACCACCGCAAAGATCAGCCGCAGAAGCCGCAGCGACAGTCCGTCAGAACGCATGGATGAACACGTAGGCCTGGAAACGATCGGAAGGCGATCTTAACACCGGCGCCGGCCCCGGAAAGAGCCGATCCGCTCCAATGCCGACACCGTGAACAGGTCGGGAAAACCGGCGGGTCAGCCGGCGCCGGTCGCCCGCTCCTCCGGCGACGGGTGCCAGCGCTCTCCGGCTCAGGCGGCGCGGGCGCGTGGGCGCAGCAGCGCCGCGATCAGCGCCACACTGTCCCCGGCGGGCACCACCGCATCGAACCCCTCCGGCGCCGTCCCGCGCGCGCCCGAGGTGAAGCCGATGCGCCGGGCACGCCCGGCCTCAAGCCGTCCGAACATCCCATAGGCATCGAGGTCGAACAGGATCACGTCGAAGCGCACCCCCGCCAGCCGCGCCGCGCGCGGATCGTCGGCCAGCGACACGTCATGGCCCATGGAGCGCACCAGATCGCTCATGGCCGCTCTGGCCGGCCCTTCCGGCGCCGTCAGCAGAACCCGCGCGGCCTCCACCGTGCTCGGCACGGTCTCGCCCGGTTCCAGCAAGCGGTAGCGGGCGCCGCCCGCCACCAGGAAACGTTCGCCATTCATCCGCTCGATGCGCCCCTGCGGGGCCAGCCCCACCACCTGGTCGACAGCCACCGCCTCGCCCTCGCCGCCCAGCAGCAGCAGCATGCGGCCGCCGCGCTCGTCGATGGCGCTCATGCCGCGCAGCGCGGCAACCCGCACCGCTTCCAGCTCCGGCCGGCCGGCGCGTACCAGCAGATGCGCGCTGTCACGCTCGCAGGAGGTCACGACGCGCGGCCGCGCGCCGGCAATTCCGATCGGCATGTCGAGCAGCGCCGCCTGCGTGCCGTCGCCCAGCCGGGCGATACCGGTGATCATGTCCTCGCACGGCGCGAAACGGCCGCGCCAGTCGGCCGGCAGCGTCGCCACCTCGGCCGCCATGCGCTGTGGCAGTGCATCGACGAGAAGCGTCGCACGCACCCGGCCCTCGGTGCCGAACAGCACCAGCGCTCCCTCGCGCGGCGCAACCGCATCGGTGCAGCCCAGCCGCTCGGCGATGCGGATCAGCGGCAGCCCGCTAGTGCCGAGCGTTCCGACCTCGGCCATGCGCGCCATGCGGTCCCAGCGATCCCCCGCAAGCGGCATCACGTTGATCACACGGCTCGCCGGCAAGGCGAAAGCCATGCCGCGCAGCGTGAACACCAGCACGTCGGCGGGCGCCGCCAAGGGCGGGGCACGGCCCTCGCGGGCAACGTGGGAAAGGATTTGATCGGCGTCAGACATCAACATGGGCAACCGGCGGTAAGCATTACGCGTCACGCCCACGCGGGGCGCGCAACCCGAGTGTCGCCCGATCACGTTAATGTCTTCTGAAAGGTGCCGCTGCGTGAGTCCGCGTCAGGCCTGTTCGACCGCGATCACCACCCCGTCGCCGTCCAGGGAGAGATGGATCGCATAGCCCGTCGCGCGCGCCAGCAGGCCGGTATAGTGCGGCTGGATGGCATGGGCATCGAGCGATCCGCCCTCGGAGGCGTGGCCTGCCAGCAGGTCGACGAGGTGCGGGGGAATGCGCGAATGGCTGCCCTCGCTGCGCAGGCGGAAGCCGCCGGTCTCGCCCTCACCCGTCGCCGCGACGGCGATGCGCCCGCCACGGGGAATGGTGGAAACCGCGACGAGCAGCAGGTTGAGCAGCAGCTTCACCTTGTTCTTGGGCGAGAGCGTGCGCGGCACGCTCCACTCCAGGGTGGTGCGGTCGTCCTGAATGAAGCCGCGCGCCACGTTCTCCGCGTCGCCGGTATCGATCTGCGCGCCGGCCGAGCCCGCGGCGCCGAAGGCAAGACGGGCGAACTGAAGCCGGGCGGAAGCCTGCCGGGCGCTCTTGGCGATCAGGTCGAGCGCAAAGGCCTTCATGCTGGGGTCGTCTTCGTCCTCCAGCACCTCCAGCCCATTCACG
The DNA here is from genome assembly GCF_010669125.1 of Ancylobacter pratisalsi. Lineage (NCBI taxonomy): Bacteria > Pseudomonadati > Pseudomonadota > Alphaproteobacteria > Hyphomicrobiales > Xanthobacteraceae > Ancylobacter > Ancylobacter pratisalsi. Next base: position 897,627 of record NZ_CP048630.1, read on the forward strand.
ATGGCACCCACCGGGCTGATCACGTCGTGGCACACGCGCGAGCACAACAGGGCGGCGAGGTCGAGCTTGTCGAGGTCGATGGCGGTCGTCATCGCGTCCCTCTGTCTGTCAGATGCGGGCGAATCATGGCCGAAGAAGCGGCATGGATTTATGGCTGGATACACTGCACATCCCTCGCCGCCAACCGTGCCGGCCGGCTGAAAGCGCGATGAACGCCAGCCAGCAAGGCGAGGCGTGGGACGAAGCGTGAGGCGAGGCTTGGCGATCACACCCGTGTGGAACCGCAAGCACCCATGCCTTGCGCGCCTTCCTAAGGTCGCACTCCATGCTAATGATAGTTTTCGCTCTTGGCCGCCGTGGCCATCGCCTGTGATTTCTTCGGACCAAACGCGAGACCGCCAATGCCGACCTTGCGCGCCCTGCTTGCCTGCTTCGCCATGCTTGCCGCCACGCCCTTCCTCGCCGCCCCTGCCCTTGCCCAGTACCAGCAGCAGCCTGCCTACCAGCAGCCCGCGCCGGCACCGGCGCAGAACGGCACCTATTCCAGCGACGAACTCGTCCAGCAGGGGCACGGCTTCTTCGGCGAGGTCTCGCGCGGGCTCGCGCTGTCGATCGAAAAAGCGGTGAACCAGTGGGGCCAGCCCAATGGCTACATACTGGGCCAGGAAGGCTCCGGCGCGTTTGTCGGCGGCCTGCGTTACGGCGAAGGCACGCTCTACACCCGCAACGCCGGTGACCTGAAGGTCTTCTGGCAGGGCCCTTCGCTCGGCTGGGACTTCGGCGGCGACGGCGCCCGCACCATGATCCTTGTGTACAATCTGAAGTCGATCAACGACATCTTCCGCCGCTTCGGCGGCGTCTCCGGCTCGGCCTATTTCGTCGCCGGCTTCGGCATGACGGCGTTGACCGCCGACGATATCGTGGTGGTGCCGATCCGCTCCGGCGTCGGCGTGCGCCTCGGCGCCAATATCGGCTATCTGAAGTTCACGCCCTCCGCGACCTGGAACCCGTTCTGAGTTAACGAGGTCTTGCAGAATAGGCGGCCGGGAATCCCCCGGCCGTTTTGGTGTTCGTAACCGTTGGCCGTTAGGTTGTGCTCGAAAGGCACGCCCCGTGCCGAGTACGAGGTGAGATCGCCCGCATGATCGAGACGATCATGTACGCCGCAATCGGCTTCCTGACAGCGACGCTGCTGGCGCTGCTGACGCTTCCGGCCGTCTGGCGCCGCGCGGTGCGCCTCACACGCCGGCGCATCGAGGGCGCCATCCCTGTCTCCCTGAGCGAGATCCAGGCCGACAAGGACGAGCAGCGTGCCGAATTCGCGGTGGAGACCCGTCGGCTGGAGCTGGAGGTCGAGCGCCATCAGGCTCACTCGGCCGAGCTGTGGACACGGATCGCCCGCCAGGACGAAGATCTGCGCGCCCGCCAGGCCAGCCTCGACGAGGCTCTCGCCGGGCTCAATGACCTTCAGGGTCGCCACGACAGCCTGACATTGCAGGAGCGCGAGGTCAGCGGCGCGCTCGCCGTCCGCAACCGCGAGCTGGAAGAGACGCGCGCGCGTCTCGCCGCCACGCTCGCCGACCTCACCAGCACCCGCCACAGCCTCGAGGAAACCTCCTCGCGCGAGAACGAACTGCGGATCGAGCAGGTCGCGCTGATGACGCAGCGCGACACGCTGACAGGACGCGTCGCCGAGCTCGAACGCCTGCTCGCCGCCACCAACGCGCATCTGGAAACCGAGCGCTCGACCCTGCGCGCCACCTCCGAGAGCCTGTCGATCGAAGTCGCAGGCAACCGCGACCTGCGCACCCGCCTTACCGAGACCGAGAACGAGCTCGGCACCGTCAGCACGGAGGCCGCCGCCCTGCGCGCCGAGGTTTCCGCGCTGCGGCTGCGCGCCGATTCACTGGAACAGCGCACCCTCGCCGCCGAAGCCCGGCGTGACGCCGTCGAGGCGGAAGCGACCCGCGCCACCGCTGAGGCCCGATCCGCGCAGCAGAGCGCGGAAGCCTCGGCCCGGCAGGCCAACGACGCCGCCGAGATGGTGCGCGCCGAAAAGGCGATGCTGGAAGGCGCGCTCGCCAAGGCGCGCGAGGATCGCGCCGAGCTTCAGCGCCGGCTCGACACCCTCATTCCCACCGCCATGGCCGCCCCCGACGAGCCGGGCGAGACCGCCCGGCTGCGCGAGCGCATCAGCGACATCGCCGCCGAGGTCGCCCACCTGACCGCCGCGCTGGAGGGACCGGGCTCGCCGATCAACGCCCTGCTCTCCGCCACGCCGGCGGACAAGAAGGGCAAGAAGAACGGCAGCGTGTCCCTCGCCGACCGCATTCGCGCGCTGCAGGACAAGGCCGGCGAAACGCCCGCGCCAGCGCCGGGCGGCGCGGCCACGGCGAAGCGTACGCCGAAACAGGATCGCGCGATCGCGAGCTGAGGCCGGTGCGGGGCGCCAAACCCGCGCAGGTCCGTGAATGCTTCGATCGCGGGAGCGTGCCGACAAGCGCTTTCGGGCGCTTACAATAACGGCGGCCCAAGGACGCCATCCCAGGAGGACACTGCCCATGAATCTCGCCCGCATGCTAAAGGCGCGCGCCGATGTCGGCCGCCCGGTGCGCGTCGGCCTCATTGGCGCCGGCAAGTTCGGCTCCATGTTCCTGTCGCAGGTACGCACGACGCCCGGTCTGCATCTGCTCGGCATCGCCGACCTGTCCGCCCCCCGCGCCCGCGCGGCGCTGGAGCGTACCGGCTGGGACACCGACGCCGCCGTCGCCACCTCGTTCGATCAGGCGCTGCGCACCGGGCGCACCATGCTCACCGAGGATGCCGAGGCGCTCATTTCGGCCGACGGGCTGGACGTCGTCATCGAGGCGACCGGCAGCCCGGCGGCGGGCGCGGCCCACGCGCTGAAGGCCATCGCCCACGACCGTCACATCGTGATGGTGACGGTGGAGGCCGACGTCCTTGTCGGGCCGCTTCTGGCCACCCATGCCCGGCAGGCCGGCGTGGTCTATTCCATGGCCTATGGCGACCAGCCCGCGCTGGTGTGCGAAATGGTGGACTGGGCGCGGTGCTGCGGCTTCCATGTCGTCGCCGCCGGCAAGGGCACCAAGTATCTGCCCGCCTATCACGCCTCGACCCCGGACACGGTGTGGCAGCACTACGGCCTCACCCCCGAGCAGGCGGCGGAGGGCGGCATGAACGCGCAGATGTTCAATTCCTTCCTCGACGGCACCAAATCCGCCATCGAGATGGCCGCCATCGCCAATGCCGCCGGCCTTGCGGCGCCCTCGGACGGCCTCCTGTTCCCGCCCTGCGGCGTGGACGACCTCGCCACCATCCTGCGCCCGCGCAGCGCGGGCGGAGTGCTGGAGCAGTCGGGGACGGTCGAGACCGTCTCCAGCATCGAGCGCGACGGCCGGCCGGTGTATCGGGACCTGCGCTGGGGCGTCTATGTGGTGTTCGAGGCCGAGCCGGGATCGCAGGGCGACTACGCCCGCCGCTGCTTCAAGGAATATGGCGTGGTCACCGATTCCTCCGGCCGCTACACCGCGCTCTATCGCCCCAATCACCTCATCGGGCTGGAGCTGGGCGTCAGTGTGGCTTCCGCCGCCCTGCGCGGCGAGCCGACCGGAACCACGGATGCCTTCAATGGCGATGTCGTCGCGGTGGCGAAGCGTGCGCTGAAGAGCGGCGAGGTGCTGGATGGCGAGGGCGGACACACAGTGTGGGGCAAGGTGCTGCCCGCCGCCGCCTCGCTGGCGCGCGGCGCCCTGCCCATCGGCCTTGCCCACCGCGTCACGCTGAAACGCGACATCGCCGCTGGCAACGTTGTCGGCTGGGCCGATGTGTCCATTGAGGATACGGCAATCGTGCGGCTGCGCCGCGAGATGGAGCGTGCCTTCGCCGGCACGGCGGTGGCCGCGCAATAGTGCGCCCCGCTCCACGCCTCCATCGGGCGATGTTCGGCCGATGGAGGCGTGGGCGCCCCATCTGGACAGAAAGCGCGACTTCGCTTATCTCACGCGCCACGGTCAGCAGTTCACCGAGGCGTTGCCGCCCCTCACGGGGAGCTAAACCTGCAAGACGTTCAGACCCCGCACTTGTCCTCGTGCCTGGTCGCAAGACGGCAACCCCGACACTTCCTCGCGGAAAGGCACGTACCGAGGATAGGTCATGACCCGAACCGTTTTGCCGTTCGAGGCGCCGGATATCTCCGCCCTCGCCAGAAACCTCCACCGACAGATCACCGCGCTCGATCGCGCGCCCGGCCATGTGGAGATTCTCAACATGCTGGCGCGCGGGGCCGGCTTCCGGAACTTTCAGCATCTGCGCGCGGACAGTCAGGCCCGCCTCCGGCTGGAAAGCGCCGCGCCGCCACCGCCCGCCCCCACCGCCGATCACACCCGCTGCGCCCGAACGCTTCGGGTCTTCGACACCGAGGGCCAGCTGGTGCGCTGGCCCAAGAAGCGCAACCAGCAGGAACTGTGCCTGTGGGTGCTGTGGTCGAGGCTGCCGGCGCGCGAGACCTTCGCGGAACGGCGGATGAATGATGAGCTGAACCGGCTTCACCTGTTCGGCGATCATGCCCTGCTGCGCCGCGAGCTGGTGGAGTTCGGCCTGTTTCGCCGCACGCCGGACGGACGCGAGTATTCCCGCGTCGAGCGTGCTCCGCCGCCGGAACTGGCCGTCATGCTGACAGGGCTGCGAGAGCGGGCGCGGGCCTAGCCCGGCCCGCCGGCCGCGCGCGAACGGAACGTGAAGCGGAGGCGGCGCCAGCGCGATCCGCTTCACGTCCCAACAGCTGGAGCCCGGAAATGATGCCGCGATGTCGTGGCCGGTGTTGAAGGCCGCGCGCCCCCCTGCCCGGACGCGGAAAGGCATGGCCGCACGGCATCGCCTCACGCCGGCTCGTCGAGCCGGCGTGGCGCTTACGCCATCTCGCGAGTGGCGACCACCCAGTCGCGCGCGCGCATTTCGGGATTGTCGTTGAGAAGAATGTCGGTCACCACGGCAAGGCTGTCGGCCCCGGCCTGGCGCACGCCTGCGGCGCGCTCGATGGTGAGCCCACCAATGCCGACCAGAGGCAGGTCGCCGATGCGCTGCTTCCACCGGGTGACACGCTCCAGGCCCTGCGGCTCCCAGCGCATTTTCTTGAGGATGGTCGGGTAGACCGGACCCAGCGCGACATAGTCCGGCTGCGCGCCCAACGCGATTTCCAGTTCCGCCTCGTCATGAGTGCTGATGCCGAGCCGGATGCCGGCGCGGCGAATGGCCGGCACGTCAGCCTCGGCAAGGTCTTCCTGCCCCAGATGGACGAAGTCGCACCGCTCGTCGATGGCGAGGCGCCAATGGTCGTTCACCACCAGTTGGGCGCCATAGCGCTCACAGACATCCCGCGCTGCCGCGATCTCGCGGCGAAGCTGCGGCTCGTCCATATCCTTGGCGCGCAGCTGCACCAGCTTCACGCCCTGCGGCAACAGTCGCGGCAACCATGAGGTGCGGTCGACAATGAGATAGAACGGGTCGAGCTTCATGTCGCACCTGCCTGAAGGGTCAATCGCCGAGAACGGCCCGGCCCATGACCGGGGTCGAGGGTGCGGCCATGTCGCGGGCGTCGATAGGGTCGGCGATCACGGCCTCGCGGCCGGCCTCTATCGCACGGGCGAAGGCGCGCGCCATGCGCACCGGGTCGCCCGCCTTGGCCACCGCCGTGTTGAGCAACACGGCATCGTAGCCCATCTCCATCGCCGCCGCCGCGTGCGAAGGCAGGCCGATGCCCGCATCGACGACCAGCGGAACGCCGGGGAAATGCGCCCGCAGCGAACGCAGGCCGTAAGGGTTGTTGAGCCCCCGGCCCGATCCGATCGGCGCGCCCCAGGGCATCAGCACCTCGCAGCCGGCCGAGATCAGCTTCTCCGCCACCACCAGGTCCTCGGTCGTGTAGGGAAACACCTGGAACCCGTCGCGCGCGAGAATGCGTGCCGCCTCCACCAGCCCGAAGACGTCGGGCTGGAGCGTGTCGTCCTCGCCGATCACCTCCAGCTTGACCCAGGGCGTGTCGAACAGGTCGCGCGCCATTTCGGCGGTGGTCACGGCTTCCTTCACCGTCTTGCAGCCCGCCGTGTTGGGCAGCACCTTCACGCCGAGATCACGGATGATCTTCCAGAAGCTCTGCCCCGCCTTGGCCGCCCCGGACTCGCGGCGCAGCGAGACGGTGACGATCTCGGCGCCACTGGCGCGGATCGCGTCGGCGAGAATGGCGGGCGAGGGATATTGCGCCGTGCCCAGCAGCAGCCGCGAGGCCACCCGCGTGCCGTAGAAGTCCACGGCATCGGCAAGGCCGGCGGTTTCGAGACCGGCGGTGTTGGGTGTCAAGGCGTCCATCTCAGCCTCCCTGCATCGGAGCGAGTATTTCCACGCGGTCACCATCGGCGATCGGCGTCCCCGACCGCTTGACCGCGCGCACGACAGCGCCGTTCAGCGCCGTAGCAATGATGGCCTCTGCCAGGCCAAGTTCGCCGAGCAGTTCGGCGAGCGTGCCAGCCCCGGTGTCGGCCGGCTCACCATTCACGATGATCTTCATCCATGACCTCCGGGAAATGCGTCCCGTCGAACGCCAGTTCCGCCACCCGCCGCGCCAGCGCCGGCGCCAGCAGGTAGCCGTGGCGGTAGAAACCGTTGACGTAGATGGTCTTGCCGCGACGGCGGATGCGCGGAAGATTGTCCGGAAAGGCGGGCCGGACATCGGCGCCGATCTCGACGATCTCGGCCTCGCCGAAAGCCGGGTGCAGGGCGTAGACCGCCGACAGCAGTTCCAGCATCGAGCGCCCCGTCACCCGCCCGCGCTCGTCATTCTCGATCGAGGTGGCCCCGATCATGAAGTGCCCGTCGCCGCGCGGCACGATGTAGACCGGTATCCGCGGATGGAGCATGCGCACCGGCCGCTTCAGGGCGATCTCGGTGGAATAGAGCACCAGCATCTCGCCCTTCACACCGCGAAGGTCGGCCAGCTGGTCGCGGGCGGCGAGGCCACGACAGTCGATGACCACATCGCTCTGATCGGCCTGATCGTCCGCCTCATCGTACCCATCGGCCTCGTAGCGCATGTCGATGCCGAACTGGCCGGTGAGCTTGCGGGTCAGCGCGGCGAGCGCCTTGCGCGGCTCCAGATGCGCTTCGGTGGGGAAGAAAAGCCCCTGGTCGAAACGCCCTTCAAGATCCGGCTCCAGCGCGGCAAGGCGCTGGCCGTCGATCCATTCATAGTTCGTGGTACGGCGCGAAAACCGCCTGAGGTCTGGCAGGTCGCGCGGCTGGGCCAGCACCAGGCTGCCCTCGGTGGGCACATCCGGGACTTCGCGCCGCCAGTAATCCAGCGATTCAAGGCCCATCTCGGCCACCAGCGGCTCGGCGCTTTCGCGTTCGCACCACGGTGCCAGCATCCCGCCAGCATACCAGGAGCACCCCTGCCCCGACGCCGATTTGCGTTCAACGACAGTTACTTGTGCCCCGCGCAACGCCAAAGCATGGGCGCAGGTCAGGCCCGCCACGCCGGCACCAACCACTTTCACGCGCAGCGAATTGACGGCCCGGTCCGTCACCGCTCCGTCATGTGTTCCGTTAGAGGATGTCATGCAAGCCTCCCTCCGCCAGTTTCAACTGGATCAGGTTCAAAGGGTCGCCATGCCGCGCATATGCGCGTCGATGGCCTCTCAGCCTCCTGACGAGGCTCCCCTGGACAGGCTTGATATAGTCGTGGAGCCGACGATTGTCACCGTGCCGCGGGCATTATTCCCACGTCATCCGATACGGGATGGCAGGTTCACGACATTGTCCGGCGGACGGTGCGTCGCGGTGTCTATGGCGCGGTGCAAAGCCTCGCGGCCAAACGGTTTTCCAAGGCGCAGCACGCCCGCATTGGCATCCTGAGGCAGTTCGGCGTAGCCCGTGCCCAGAATGATCGGCAGGTTCGGCCGGCGCTCACGGATCGCCGCCGCCAGCTGGACCCCGGTCATGCCAGGCATGGCCTGATCGGTAAGCACGACGTCGAAATCGGCACCGGTATCGAGAACAGCCAGCGCCGCCTTGCCGGAGGACGCCTCGGTCACCCGATAGTTGAGGTCTTCCAGCATCGCCGACGTGGCGGAAAGGACAAGCGGATCGTCATCCACCACGAGAACGCGGGCCTGCCCTCCCTCCATGACTTTCGCCGACGCAGAATAAGCATCTGAACCCACAGACTTTTTCGCCGCAGCTTCAGCGAGGGGCAGGTAAATCGACGCCGTCGTCCCCTTCCCCGGCCGACTGCTGAGAACAAGCCGACCGCCGGACTGGGCCGCAAGGCCGTGCACCATGGCAAGGCCAAGGCCCGTCCCCTTGCCGACTCCCTTGGTCGTGAAGAACGGTTCGGCGGCGCGGTTCAGCGTGTCGTCATCCATGCCGGTGCCGGTATCGGTCACGCTGAGACAGAAATAGTGATTCGGGGGAAGCTCTTCCGAATCCGGTTCACCGTCGGCCACGATCACCTCCTCGCGCGCAGCGATGGTGATGGTTCCGCCATCAGGCATGGCATCGCGGGCGTTGACCGCGAGATTGAGCAGGGCCAGTTCGAGCTGGTTGGAATCGACCCGCGCGCGCGGCAGGCCAAGAGGAAAGCGGGTTTCGATCTGAATGCTCGGCCCGATTGACCGGCGCATCAGATCCGCCATCCCAAGCACGAGCTCGGGAACGTCGACAGGCTCGGGATTGAGGTCCTGGCGACGCGCGAAGGCCAGCATGCGCTGGGTTAGCGCGGCTCCGCGCTGGGCGGCCTGCATGGTGTTGTCGAGGAGCGCGATCAAGCGCGGCTCGTCCGGGGCGCGCTTGCGAGCCAATTCCAGATTGCCGACAATAACCGCGAGAAGATTGTTGAAGTCGTGGGCGATGCCGCCGGTCAGCCGGCCAATGGCCTCTAGCTTCTGAGCCTGGCGTAGCGCCTCCTCGGCCTGGCGTCGCTCGGTGACATTGATCAATCCGCACAACGTCTTGGTAAGCCGCCCCTCGCTGTCTCGTTCTGCAACGGCCGACAATATGCAGTCGAGCACACGGCCATCGCGCGCGATCAGCTTGTATTCAGCCTCGCGCAGTTCGCCCGTGTCGAGCAGCTGCGGCCAGTGCTCATCCGTGCGCCGGCGTGCGGAATCGACGGTCATGAAGTCCGTGAGCGGACGGCCGACAACTTCCTCTCGGCCATACCCCAGGAGATCGAGCCAACTGTCACTGACCTGCTCGATCCGCCCCTCGGCGTTGAGTGAATGCAGCGGCAGTGGGGTGCGGCGATAGAGGGTGCGGTAACGCTCCTCCCCCTCCCGCCAGAGGAGCGCCTCGCGCTCCATCAGGCGGCTGGACCGACGATCGTGAACGGCAGCCATCAACGCGGCGGCAAGGATGACAAAGGTAGCAGCGGTGACAGCGATAACGATGTCGATGTTGTCGATACCCGGATCTATGTCCGGTATCATTTCGTGTGAACTCACCGGCAACGTCGTGCCGAACATTGCCACGTAGTGCATGCCCGAGATGCCGATGCCGAGCGCCAATGAGCCCGCAACACGCTGCCGCAATGAATGGTGGCGAAACGCCAGCCAAACCGCCGCCGTCGACGCGGCGATCGCCACAAGCGTGGCGATGGCAACGAAACGCCAGTCGTTCGTGACCTCGCCATTCAGGCGCATGGCGGCCATGCCGGTGTAATGCATCGCGACGATGCCGAGCCCCATGAAGCAGCCGGCCGCCAGCACCGATCGACGGCTGACCTTCGACCGACTGGAAAGAGCCAGCGCGGCACCCGTGACGACAACAGCGATCGTGAATGAAAGGATGGTCAGCCCGATGTCGTAGGACACGGGCGCGTCGAGGTGGAGGGCGAGCATGGCCACGAAGTGCATGGCCCAGATCCCGCCGCCAAGCACAATAGCGGCTGTGGCCAGCCATCCCACTTTCGCGACGCTGCGGGCACGCGGAATGCGGCCTGCCAAATCGAGCGCCGTATAAGAGGCGGCAACGGCGATCAGAATCGACACCGCGACGAGCACTGGTTCATGTGAACCCATCACATCCATCGGCACGTGCGCGCAGCTCCCACAACTGATGCCTCAAGGGCATCCGGACGTCTTATCGCCTCCGATACCATGCTGCCGACATCCCCCGCACCCCGCCTAGGGGAGTGCACCGTCCGCCGCATATGATCCGCTCGTCGGCCCTCCAACGATGTCCCCTTGAAGCTCGATGAGAGGCAGGAACACCCCCTTAGGCCGAACTCACGGTTGATCAAATGATCGCGTCCAACTAGCGAAACTCGAGCCGATGGCCTTTGGTTCCAGAGCAGCGACAGCAAGTGCAGGGAAGGAAAGAGTTAGGATGCGTAAAGCAGCAAGGGCGTCTGGAAATGGCTCGCGAAAGTTCATCCCGGCATGGGCTGCCGCCGAGATCAGCGTGGTGCTCGCCCTGATCGGCGTGGCCGCCGGGCTTCTCATCTTCGCGCTCATTGCCGACGAGGTCGTCGAAGGCGAAACGCACGCCTTTGACGAGGCCATCCTGCTCGCCTTCCGCACTGCCGGCGACCCTGCCGATCCGGTCGGACCGCGCTGGCTCGAGATGGCCGTGAGGGACATCACCTCGCTTGGCAGCTCGACGGTTCTGATGCTGGTGACGCTCGCGGCGATCGGCTTCCTCGTTGCCGACCGCAAGCGAGCCACCGCCCTTTTCGTGTTCCTGGCCGTGGCGGGCGGGGTATTGCTGAGTTTCCTGCTCAAGATCGGATTCGATCGCCCACGGCCCGATCTCGTCGCTCACCTGGTGGACGTCCACACACTGAGCTTTCCCAGTGGCCACGCGATGGGTTCGGCCGTGACCTACCTGACCCTCGGCGTCCTCATCGTCCGCACCGACTACGAAAGACGCGTTAAAGCCTATGTGCTTGGCGTTGCTGTCGGATTGACGATATTGATTGGCATCAGCCGCATCTATCTCGGCGTTCACTGGCCCACCGATGTCCTCGCTGGATGGTGCGTCGGCGGCGCCTGGGCACTCCTGTGCTGGCTGATCGCGCTCATGCTGCAAAACCGTCGGCAGATCGAGAGCGATCACGCTTAGGGATCAGCCGCAGAAAACGTGCGATGGCCATGACGGATGCATGACGACGCGCTATTCTCCAGCCGAGGGGTCGAGAGAGCCCCGCGTAGGTATCCCAGCGAGGAGGAAGGCATGTCAGCCACCGTGCCAGAAGGTCAACTGATCCCCGAGATTGGCGTCATTGAGACCGTCGAATCCGACAACGTCCTGCGCTGGGACGGCAGCAATCTCTACGTCGAGCAGGACGTCTTTCATAATGGCCAGCTCGTCCACCGCCGCTACAAGCGGCGGGTAACGAAGAACGTCGCCCAGGCCATCGCTCAGATGCTGGCACAGCATTAGGCGCGCGAGGCGTCAGATACGCCCGAGCAAGCCGCCAAGCAGCAGCAGGCCATGCGGCCAGATGCCGAGCTTTGCCGCGCTGCCGATGTGACCAAGTTCGCCAACATCAGCGAAATCGGCCCCCCAGGCCGTGGCGAAGGCCTCGGCTTGGGGAAAACGCACCCTCGGGTCATCGCGACTGGCCACCACCAAAGCTGGAAAGGGCAACCTTTCAAGCGGCATCGGCCCAAAGTTCCGAACCAGATCGAAAGAAGCGTCGGGGTCGTCGACATTGGTTGGCGCGGCGAGGAAAGCGGCTGCGACCTTCGACCTGGCACGGTCGGGCGAAGCGGCTGCCCAGCGAATGATGGTCGCGACACCGACCGAATGCCCAACCAGCACGACCCGCCTTGGCGCCGCAGCAATCGCGGTGCCAAGGCGCCCGGTCCAGGCGTCGAGCCTGGGCCGGCTCCAGTCATCCTGCAGGAGCCGGCTCGAATTGGGAAAGGCCCCAAGCCAATGCGACTGCCAGTGATCGGCCGAGGCGTTCTCCCGTCCCGGCACCATCAGGAAATCGAAGGAGCTGAAATCGACCGGCATAAGAGGCACTCTCCCGAAAGTTCAGATGGGCATCAACGCGGCTACCAAAATGAGCACGACGCAATCGGCCAGCCACCGAGCCGCTGTCCGTCCCGGGCTGGTCACGCGTTCCCATCCTGTAGTTCAATCCCACCTTGCGGATGCTGATGACGGCCGGCAGCGGGATCGACACCAAAGCGAGGACAAGCGTCCCGGCGAGCAGTGTCAACTCTGTCGTCATAGAGTACCGCAACCGTTGAATTATCGGGCAAGCCATCGCATCAACGGCACGTTCGAATTAAATTAGGATCATGACGAAAGCTAAGCAGAAAAAGCGTCGCGTAAATGACGGCCGCCCCCTCGGGCAGGTCGCCGCCCTGCCTTTCCGCGTCAACAGCCAGGGCGAGTTGCAGATCTTGCTCGTCAGTTCGCGCGAGACCCGCCGTGCGGTTATCCCGAAGGGATGGCCCATGAAGAATCGCAAGGATTGGAAGTCCGCCGAGATCGAAGCGCGCCAGGAAGCCGGCGTGGTCGGGGATATCAGCCGAAAGCCGCTCGGCCAGTACCTCTACTGGAAGCGTTTCGAAACCCATTTCGCGCTGGTGAAGGTGTCGGTCTATCCGCTCGCGGTGCGGCGCCAGCTCTCCGATTGGCCGGAACGCCATGAGCGCGAACAAAGCTGGATGGCCCCGGAAGACGCCGCTCTGCTTGTGGACGAGACCGATCTTGGCGGGCTGATCACCGACTTCACGCAGTCAACCGCCTGGCGCAAGCTCCTGCCGCAACGCAACGTGAAACGCGAAGACGAACAGCCCTCCACGACGGATGGCTGACGATCGCCTCTGTTGCGCCAGGATCGCAGGTGCCCCGTTGTTCACCAAGGAAGCCGGGTCACTTGCCCGGGGATGAACCTCCAGGGGAAGGCGCGTATCCCGCCGCTCCGTGCACATTGAACAAACGGCCACGTTCGGCGAACAGCACGAAAATCAGCGCGAAGACGGACAGCGTGGCAAATCCCACCGTGAGAGGCCGCGTCGTGCCGTCGAAGCTCTGTCCCAGCAGGAAGCTCAGCAACGCGCCCCCCACCGTGCTCACGAAACCCAGCGCTGATGAGGCGGTACCGGCGACATGCCCCACCGGCTCCATCGCCATCGCGTTGAAGTTGGAGACCATCAGGCCGAAGAAGAACATCATCGCCGCCTGCAGGATGGAAAAGGTGACGATATTCTCGAAGCCCGCCAGCACAACGCCGGCATGGAGAAGCGCGATCACCATGTAGCCGAGGAGCGCCGCGTGAGACACCCGGCGCATTCCAAGCCGCTCGACGATTCGGGCGTTCACCAGTGAGGACAGCGCCATGAAGAATGCGATGATCGCGAAAATAAGCGTGAAAAATCGCTCGGCCTGAAACGTGTCGGCGAACACCTGCTGGGCCGAGCTGATGAAACCGAACAGACCGCCCATCGCCATCGTCATGGCCAGCATGTAGCCCACCGTAACCCGGGTGCGGAAAACCAGGCCGAATGCATGGCGGATTCCGGCGAGAGAGATCGGGCTTCGATCTTCGGGATGCAGCGTTTCCGGCAGGCGCCTCCAGGTCCAGTAGATCAGCACCACACCCAACAGGCACAGCAAGTGAAAGATCACACGCCAGGGCGCGAACAGCACGATGACCTGGCCGATCGACGGCGCCAGAATCGGCACCGACAGAAACACGATGAAGGCCAGCGACATGACACGCGCCATCTGCCGCCCCGAATAGCAATCGCGGACAATGGTCACGGCGAGGATACGGATCGCCGCAGCCCCGATGCCTTGAAGAGCCCGAGCCGTCAGCATCACCTCAAATGACCAGGCGAATGACGCTCCGACCGAAGCGAGCGTGTAGATCACCAGACCAACGAGGAGAACCGGACGCCGGCCGAAGCGGTCGGCAAGCGTCCCGTAGATTATCTGAGCTACGCCAAAGCCAAGCAGGTAGGATGTAATCACCAGCTGGGTGTGGTTGGCAGTATCGATGCCCAGCGCCTTGCCAATCGCCGGAAGTGCGGGAAGCATCGAATCGATGGCAATGGCATTCGTCCCCATCATCGCTGCGACGAAGAGAACGAATTCGCGGAAACCCATGCCGGGATGGGGATTTTCCGGCGTGGGAGCTAGGACTGCCATGACACTTCCGATGATCTAGTGCGACGAGAACACGCCGCAATCCGATATATGCCTCAAAAGCGCAGCAACCCCAACTCGACGGAAGACGTAGCCCCTTCAGGACGACGTCGACACCTCCCGGGCCGGGAAAACCAACACCTCCGCCGCTCTGGCGCTAGCAGCACTCTTTGATGAGAGCTATCCTGTAAACGCCACGGCTCGGCGGGCTGGATGGTCTGGCGGCGAGACGGGGACGCTCCACAGGCGATGGAGCGCAACGGGGGAGCGTCCATCATGTTCGATCCTACTACCTGGACCGGTTTTCACACTTGGCTGAGCCTGATCGCGATAGCAACCGGATTCATTGCCCTGCTTGACCTCATCGGCGGCAAGGACCGAGCCGGCTTGACCGCGCTCTTTCTGATCACCGCTATCGGGACCAGCGCCACCGGCTTCGGCTTTCCTTTTACGGGCGTGCTGCCGTCGCACATCATCGGTATTGTGGCACTCGTCATTCTCGCCGTCACCGTGCCGGCTCGCTACCACTTCCGCCGCGTCGGCATTTGGAACGTGGTGTATGCGATCGGGATCGTTGCCAGCCTCTATCTTCTTGTCTTTGTCGGCGTGGCTCAGGCCTTCGGCAAGGTGCCGGCGCTTCATGCTCTCGCGCCGACCCAGTCTGAGCCGCCCTTCGCCATTGCCGAAGCGATCGTGCTCATCCTGTTCGCTATCGCCGGCTTCGCCGCCGTGCGCGGCTCGCGGCATGTCATGCGGCCTGCATTTTGAACTGAATGATGAACGGAAGCCCGCCTCAGAACTGAGGCGGGCCCATGTCGAGAGGCGGCGGCGCGAACTGCGGAATGTTCAGTTCGATCGTCGAAGGGTCCACCTTGGGGCCACTGTCGAGCCAGTAGGTCACGATTTCCGGCCACAACGTCACCACCGCAACGACCGTGAGCTGAATGAACAGCCACGGAATGGCGCCCTTGTAGATCTGCGAGGTGCGGATTGAGGGCGGTGCAATGCCACGCAGGTAGAACAGCGCGAAGCCGAAGGGCGGATGCATGAACGAGGTCTGCATGTTCGCGCAGAGCAGCACGCCAAACCAGATCAGATTTATGTCCAGCTTTTGCGCCACTGGAACCAGCAGCGGCACGATGATGAACGCGATCTCGAAGAAGTCGAGAAAGAACGCGATGAAGAAGACGAATATGTTGACGAAAATCAGGAAGCCGAGACGCCCACCGGGAAGCTGTGAGAGCAGATGCTCGATCCAGAGTGCGCCGTCCATGCCTTGGAAGACTAGGCTGAAGCAGGTTGCGCCAATAAGAATGAACACCACCATCGCGGTAAGCCGCATGGTCGAATTCATGGCCTGACGCAGCAGGTCCCAGGTCAGCCGCCGATGCGCCGCCGCGAGGACGATGGCACCGACCGCCCCCATCGCGCCCGCCTCGGTCGGCGTCGCAAGACCAAGCGCGAGGGTGCCGAGGACCAGCCCGATCAGCACGATCGACGGGATCATGCCGCGCAGCACCTGCTTTATCACCGGCCAGCCGCTCTGGCCGATCGCCTCTCTCGGCAAAGGCGGCATCAATTTCGGCTTGAAGATCGACAACACGAAAATATAGGTCAGGAACAGGACGACCTGCAGAATCGAGGGGCCGATGGCCCCCAGATACATGTCGCCGACCGAGCGACCCAGTTGCTCGGCGAGCACGATCAGCACCAGTGAGGGCGGGATCAGCTGCGCGATGGTGCCGGAGGCCGCGATCACGCCCGTGGCCAGCTTCTGGTCATAGCCATATCGCATCATCACCGGCAGCGAGATCACTCCCATGGCGATCACCGATGCTGCGACCGTACCGGTAATCGCTCCGAGCACCGCGCCCACAAGGATCACCGCATAGGCCAGACCGCCGGGCAGCTTGCCGAACAGCTTGCCCGTGCCTTCCAGCAGGTCCTCGGCGAGGCCACATCGCTCCAGCACTGCGCCCATGAAGGTGAAGAAGGGGATGGCCAGCAGCAGGTCGTTGGAAATGATGCCGTAGAAACGGAACGGCAGCGCCTGCAGGAAGCTCGGATGAAAGTGGTCGGTGAGAATGCCGACCGTGCCGAAGAACAGCCCGACCGCGACCAGCGAGAAGGCAACCGGGAACCCGGCCAGCATGAAGCAGATCATGCCACCGAACATCAGCGGAGGCATTACGCCATGGGAGAACATGCGGATCTCTCTGCTATCGGGGTCGAAGGATGGGTGAGTTGCCGAGCCAGCCCATCACTGGAGCGGCTTTTCGTATTCGGTCTCGATGGTGATGACCCCGCGCAGCGCCGCTACGCGTTTGATGAGTTCCGAGAGGCCCTGGATGGTGAGCAGGGAAAAACCCAGCGGCAGCAGCAACTTCGCCGGCCACAAGATGAGCCCTCCTGCGTTCTGCGACACCTCGTCCGAAAGGAATGACTGCCAAAAGAACGGGAAACTCAGTGAGGTGAGAAAGATGCCCGCCGGGATCAAAACGATGGTAAACCCGCCCGCGTCGAGCCAGAGCCGCCCGCGGGGCGAAAGCATCATATAGAGCAGGTCGACACGGACGTGACCGTTCATCTTCAGCGTATAGGGCGCTCCGAGGAGAACCACGGCACCGAAGAGATACCACTGGATCTCCAGCAGTCCATTGGTACTGTAGCTCAGAATATAGCGGACGGTTGCGTTACCCGCGCTGATCAGAACGGCGAAAAGCACAAAATACGCAGCAAGGCGACCGAACTGTTCATTGAACCAGTCGATTCCTCGACTGAGGGCAAGCAGCCCACTCATCGCACGTTCCCCTCTTGTCGCCGACTTTTGTCGTTGTGGCTTTCAGAAGACGCTGAAATCGCCGCCTGCGCCATTTTCGGCAAGATAGACGATCGTCTCACGCAATTTAAACCGCAAGACCAAATCGCCCGCGTCTGATCGAAACTCCACCCGGATGCTGTGCAAGATGCTGGAGGCGGTGCGTCCGGAAACGGCGGCGGATCGCGGAACCTCTCCCCCCATGAACCCGTGCGCCGATCACATCATGCACGCGCCGACAGCGGGGCCCAGCACGGCTATGCCCTGCTCCGGGTCATCTCCTTCGCCGACCTCCTGAAACACTGCGCCTTGAATTCTCCCACCGCTACACACGGATGAAGGGCGCAATCCATCCGGGCTGCCTATCCCCGCATCGGTCGGGGAAAGGGCAACTCGCCGCTCTGGTGCCTGCTGTTTCAAGGGGTGGCGAACACATTCGCAATCGCCGGCCGCACACTCGGCCGCGCGACCATGATCTGGGCCGCACCTTCCCACGCGTTTTTCCAGTGAGGGAGCCGGCCACCCGCAGGCAGCGGACCAAAGCACGAACAATCGAAAATTGCGTGACAATGCCTTATGTATCAAGCAAGATACGACCGGGTGCCTTTTCCACTTTCAGTAAAGGCAGGTTTTGCGTTGGTCGGGCCGCCGCGCAGGATCTGATGTGGGACACGGTATTCCTTGCCTAATCCGGACAATATGACGCTGTTCGCATGCACCTTGCCCTCATGGCGCAAAATGTGGCGCATATGCTTGGCTTCAGCTGCATTTAAAAACGCATCTGAATTCCCTACACTTTCCAGAATGGTGAGGCCGCTTTCCTGCCATATGTACGGACACAGAGGCTTTCGATGAACATCGAAACCGCAGCGGCGGCCTCTCTCCCGTGGAAACCTGGCGGGACCGTCATCGACAACTCGCCCGCGATTGCTCTGGCAGGGAGCGCTCATCCCAAAGTCCGTGCACCTGTCTCGCGGTCGTTTCTGAGACGCGTTTGGCAGCAGGCTACCGCTCACTCTCGTCGCTGAATCCACTTTCGGAATTCTGCGCAATTGAAGAAGTCAGGTCCGACGTAAAATCGCGCGTCCAGCCTAGGAGACCCTCGAGTTCATGGCGCTTTGGCTCGTACCCCTTTTGCCATTGATCGGAGCGATGCTTCCGCCGCTCCTCATCCGCTCCGGCCGCGACGTGTGCGCGAGCGCAACAGGCTTCGTATCGCTGGCAGCGCTAGCACTGCTGCTTTCCCAGGCGGCGCCTGTCTTCGGTGGTGAAACGGTCCTTGTGAGCCTGCCCTGGGTTCCGCAGATCGGCCTATCCTTTTCCTTCATGCTCGACGGTCTAGGCCTGTTCTTTGCCGCGATGATCCTCATCGTGGGACTTCTGGTCATCATCTATGCGCGCTCCTACCTTGATCGCAGCGACCCGATGGGCCGTTTCTACGCCTACCTGCTGTTGTTTCAGGGCGCGATGCTTGGCGTGGTCCTCTCGGACAACATCATCCTTCTGCTGATTTTCTGGGAGCTGACCAGC
Source organism: Ancylobacter pratisalsi (assembly GCF_010669125.1). Classification (NCBI taxonomy): domain Bacteria; kingdom Pseudomonadati; phylum Pseudomonadota; class Alphaproteobacteria; order Hyphomicrobiales; family Xanthobacteraceae; genus Ancylobacter; species Ancylobacter pratisalsi. Next base: position 916,150 of record NZ_CP048630.1, read on the forward strand.
CTCACCTCCTTCTTGCTGATCGGGTTTTGGCGACACCGCGAAGATGCGCGCCAGGGTGCGCGAATGGCTCTGGTGGTCACCGGCGGCGGCGGCCTGGCGCTCATCGGTGGCCTGCTCATCCTCGGTAATATCGCCGGCAGCTACCAGCTCTCTGAAATCCTGTCGCGCGGCGACATCATCAAGGCGTCTCCACTCTATCTGCCGGCGCTGCTGCTGATCTTGCTCGGGGCTTTCACAAAGAGTGCACAGTTCCCGTTTCATTTCTGGCTGCCTCACGCCATGGCAGCGCCGACGCCCGTCTCTGCCTACCTGCACTCGGCAACCATGGTGAAAGCCGGCATTTTCCTCCTGACGCGGCTCTGGCCGGTGCTCGCGGGAACGGACGCCTGGTTCCTTATCGTCGCCCCCGTCGGTCTCGCGACCATGGTGATTGCGGCGTGGATCGCCAACTTCAAGGATGATCTCAAGGGACTGCTTGCTTTCTCGACGGTGAGCCATCTTGGCCTGATCACCATGCTTCTGGGCCTGGGAACGCCAATGGCCGCGGTGGCTGCCGTCTTCCACATTCTAAACCACGCAACCTTCAAGGCCGCGCTGTTCATGAGCGCCGGCATCATCGACCATGAGGCGGGAACGCGCGATATCCCTCGCCTTGGCGGGCTCGCGACGCTCATGCCGATCACCGGGACACTTGCCATGCTGGCCACGGCCTCCATGGCCGGTGTTCCGCTCTTCAACGGCTTCCTGTCGAAGGAGATGATGCTGGAAGAGGCGGCCCACACCTCCTATGCCGGCATCGCGTGGCTGTTTCCGCTGCTCGCAACGATCGCAGCCCTTTTCTCGGTCGCCTATTCGGCGCGTTTTGCGATCCGCACCTTCCTCGGGCCGGTTCGCCAGGACTACCCTCATCATCCCCATGATCCGCCGATTGGAATGTGGGCGCCGGTTGCCATGCTCATCGTACCGGCCCTGGCCATCGGCCTCTTTCCGGGCGCCGTCGCGGGCCGGCTGGTCGAACTCACCGCGGGCGCGGTCGTCGGCGGTCCGCTGCCGGACTACTATCTCGCGCTCTGGCACGGCCTCACACCGGCGCTGATCATGAGCGCGCTCGCGTTCGCCGGTGGCGCGCTGATGTTTCTGTCCTATGCCAAACTGAATGCTGTCCGGCTGCGTTTTATCCGCCCGGAGGCCCGCGACATGTTCGAGGCCGCGTCCCAAGGCGCGGTGTTGGCCGCTCGCCGTATCATCGGTTGGGTGCACAACGGCTCTCTCTCGTTCTATCTGCGGGCCATCCTCGTCACGCTGCTCGCTGTTGGCGGCTACGCCATTTGGAGTGCCCCGCAAGGCGAGGCCACCCGCATGCCGCTGCCGATCACGATTCCGGCGCTCGTTGCATGGGTCCTGCTGGCCATTGCGAGCCTGGCGGTGGTGGTTCGTCACGGCGACCGTCTTCCCGCCCTGATCCTCACCAGCGTGGTCGGTCTCGTCGTGGCGCTCGGCTTCGTTCAGTTCTCGGCACCGGATCTGGCACTGACCCAGATCTCCGTCGACGTGGTGACGACGATCCTGTTGCTCCTGGCGCTGAACCTTCTGCCCAAGACAACCCCGCGGGAGCAGAGCATTCCCGGGCGCTGGCGGGACGGCATTCTTGCCGGGGCCGGCGGACTGGGCTGCGGCGCGCTCGCCTACGCCGTCATGACGCGAGAAGGCACGAGTATCGCAGACTATTTCCTTGCCCAGTCGAAACCCGGCGGCGGCGGAACCAATGTGGTCAACGTCATCCTGGTGGACTTCCGTGGCTACGACACTTTCGCCGAGATCATCGTGCTTGGTATCGCCGCCGTGACCATCTTCGCGCTGCTGGACGTGAATCTGAAGAGCCACGCGCTGCGACGGGTCCGCATGCAGCTGCCCAGGGTGGAATCCGGCGATGCTCACCCTTTGCTGCTGGTCGTGGCCGGGCGGGTGCTGTTGCCACTTGCCCTGACAGTCGGCGTCTTCATCTTCCTGCGCGGCCATAATCAGCCCGGCGGCGGCTTCATTGCCGGGCTTGTCGTGGCGATTGCGCTGATCGTTCAGTACATCGCGTCGGGCTATCGCTGGGCGGCGGATCGCAAACGGATGGATTCGCAGGCCATGATCGGGGCAGGCGTCGGAATCGCCGGACTGACGGGCATCGCCGCCTGGGCCTTCGGCAAGCCCTTCCTCACCAGCACCTTCGGCTATTTCACCCTGCCGATCGTCGGCACGTTCGAACTGGCCTCCGCCATGGTCTTCGACCTGGGCGTATTCCTCACCGTGGTGGGCGTCATGGTGCTCTCCCTGGCGCAGCTCTCGCGTGTCGGACAACGCGTCGATCCATTGCCGGCGAACGACGAGGCAATGGACATCGCCCTGGAGGGCACGCCCGATCACGAACAGCCGCAGGAGGCCTGATCGATGGAAATGCTCGTTGCCAGCGCCGTCGGCATCATGACCTCCGTCGGCATTTTCCTGATTCTGCGCGGACGGACCTTCCCGGTGATCCTCGGTCTCACTTTCCTTTCCTATGCGGTGAACGTGTTCCTGTTCACCATGGGCCGCCTCACCGTGGGTCGCCCCCCTATCATCTCGCCGGAAGCGGCGGCTTACACCGACCCTCTGCCACAGGCCCTCGTACTGACCGCCATCGTCATTTCCTTCGGCATGACCGCGCTCATTGTTGTGCTCGCACTGCGCGGCTTCCTCGAAATCGGCTCGGACAGCTCCGACCTCGATCAGCGCCGGGTGCGGGAGCAGCAACACCCTGACGGGCATCACGGTGGTCCTGGCCCCTTGCCGCCTGAGGATGTCCGGGCATGAACAACTGGATCATCGTTCCGGCGCTGCTGCCCGCCTTCACCGCGGCTTTCCTGCTCCTGACACTCCGGCACCGGCCAGAGGCGCAGCGTGTGGTCTCGCTTATTGCAACGGTGCTTGGCTTGATGGTGGCGATCGGCCTGGCGGTTGAGGCCGCCGACGGCGTGCCGCAGGCGTACCGGCTCGGCAACTGGCCCGCGCCATTCGGCATCGTCCTCGTGCTGGACCGACTTTCGGCGACAATGCTGGTGCTGACCGGCGTGCTGGGGGTCTGCGTGGCGCTCTACGCGGCGGCAGATTGGGACAGGCGCGGACAGCACTTCCACCCGCTGCTGCAGTTTCAGCTTCTCGGCATCAACGGCGCCTTCCTCACCGGCGACGTCTTCAACCTGTTCGTTTTCTTCGAGGTGATGCTGATCGCATCCTACGGTCTGATGCTGCATGGCGGTGGACGAGAGCGGCTGAAGGCGGGCTTTCAATATGTCGCCATCAATCTCATTGCCTCGACGCTCTTTCTCATCGGCGTCGGCCTCATTTATTCCGTCACGGGCACGCTCAACATGGCCGATCTCGCCATGAAGATTCCCGATGTCGCGCTGGCGGATCAGGGACTGCTGAAGGCCGGAGCGCTTCTGCTCTTTCTGGTTTTCGCCACCAAGGCCGCTCTGGTGCCGCTGCACTGGTGGCTGCCCGCCACATATGCCTCGACCTCCCCACCTGCGGCCGCGATCTTCATGATCATGACCAAGGTCGGCGCCTATGCCATCCTGCGTGTCTACGGCCTCGTCTTCGGCGCAGAGGCTGGGGCCATGGCATTCGTCGCAGCCCCCTTCGTCCTGCCGGCCGCGCTTGCCACTTTGCTGCTGGGCACGATCGGCCTGCTCGGCAGCCGCGATCTGAAAAGCCTGTCTGCCTTTGCCATCGTCGCGTCCATGGGCACGCTGCTAATCGCCCTCGGCCTTTTCGACGTCACCGGTGTCAGTTCAGCGCTGTACTACGTCGTGCACAGCACGCTTGCAGGGGCAGCCCTATTCCTGCTGGCGGGGCTGATCGCCGACGGGCGCGGCGTGACCGAGGACCGGCTTGTGCCGGCACCTGCCATGCACGGCGAAATCCTGATCGGGGGCCTCTATCTGCTCGCGGCCATCGCCATGGTGGGCCTGCCACCTCTCTCAGGCTTCCTCGGCAAGGTGATGATCCTGGAGGCAACGCGGGTCTCGTCGATCTGGCCGTGGATCTGGGCCCTCATCCTGGGCACCAGCCTGGTCATGACGCTCGGCTTTGTGCGCGCGGGATCCACCTTGTTCTGGTCGAGCCGCCCGCCCGAAGAAACACGGGCTGAAGACCTTCCCGCAAGCACCCAAGCGGTGCCCGTCATCGCCGTCATCATACTACTCGCGCTCACAGGTGCTTGGACCGCGGCCGCCGGCCCGGCGATGATGTGGATGGAGGCCACCGCCCGGCAGTCGCTCGACCGCGATGCCTATGTCGAGGCAGTGCTCGGCCGACACAACGTTCGCACCGCAGGATTGGAGGAGTAAGGACACGATGATGGCTCGCGCCCTTCCCCACCCTCTTCTTTCCGTTGTCATCGCAGTCGTCTGGATTCTGCTGGTCAATGAATTCAGTGCCGGCGCCGTGGTGCTGGGAGCATCCCTTGGCCTGCTCGTCCCGCTGTTCACGGCGCGTTTCTGGCCCGGCAGTGCGCCGCTCAAGGCGCCCCTGACGATCATCGAGTATCTGTTGCTGGTGTTGTGGGATATCGTCGTTTCGAACGTGCAAGTGGCCTACCTCATCCTGTTCAGGCGCGCGAATAGTCTGAGATCCCAGTACGTTACCATTCCGCTCGACTTGAAGACTCCCGAGGCCATCGCGATTTTGGCGGGCACGATCACCATGACCCCGGGTACGGTGAGCGCTGATCTGAGTGCTGACGGCCATGCGCTGCTTGTCCATTGCCTGGAAACGACCGACCCGGACGAAGTCGTCGCATCGGCCAAGGCTCGCTATGAGCGCCGGTTGATAAGGATTTTCGAATGACCACCATCGCTTCCATGATCGCGGCGGCCGCTATATGCGTCTCGCTGGTTCTCACGCTTTATCGGCTGATCACGGGGCCGGATGCGACGGATCGGGTGCTCGCTCTCGACACGCTGGCCATCAACGCCATCGGCCTTGTCGTCCTCTTCGGCATCGTATTCGGCACAATGATGTACTTCGAAGTGTCGCTATTGCTCGCCATGGTCGGCTTCGTGACGACGGTCGGCTTCTGCAAGTTCCTGCTGCGCGGCAACGTCATCGAGTGAGCATAACAATGAACGCCATCGCCGAATTGACCGTCGCCGCCCTGATCCTCATCGGTGCCTTCTTCATTCTGGTAGGCTCTATCGGGCTCGTTAAACTGCCGGACACAATGCGCCGGCTCCATGGGCCGACCAAGGCGACAACACTGGGCATTGGCAGCCTGCTCATCGCGTCAATGCTGTACTTTCTCACGCAGCACGGCCAGATCAGCTTCCACGAGCTTCTGATCACGCTGTTCCTGTTCCTCACCGCACCCGTCAGCGCCAATATGATCGCCAAGGCTCACATCCTGAGGAGCAAAGAAGAACGCAGCCGTCTCCCTCCAACCGGCAGGAAGGTGGACTGGGCAACGCTTGAAGGGGCCCCTCATCGAGGCGATTGATCGGCGTGTCGGCGTCATGGCCGCTATCAGCCGGCATCCACTGCGCCTTTCGCAGCTCGTCGAGCAAGGCCACCGCGCCAGTATAATCGCGGATCTGGCCCGCCGTGATGAAGAAGCTCAGGGGGCGGGCATAGGCATTGGTGACGGCGTGCACCTTGGTGTTCATGCTGCCACCGATCCGGCAGGTCAGGCGGCCGAGATCCCCTTTCTACCCCAAGGCTGGAAGCCGTGTGGAGGGCTTGAGACAGGTCGTATCGAGCGTGACGGTCTGGGGTTCGGCCCCCTGGGCGGATAGACCTTCCATCATGCGTGTGAACACCCCACCGCTTCCGTCGGTTACACAATGCCTGTGCGGCCCATGGTCCCTCGGCGCATCCCGCCAGCGCAGCCTGTCCCGATTGACGAAGATGATCCCGTTCAGCATCGCGTCCTGAGCCTAGTCGCGGCCAACGCCAGCACTCTAACGGCGCGCCTGCCCAGCATAGCCGAGCATCGCGCGCACTTCGGGCAGCATGTAGTAGGCGCCCGCGATCAGCTGCAGAAGAGCTTGCAGCGCGATTGGATCGTCCTTCTCGATCTCTCGGACAAACTCATGAGCATGGCAATCGCGCGCCCGTGCGACGAGTGCACGTACCGTAGGCAGAAGATCCGGACGCGAGGCCAGAGCCCGATCGATGGGCGCATTGCACAAGGCGACCTCGGAGGCGGACGGCATATCTCCCGAACGCGGCACCAGGACATCGGCGAGCCGTGCCAGCACCCTTCGCTCGTCGGGCATCAGCAGGTGCGACGTCGCCGTCATCGGGGCTTCCCCCGTGTGGCAATCAGGTATTCCGCCGCGCGCAGGGAGAGGGCGGCGATCGTCGCCGCCGGATTGGCACAGGATCCTGTGACAAGGATGCTGCCATCCACGATGTGCAGTCCCGGTACGTCCTGCGAGGCACCGAAGCGGTCAACCACCGATGTCGTCGGGTCATCCCCCATCCGGCACGTGCCGAGCGGATGCCATCCATAGTCCGGCAGCAGCGGCACGGAGAGCGTGCGGCTTGCTCCGGAGGCCTGTAGCGACTCCTCCGCCCGAGCAAGGTTGAAGGCAAGCATCGCCCTGGAGTTTTCCGACAGGCTATAGTGAAGGATCGGGATCGGATTCCCGTCGATATCGAGCCTCGCGGGATCAATCTCCACCCGGTTCGCCTCTTCGGGCAGATCTTCGCAGATGATGCCCCACACACCGCTTCGGCCGAGCCAGGCATCGACGTGCCGATGCAGGGCCTCGCCCCAAAGCGGTTCGTTCGGCCAGGGAAACAGCGCGGCGCCGAGCGGGCCGCCGGAAGGGCCCAGATTCCACTTCGCGCCCCGGACGAAGCCGCTGTCGGCGCGGGTCGCGGCGAATTCCAGCGAATAGACCGTCTGGCCCCAGTGGCCCTGCCAGCTTTCCAGAGGCTCGTCGAAAAGTCCCACGGCCCGGCTGAACGGGTGCAGCATCAGCCGTTTGCCAACCAGCCCGGAACCGTTGGCGAGACCGTTCGGGAACCGGGCAGAGCGAGAGGCCAGCAGCAGCCGGGCGGTTCCGATGGCATTGCCGGCGAGTATGACCGTAGGGGCACGCGCCTTGCGTTCGACACCGTCCGCACCCTTGAACACGGCGCCGTTCGCCCGTCCGTGCGCGTCGAGCGTCACACGGGCAACGCGCACGCCGGTGACCAGCCGGGCGCCGCGCGCCTCGGCGAGGGGCCAGTGGGTGATGTCGACGCTGGTCTTGGCTCCAACGGGGCAGCCCTGGCCGCACACGCCAAGCTGAACGCAGGGCTGGCGCCCCTGATAGGGGCGGCTGGTGATGGCATTCGAGCCGGGCCAGCAGTGCCAGCCAAGCTTCGCATGCCCCTCCATGACTTTGCGGCCGACAGGCGACAGCGGCAGCGCTTCCATCGGATAGTCGGGCTGGGGTGGCATCGCCGGATCGCCATTGCGTCCGGACACGCCGAAATCGACGTCGATCCGGTCGTAGAACGGCGCAAGTTCCTCGTAGGAAAGCGGCCAGTCCTCGCCGACACCGTCGGTCGAGTAGGTGCGAAAGTCGGATGGCATGAAGCGCATCCATTGAGCGCCGTAGAGCACGGTGCCGCCACCGACGCCGTTGTACATCATCGGCTTGATGTCGGAGCGGCTGTCGTCGATGAGATAATCGCCGGGACCGCGGCGGATATTCGGGCTCGCGCTCCACGGGCCGAGGGACGTCAATTCCCAGTCGTCCTGCTCACCCCGGTAGGCGGCGGGATCGGGGCGTGGCCCTTGCTCAAGGCACAGGACGTCCACTCCCGCTTCCACCAGACGCCGGGCGACCACCCCTCCCGAGAGCCCGGCACCGACGATCAGCACCTCGGCGGTGAGAGCGTCGCGGTCGAGCGGATCGGCTCTCACGCCACTTCCTCTTCGACGCCTTCATTGCCGATCACGCTCAGGAACCGGCGCGTGCGCTCCTTCCTGGGCCTGTCGAGCACGTCGGCGGGCGCTCCTTCCTCGACAATGCTGCCTTCATCGAAAAACACCACGCGGTCGGCCACCTCGCGTGCGAAGCGGATCTCATGGGTTACGATGATCATCGTCATGCCGGCCTCGGCGAGGGCGCGCATCACGTTCAGCACCTCACCCACCAGCTCGGGATCGAGCGCGGATGTCGGCTCATCGAACAGCATTAGGCGTGGCTTGACCGCGAGTGCACGGGCAATGGCGACACGTTGCTGCTGGCCGCCTGACAGATGCTGCGGCAGATGGTCGGCGTGACTGGACAGCCCGACCGCCGCGAGGAGCCGCCGCGCCAGTGCCTCGGCTTCGGCGCGCGGCACGCCATGGACCCGAACCGGCGCTTCCATGATGTTTTCGAGCGCCGTCAGATTGGCGAACAGATTGAACGACTGGAACACCATGCTGACGCCGACCTCTGCGCGCGCCTTGGCGCGACCGGAGGTTGGCCTGAGCCTGCCGTTCTCCTTCACATAGCCGACATAGCGGCCGCCGACGCGGATCTCGCCCTGGTCCATGGATTCGAGATGATTGACGAGGCGCAGGAGCGTCGACTTGCCCGATCCGCTTGGCCCGATCACCGCGACGACCTCACCAGGCTTCACGTCGAAGCTGATGCCCTTGAGGACGTCACGCTCGCCATAGGCCTTCCAGACATTGACGCATTGCAGGAACGGCTCGTCCGATGCCGCGAAGGACGTCGTGGGAATGAGCTCGCGGACCGCCTCGACGCGCGAGGCCTTCGTCGCGCGGGCCGACGGGCCGGCAGGGGCGGGCCGGATCGCTTTGCGCCTCAAGCCCAGCAATCCGCGCCCGCTGGCCTGCTGGCGCCGTTCCGGGTCGAGCGAGCGCTCGAGCAGCATCTGGGCGATGGAGATGACACTGGTAAGGAGCAGATAGATGAGGCCGGCGCCGGCGAAGACGGTGAAGAACTTGAAATTCTCACCGACGATCTGCTGGGCGCGGAAGGTCAGTTCGTTGACGAAGATGACAGAGGCCACCGACGTCATCTTCAGCATGCCGATCGTATCGTTGGCGAGCGCCGGGAGGATGGCGCGCATGGCCTGCGGCAGCACGATGCGTCGCAAGGTCAGCATGGGGCCCATGCCGAGCGAGGAGGCCGCCACCGCCTGCTGCGGGTTGACCGACAGGATGCCGCCGCGAATGATCTCCGCCGAGAAGGCGGCCTGATTGAGCGAGAAGCCGATGACGGCTGTGGTGAAGCTGTCGAATTTGAGCCCGATCAGCGGCAGCGCATCGAAGATGAACACCAGTTGCAGGAGCAGCGGCGTTCCGCGCATGACCCAGATATAGACCCAGGCAATCCCGCTGATCAGGCGGTATTCGCTTATGCGCATCAGGGCGAGAACGAGACCGAAGGCAAGCCCGATCACCATCGACACGACGGTGATCTGGAGGGCGAGAACAGCGCCAGCCCAAAGGAAATCGGATGTGAAATAGCTGAGGACTTCGGTCGCCCACTCCATCGGATCACTCCCAGGAGAAACATGAAAGCGCGCCGCGAACCGGCGACCTCGGGGAGGCCGCCGGGCGATCGCACGTAGGGATCCGCTCTGGCCGATCAGTTGGTCTTGAGTTCGGCCGGAAGTTCAAGCGCCGGATCGACGCCGTACTTCTTGAACACTTCCTGCTGGCCACCGGAGGCTTGCACCGCCTTCAGCCCGTCAAGCAGCGCTTGAGCAAGCGCGGTGTTGCCCTTCTTCACCGCGGCGCCGATCTGGAAGCCGCTGATGATGCCGTAAGCGCGTTCATAGACCGTCGGGTTGTCGGCGACCGTGCGGTCGACGAGCGCGAGGTCGGTCAACATGATGTCGGCGCGGTTGTTGGCGACGAGGCGGAAACCCGCGGCGTGATCGGGATAGGTCATCACCGTCACGGTCTCCTTGCCACTGGCGACGCACTTGCCGCCGAGTTCCTTCATCTGCGCCTCTTCCACCGTACCGAGGCCAACCGCGACGGTCTTGCCGCACAGATCGTCGTTAGACTTGATATTCTTCGGGTTGCCCTTCTGGGTGATCGCGCCGGTGCCGGCCTTCATGTAGACGACGAAATCGGCCTGCTGTACCCGCTTGGCGTTGTAATAGATGTAGAACATCAGATCCATCTGCCCGGCCACGACCGCGGGGAAGATGCCCGACCAGGCGGCCGGCCGGATCTCGTATTTCACGCCGATGCAGTCGAAGACCTTCTTGGCGAGATCGATGTCGGAGCCGACGAGAGTCTTGGTCTTCGGATCGAGGAAGGCATAGGGCGGGGTCTGGCCGTCGGCACCCATCAACAGGGTCTTTCCGGCGAGTTCCGGATATTTCTCGGCGATCTTTTCAGGTTCGCATTTCGGCGCGTCGGCGAGAACCGGCGCGCTGACCAGTGCGATCGATGCGGCGATGGCAAGTCTTAGTACAGACGAACGCATGGCTGTTCTCCATCAGGATTATCAACTGGAAGTTGTAATTATTTGTATGTTGTCTTGCCGTAGCGCCGGTTCTTTTCCGCCGGCCTGTAAGGCGATTCTCTCGCCTATTTCTCCGATCGGCCGGGCCGGGCCGAAGGGTGCATAAACTGCTCGACCGGGGCCGAGGCGCCGTTCGGATTATAGGAAACGGAAATTATGTGCGCGTCGTCCCTACTCGTACAGACGTACACATGCTTCATGCTACTGTCGAAATAGGCGCTTTCACCCGATCCAATACGAAAAGGCGCGTATTGATCCGTATGAATTTCAATTTCACCTGTGATCACGTAGACGAATTCTTCGCCTTCATGCTGGTTCCAGTCCGAGAATTCATCCGCGGAGCGCGCCGTTATCCACATCTCCAGCGGGATCATGTTCTTGCGGGAGATTTCGGTCGAATGGGCGAGATAGGCGTACTGCTCGGTTGAAAACGGCACGCCCTGACCCCGGGCGGTCTGGGTCTTGCGGCCGCTGACCGTGGGCTTCAGCCCTGGTGTGACGAACTGCTCTATGGCGATGCCGAGTCCGTCGCAGAGCCGGATCACCACGTCGAAGGACGGCGACACCTCGCCCCGCTCGATCTTCGAGAGGTTGGAGACAGAGACGCCGGTGCGCTGCGCAACCTCAGCCAGCGTCAGATCGCCATCCTGCCGCACCAGCTTCAGCCGCTCGCCTACGGCGTTCGTGCCGACGGAGGTCCTCTGCACTTGCGGCTTTGTCATCGATCTACTCACGCCTTCTCGCCCGGTCACGCTATGCACGATTAGAAGATAATTTCACCGACAGGAAAAAATCAACTTGATTTCTCGTGCGGGAAATAATTTTCATATCAGAGAGAAAATGCCGTTGCCCCAGTGAGGAGAGTTCGCGTGAAGATCAAGGCCGTGGAAGCCGTCCCGTTCGCATTGCCTATCCGGCGGCGCTTTCGTTGGAATGGCCTCGATCAGGAGCTCGGTGAATTCGTGCTCGTCCGTGTTGTTTCCGATACGGGAATCGTGGGCTATGGCGAGGCGACCCCGCTTGCCAGCTGGGGGGGCGAGCATGGCCGGCATGGCGGCGAGACCCTGTTCACCGTCCGCCACATGGTTGAAACGGTAATCGGTCCGCACCTCATCGGCCGGGACCCGACGGCGATCGGCGCCCTCATCCCGCTCATGGACGAGCTGGCGATCGGCCATACCTACGCGAAATGCGCGATTGAAATGGCATTGCACGATCTGTGGGGCAAGGCGGCCGGCCTTCCCGTCCATCGCCTACTCGGCGGCATCGTTCGGCCAGGCGTCGTCGTCGCCCATATGGTCGGGCTCATGGACGTGGGAGAGGCGATCGCCGAGGCGGAAGCCGCCAGCGCCGATGGCATCAAGGCTCTGCAAATCAAGGGCGGGCAGGATGCCGAGCGCGACATCGAACTCCTGCACGAGTTGCGCCGCCGGCTGCCCGACATGCGCCTGCGCCTCGATGCCAATCAAGGTTACAAGCCGCTCAAGGTAGCCTTTGACGTATCGCGGCGGCTTGACGGCGCGGGGATCGACTACATCGAGCAGCCTGTCGCCGGCCTGTCCGATATCGCTCGCGTAACGGCGGAAAGCCACGTGAAAATCATTGCCGACGAGAGCTGCTGGTCGCCGCGCGACGCGCTTGATCTCGTCGCCGCGCGCGGCGCCGATGCGATCTCCATCTATCTCGCCAAGGCCGGCGGCATGCGTCGCGCGGGCGATGTCGCCGCCATCGCCGAGGCGGCCGGTCTCCCCTGCGACGTCAACGGCTCCATCGAATCCGCCATCGGCAATGCCGCCAACCTGGCCTTTGCGCTGTCCACGCGCGCGGTCTGCCTTCCCGCCGTCATCCCCATCTCGGCACCGGCCGGCACCCACCCGTGCAAGATCGGCGGGCATTATTTCGAGGACGATGTCATATCCACGCCCTTCCCCTTTGCCGACGGCATGCTGTTGCCGCTGGAGGCCCCGGGCCTTGGCATCGAGGTGGACGAGGCCAAGGTTCGGAAGTACGCGCTGTGAACACGCCGATCGCATCGAGCGCCAATGGCACTTTCCGGCTCGCTGTCGACATTGGCGGCACCTTTACCGATGTGGTGCTGATGGCCCCCGATGGCCGCCTCTCCACGACCAAGGTCCCCTCGACGCCGGACGATTATGCCCGGGGCGTCATCGAGGGTTGCCGGCAGATTCTCATGCGCGAGAATGTGGCCGCTTCGGACGTCGCCGAGATGCTTCACGCCTCCACCGTCGCCACTAACGCCATACTGGAGGGCAAGGGCGCGCGTACCGCACTCGTCACCACGGAGGGCTTTCGTGATGTGCTGGAGCTGCGGCGCATCCGCGTGCCACGGCTGTACGAGCCGCTCTACCGCAAGCCACCTCCCCTCGTGCCGCGCCGCCATCGCTTCGAGGTGGCCGAGCGCGTCGGCCCACGCGGCGAAGTGCTGCGTGCGCTGGACGAGGCGGCCTTCCAGGGGATCGCCGGCCAGATCGAGGCGGCCGGAATCGAGGCGGTCGCCGTCTGCTTTCTCCATTCATACGCCAACCCGGACCACGAACGCCGCGCCGGCGAACTGTTGCGCACGCTGCTGCCGGATTGCTTCGTGACACTCTCGGTCGACGTGCTGCCAGAGATCCGCGAGTACGAACGCACCAGCACCACCGTCATCAATGCCTATGTCGCGCCGCCGGTCAGCCGCTATCTGACCTCGCTGCGCGCCGGGCTGGACAAGGAGGGCATCACCGCGCCCCTGTTCATGATGCAGTCTTCCGGCGGCATCCTCGACCTGGAGACCGTGCTGCAACGCCCGGCGCTGGTCGTGGAGAGCGGTCCGGCGGCCGGTGTCATTGGCGCCGGCTTTGTCGGTCGGCGCGCAGGCTTCGACAACATCATCGCCCTGGATGTCGGCGGCACGACCGCGAAGGCCTCGGTGATCGAGCGGGGGCGCTACCTTACGACGGACGAATATGAAGTGGGCGGCGGCATCTCGCTGTCGAGCCGCCTCGTGAAAGGTGGCGGCTACGCGCTACGCCTCCCGGTCATCGACGTGTCGGAGGTCGGCACGGGCGGTGGCAGCATCGTCCGCCTCAACGCCGCTGGCAACATCAGCGTCGGCCCCCAGAGCGCGGGAGCAAAACCGGGACCCGTCGCCTATGGACAGGGCGGCGTCGAGCCAACGGTCACCGATGCCAATGTGGCACTTGGATATCTCAACCCGGTGGCCATTGCCGACGGTACGGTGGCGATCGACCTCGCCGCCGCGCGCGCCTCGATCGAGTGCGAGGTGGCCGGCCCGCTTGGCCGATCCGTCGAGGAGGCCTCCTACGGCGTTCTCGCCATCGCGAATGCGCTCATGGCCCGCTCGGTACGTTCGGTCACCACGTCACGGGGGCGCGACCCGCGGGACTTCGCCCTGCTGGCCTTTGGCGGCGGCGGCGGCCTGCATGCGGTGGGTCTCGCCGCTTCGCTCGGCATGCGCCGGGTGATCATTCCGCCCGCTGCCGGCGTGTTCAGCGCCTTCGGCCTTCTCTATTCGGAGATCGAATTCGCCCAATCCCAGGGGTTTCTCACCCCGCTCGATACGGCGGACCCGGCAGCGTTGGGAGAGGCCTTCACCCGGCTTGAAGCCAGCGTCCTGCGCCATCTCGGACGGCCGGCCGACACTGTCCGGCTGCAACGGCGGCTCGACCTGCGCTATGCCGGCCAGGCGTTCGAGCTCGCCGTCGATATGCCGGAGGGCGCCTTCGACACTGCCATGCGCGACGCCCTCGCTGCTGCGTTCGATGAGGAGCATGCGCGCACCTATGGCCATAGACTGCCGCGCGCCCATCCGCGCGAGATCGTGACACTCCGCGTGATCGGAACGGTTATCACTGAGCGGCCGGAGAGCCATCTCGCGGCGCGTAAGGCGCAGGGGCCCGCCGCGACGCGCCCGGCCTATTTCGGCGACGCGGGCTGGCTGGAGGCGCGCATCGTCGAACGCCAGGGCCTCGCAACGCCCCTTGACGGCCCGCTCATCGTCGAGGAGCCGGACGCGACCATCATTGTTCCGCCCGGTTGGACCGCGAGCCTCGACACCCGGTTCAACATACTGATCGACCAGACCGTGGAGTTGCCAGCATGAGTGACGCGACCACGAAAATGGGGAACGCGACCACCGATCCGCTCCTGCTGGAAGTCATCCGCAACGGCCTCGACACCGTCGCCGACGAGATGGCGCTGATCCTGATGCGCACCGCCTATTCGGCGATCATCCGCGATTCCATGGACTATTCGACGGCGGTCTGCGATGCCGAGGGCGAAATCGTCGGCCAGGGCCTGACCACACCGATGCATCTGGGCAGCTTCCACGATGCGATGCACCATCTGATCCGCGAATATGACGGCGATATCCGCGAGGGCGACATCTTCATTGGCAACGACCCCTATCTTGCCAGCGGTCAGCACCTGCCGGACATCTACATCATCAAGCCGTTCTTCCATAAGCAGCGGCTGGAGGGCTGGGCCACCACCATCGCCCACCATGTCGATGTCGGCGGGCTGGTGCCGGGCTCCAACTCCATCGGCGCGACCGAGATCTATCAGGAGGGGTTGCGCCTACCGTTTCTCAAACTGCGCGAGGGCGGTGTCGACGATCCGAAGATCTGGCGCATCGTCGAGGCCAATGTGCGCGTGCCGCACCTCGTGCTCGGTGATCTACGCGCGCAGGTCGCGGCGGCGGAAGCTGGCGTGCGCGGCCTCGAGGAATTGTACACGCGCTTCGGCGCCGACAGCACGCGGCAGGCACTCGTCGATCTGCACGACCTCGCCGAGCGCATGGCGCGCCACCACATCTCCGCCATTCCCGATGGTGTCTATCGTTTCACCGATCACATAGACGGCCTTGGCGACCGGCCTGAGCCCATCGTGCTCAACGTCGCCCTGACGGTAAGCGGCGACACCATTGTGGCGGACTGGGAGGGCACGGCAGCACAGGTGAAGGGCGGCATCAATGCGCCGCTGTCCTTCACCAAGTCGAACGTCTATGCCGCGCTGCGCTCGGTGATGCCGCAGGAAATGCCGAACTGTCACGGCTACACCCGGCCGATCACCGTCCGCGCGCCGGAAGGGACGCTGGTGAACTGCACGTTGCCGGCGCCCTGCGGCGCGCGCGGCATCACGGGCTATCGGATCATCGACTGCATCTTCGGCGCCCTGGCGCCGGCCCTGCCCGACCGGGTGACCGCGGACGGTGCCGGCGGCTCGACCCTGCCGACCTTCGCCGGCCAGCATGAAGGAGGGCCGTTCGTGTTCTCCGAGTGCATCATGGGAACGTGGGGCGCCAGTCGCGACGATGACGGGCAGGACGGCGTGCCGCATATGGGCTCCAATCAGTCCAACGTCCCCATCGAGATGATCGAGGCCGGCTACCCACTCCGCATAGAACATTACGGGCTGGTGCCCGACACCGGCGGCATCGGCCGGCGGCGTGGCGGCCTTGCGCTGCGCCGCGATTACCGCGTGCTCACCGACGACTGCTTTCTCGGCGTGCGCTCGGACAAGCGGGACTTCGCGCCGCATGGGCTGTTTGGCGGCGGCGAGGGAACGCCCTCGATGAACCTCGTCACCAATGGAAACACGCGCACGGCGCTGCCGGTCCTGCCGACCGCACCGCTGACGCTCCACAAGGGCGCATTGTTCAGCCACGTCATGGCGGGTGGCGGCGGATTTGGCTATCCGCTGGAGCGCGAACCGGAACGCGTGCGTGACGACGTCCTGGACGGCCGTCTTTCGCGCGAGGCGGCACTGCGCGACTATGCGGTGGTGCTCACCCCCGCGCACGCCATTGACTGGGACGCGACCCATGCGGCGAGAGCGGAACGGGAGAGTGTGTCATCGTCACCATCCTCATAGCGGGCGGCGCGACCGGCATCGGACGCGCGAGCATGCGCGCCTTCCGTGCCCAAGGCGACGATGTGTTCCTGGTCGATACCAACCGGGTGGAGGCTGAGGCGGCCTGCCGCGAAGCCGGCGCGGGCAGAGCGCGGGCGCTCGTGGGCGATCTCAGGGACCCAGATCTGCCCAAGGCCGCCGTCGCGGCCGCGCTGGACGCTTTTGGCGCCCTCGACACGGTGTTCGTGAACGCCGGGTTGCTGCACGCGGCAGCACTCGCGGACTGGACGCTCGCCGACTGGCAGGCCAGCCTGATGGTGAACCTTACCGCGCCGTTCCTGTTCGCGCAGGCGGCGGCGCCGGCGCTGAGGGGGTCGACCAATCCGAGCCTTCTCTTCACGTCGTCGACCGGCGCGCTGCGCGGACACGCCGGCATGCCCGCCTATCATGCGACCAAGGCCGGTCTCGTCGGGCTGTGCCGCAGCCTCGCGGACGAGCTCTCGCCCGAGGGCATTCGCGTGAACTGCCTGCTGCCGGGATGGGTGGATACGCCTTTCAACAGCCCGTTCTGGTCACACCAATCGGACCAGCGAGCGGCTGAGCGCGACCTCGTCGCGGGAATTCCGCTGCGCCGGCAGGGAACGGCGGAGGAACTCGCCACCACCGTACTGTTTCTCGCCTCGCCCGCTGCCGCCTACATCACCGGCGCCTCGCTGGTGGTCGACGGTGGCTATACCGCCGTCTGAACCATCGAGAGTCCTCCATGCGCATCGCCGACCCGTTCTCCTCGCAGCCGCGCCCGGTCCTGTTCGGCAATCGCGGGGCCGTCGCCGCGGCGCATCCGCTGGCGGTCACGGCCGCGACTGAAATGCTGTCCGCCGGCGGCTCGGCCGTGGATGCCGCGATCGCGGCACAGGCCGTGCTGTGCGTGCTGTCACCTGACAATTGCGGCCTTGGCGGCGATCAGCTTTGCCTGGTGCGCACCGGCGTCGGCGCGGTGACGGCGGTCAACGGCACGGGCGCCGCACCTGCTGCGATGAACCGCGCCGATACGGATGGGGGAAACAGCGTCACCGTTCCCGGCATTGTCGATGCATGGGTGGAGATGAGCCGCCTGTGGGGACGGCTGCCACTTGGCCGCATCCTGCTGCCGGCCATCCGGCTGGCGCAGGACGGCCTGCTGGTGAGCGAGGATCTCGCGCGTACCTTCCGTCAGTATGAGGCGCGGCTGCTACGAGGTGGTGCGCAGGACTGGGCGCTGCGTACGGCGCGGGCCGGGACGCGCCAGCCCCAGCCGGAACTGGCACGCCTGCTCGCAGACATCGGCGAAAGCGGGCGCGACGCATTTTACTCCGGCGCGATGGCCGAGGCGATCTGCGGCGCCATCGCGCGGAATGCCGGCGCGATGAGCCTCGCGGATCTCGCCGGACATGCGAGCACGGTCACCCCACCGATGACCACGGAGTGGCGCGGCAGGCGGCTGCATGTCCAGCCTCCCATTTCACAGGGCGTCCTGCTCTCCATGGTGCTGGCCGCCGAGGAGAAACTCGATGCGCTGACGCCGGAACTTCGCGACCATGCCGGCATCGAACTGACCGCGAGCAGCTTCGCCTTCCGTGATCGCGCCGGCGAAGGCACCGCCTTGCTGCAGGAACGCCTTACCTTTGATGCCGAGAGGGCGAGCGGCCGGACCGGACCGCGCGCCTATCTCCACACAGCGGGCGTGGCGGTTGCCGACCGCGACGGCCTCGTCGTGTCCTCACTCATCAGCGTGTTCGACAGCTTCGGCTCGGCCGTGTTCGTGCCCGAGGGCGGCTTCACACTGAACAACCGGGCGGCCGGCTTTACCGTCGCGCCGAATGACAGCGCCGGCGGCAAGCGTCCGATCCACACATTGGCCCCGGCGCTGCTGGAGACGGCGGACGGATGCCTCGCGCTCGCGACACCCGGTGCCGATGGTCAGGTGCAGACGCTGACCCAGGTCCTCACCCACATCTTCGTGGAGGATGACGACGTCGCGACCGCCATCGCCCGTCCCCGCTGGCGCAGCCAGGACGGCAAGCTGCTGGTGGAGCGCGCTCATCCTTATCTTGAGCACCTTGCCAGCAAAGGCCACGACGTCGCCTTGACGCAGGATGGCGACCTTCGTTTCGGCGCGGTGGTCTGCGCCGGCATGCGCGATGGCCAGCCGTTCTGTTGCGCCGACTGGCGACGCGAGACCTGGGCGGGAGCAACCTGAAGGATTGCGACGTGCGCGGCTTCCGCGATTTGTCGTACCTTGTGCCAAGGGTGAACTTTCAGATCGCCTCCCCCCGATCGGAACATTGGCCGAAGGTCAGAGCGAGGCCCTGCCGATCGAGGCGCCTCCATCCACATGCAGCGTCTGGCCGGTGATGAAGGCCGCATCGTCGGACAACAGGAAGGCGATGGCGGCGGCGATTTCCTGCGGCGTGCCGAACCGCCCCATCGGCACGCCGGACAGGTAGCGTGCCTCGCCGACGCTGCCCGGCGCGTTGTTGGCGCGGAACAGCTCAGTCTCGGTCGGCCCGGGCGCAACCGCATTGACGGTGATGCCGGTGGTCGCAAGCTCCAGCGCCCAGCTGCGGGTGAAGCTCACCAGCGCCGCCTTCGCAGCGGCATAGGCTGTGCGCTCCACGGCACCGAGGATGGTGAGGCTGGCGATGTTGACCACCCGCCCCCAGCCGCGCGCCTTCATGCCCGGCAAAGCGGCCTGGACAGCGTCGAGCGCGGGATGGAGATTGGTCCGCAGCACCTCGTCGAGCGTCGCGGCGTCGATCGCCCCGAGCGGCTCGGCGCGCACCAGCCCGACATTGTTGACGATGCCGTCGACCGGATCGGCCGCGATGATCTGTGCCAGACGCTCACCCGCCTCCTTGGCACTGAGATCGAGCGTGTGCAGCTCTCCGGGAAAACCGTCGCTCCGGTTCCGAGCGATCCCTATGACACGATGGCCCTGCGCCGACAGGCGCTCCGAGAGAGCGAGACCGATGCCCTTGCTGGCGCCGGTAATGAGGAAGGTCCGTTGCATGTGCGTTCTCCACCCCGCCTGCATCAGGCGGGGCACGTGCGGAAGGGTCAGGCGGGCGTCGCGCTTCGGGCGCGGCGAAGCGCGGGCAGCATGTCGACCGGCTCGGGCCGGCGCGTATAGTCGGGATTGACCTCGGCATAGAGGATCGTGCCGTCCTCGGCGACCACGAAGCGGGCCGGCATCGGCAGGGTCCAACTCGGGTCGCCATTGAAGGCCGGCAAGTCGTTCTTCAGCGATTTGTAGAGGTCGACCAGATAGTCCGGCAGCGCGAACCGCAGGCCGAAGGCGGCGGCGACATCGTTGTGTGGGTCCGACAGGATCGGGAAGGACAGCGCGTTCTGGCGGACCGACTTGCGGCTGTTGACCGGGTTCTGGGGCGAGATCGCGATGAGGCTCGCGCCCAGCTCCTGGAACTTTGGAAGCGCCTCCTGAAGCGCCTGTAGTTCCATGTTGCAGTAGGGGCACCAGACGCCGCGATAGAAGCTGATGACGAGCGGCCCCTTGCTCAAAAGCGACGCCGAAGAGACGGCGTTGCCGTCCGGATCGACGAGGGTGAAGGCCGGAATCCGGTCACCGGCCTTGAGTGCCCGTTGCGCCGCGCCAGAGGCAACGAGTTCAGCGGTGGCGCGGTGCATCGTCTCGATGACCGAACGGGGCACATTGTAGGGCGGTTTGCCGGCCTGGAAATCGGCCTTGAAGGCGTCGAGCTTTGCCTGAAGGGACATTGGGATTCTCCCTGATGGAAGTGGAATCGCTGTGGCGGGAAGGATTGGCGCTCAGTCGGCAGCCGCCATCGAACGGGCAACCTCGGCGGCGCTGATGCCTTCAAGCGCCGGGCCATAGCCGACCCCCTCGTCGATGATCCGGCGCAGCTTCTGCGTCAGTGCGATGCGGGTGTAGCGGCTGGTGAGCGGCGGCAGGGCGGCGATCCCCTCGGCGATCTCACGGGCGCGGGCGAGTAGCCTGTCGGCCGGGACGATCTCGTTGACCACGCCCCATTCCTTCGCCGTCGCGGCGTCGAGCACCTGCCGGGTGAAGATGACATAGCGGCCGCGCACGCTGCCGATGACTTCCGGCCAGAGCAGGTTGACGCCGTCGCCCGGCACAATACCGAAGTCGAAATGCGGCTTGTCCTGGAACACGGTTTCCGGCGTGGCGAGAATGATGTCGGTCAGCAGCGCATATTCGCTGTGCAGCAAGACGGGGCCGTTGAGCGCGGTGATCATCGGCACCTCGATGTCGAGGATGTTCATGAGCACCTTCTTGCCCTCGCGATAGATCTTGTCGTAGCCGCGCGGCGAGAAGAAATCGAAGCCCCCGGGGCTGATCGCATCCATGAAGGCGTCGCCCGATCCGGTCAGGATCACGACCCGATTGTCGGGGTCCGCGCCGATCTGGTGGAACAGTTCGACGAACTGCTCGTGGGTATGGCCGTTGAAGACCAGCTTCTGACCATCGGTGTGGAGGGGACCTCAAGCACGCCGCTGTCCGAGCGGGTGAGTTGGGCTTTGGCGAAGCCGTTCTTGTAGGTGTCGAAGCGGGACATGGGATGGCTCCTGCGTGCGTTCGCACGGTTGAATGGATCGGGGGGAAGGTCAGGCAGCGGGGACGAGCGCCTCGACGCGGGCAATGGCGCGTTGCACAGCGGGCCGGGCGGTGATCGCGTCGTACCAGCGGGAAAGGTTGGGTCGGGTATCAAGCGTGACGCCGGGAAATGCGCGCCGCCACAGCCAGCCGAAATGGGCGATATCAGCGATGGTGAAGTCGTCGCCCGCAGCGAAGCGCTGGATCGCCAGCTTGGCTTCGAGAAGATCGAGAATGCGTTCCGCCTCGCCGGAGAAACGGGCTTCCGCGATGGGCTGGGGCTCGGGCGATGATCGCTTGAAGAAGCCGGCATTGCCGAAGGCCGGGCTCAGCGCCGAGGCGTGGAAAAACAGCTGTTCGAAGACGCGCGCCCGTCGCTCTACGTCAGCCGGCAGCAGCAGACCGCTCCTTTGCGCGAGATGGACCAGGATCGCCGCGCTCTCGGTCAGTACGAAGGCGGCGTCGCCATCGCGCTCGACCAGCACCGGCACCTTGCCGTTGGGATTCAGGGCCAAAAACGCGGCACTCTTCTGCTCACCCTTGCGGACGTTCACCGGCCGCAGTTCGTAGGTGAGGCCCATCTCCTCCAGCGCGATCGGGACCTTGACGCTGTTGGGCGTGGCGAATGCGTAGACTTCGATCATGTTCAGCTCCGCGAACCGCGTCTCGATGTGTTCGTGGGGCTGTTATGACTATTCCCGGAAAGTTGCGGCAGGCGGGTTGAAGCGATAATGCTCATTCTCAGGAGGAATGAGCATGGATCGTTTTCAGGCCATGCAGACCTTCGTGACGGTGGTGGAGGCGGGATCGTTCTCTGCTGCCGCACGGCAGATCGGCGTCGGCCAGCCGGCCATCTCGAAGACGATCGCCCAGCTTGAGGATCGCCTTCAGGTGCGCCTACTCATCCGCTCGACGCATAGCCTCGCGCCGACCGATGCGGGCGTGCGCTTCTATGAACGAGCGCGATCGGCGGTCCGGGAGGCGGAGGAAGCCGAACTGGAGGCGCGAGGCGCGGGCGCCAGCCTGTCGGGACGCCTGCGCGTCTCCGCAGCCACGACTTTCGCGCGCCTACTCATCGTTCCGCGCCTGCCGCAATTCCTCGCACGCCACCCCGACATCGAAGTCGACGTGCTGCTCGATGACCGGGTCATTGATCTCGCCTCCGAGGGCATCGATCTGGCCCTGAGGATGGGGGAATTGACCGATTCCTCCGCCATCGCCCGACGGATCGCCCGCGGGCGACGCTCCGTTATCGCGACCCCCTCTTATCTTGCGCGCGCGGGCACACCGCAGGCCCCAGCGGATCTCGCGGCGCATGAAGCGATCGTCTACAGCCAGCTCGGCAATAACTGGACCTTCCGCCGAAACGGGACAGAGGCCTCCGTCGCGGTCAGAGGTCGCGTGCGGTTGAGTGCCGCGGAGGGCATCCGCGCGGCCGTGCTCGCCGATATGGGGCTGACCGTCAACTCCGACTGGATGTTCGCCCCCGAACTGAAGAGCGGCGCGGTGCGGCGCGTGCTTGAGGACTGGGAGCTGCCGCCGGTCGATCTGTGGGCCGTGTTCCCGACCGGGCGCCTCGCCAGCGCAAAGGCGCGCGCCTTTGCTGATTATGTGGAGAGCATCCTAGGGTCAGGGCCCATTGATGTGAGCGGCTCGATATGATTCAGGCTCCGTGAGGAGACTGGATTTGAACGATCTGGATTGGCTGACGGACGAGCAGATGGCGCGGCTCGGGCGGATGATCGCCGGGTGAAAAGACGAACCTCGGGCGCCTGATCGGCCGCACCAAAGGTGGCATGAACACCAAGTTCCATGCCGTCACCGACGCGAACGCCCCTCCCCTTGAGCGTCTTCATGGCCGCTGGCCAGGTCAGTGATTACATCGGTGCGGCGGCCCTGCCGGACGAATTGCCCAAGGCGCCATAACCGCATCGAGATCATGTTCCGCTGCCTGAAAGACTGGCGAGGCGTCGCAACCCGCGATGACCGATGCCCGACGGCCTTCTTCTCCGCCATCGCCCTCGCTGCCACCGTCATCATTTGGCTCTGGTCAATGACTCCCGACCCTAAGGGCTCCCGCCCAGTCCGAAAGTGTCTTGATGTCGGCAAGGATATCATCGGGCGGCCGCGCCGACGATCGCTCTCGATCACCAGTTTGCGACCCAGCGGACGGAGCCAATCTTCAACCGGAAAGGGCCGATGGCGGGAAATGCAAAGCCCTTCGTCGCGGATTGGTCTCTTTGTCCAGGCCGCACATGAAGGACGAGGAAACCGAGATTGGGGAACTGCCTCCGCCGCGCCGCACATGGAGAGCCACCGCGCACGCATGCCCTCGACAATCCCGCGCCTGCGATCGCCGCGAGCGGTCATCTCCACCCGGTGCAGGGTCATGTCGATGCTGAGGGCCGACCTTACGATTTCCTGTTACGCATGCTGCAGCCACACGAGCTGGCGGCCGCGTTGGGATTCAATTCACAGGAGGCGACCTACGAGTTCGCCGGCACTAAGACCGAGCAGATCAAACAGGTCTGCAACGCGGTCTCAAAGATGAAGATGCGCGCCGGCGTCGGCGCGTTGAGAGCCGATCCCGTGCCGGTCCAGCCCGCACCGGCTGAGTTTCGGGAGGCGGCGGAATGAACGCGAGTGTCTCACTGCCGCTCTGGGTGTTTCTCCTCAGCCTTTGGCTGGCGGGGGCGTTCGGCTTCAGTGTCGGCTTTCTCTGGGCTGCGCTGTGCAGGTTGAACAAGGAGAGCGGCCGCTGCTGACAAGCTGATCCCGCTCATCAGGTTCGACGACGAGCGGTTCGGATTCGGAACAACGGTCTATAAATACCGTCATTGCCTCCTGCGTTCCGGCGGCGCCCCGACGAAGACCGACGGCGAGGAAATCGCCGCAAAGAAGGCTGGCCGGCGTGGTGGTCTATCGTCCCCGGAGGCGAGAGATGGGGGCGTCGCGCAGAATGGGAAGCAAGCGCAGAGCGTGGTCTTCGGGCCGCGCCCGCTGGCCGAAAACGAAGATTGAACCTGGAGACACGCAATGAAGCCACGAACAGCACTAGCGGGAACGATGCTCGCGGCCTCCCTCTTGTTGGGAGTTGGGGCCGGCCACGCTCAAGATCTCACCCAAGAAGAGGCGAACACGATCGCGGTGGAGGCGTATCTGTACGTCTATCCGCTCGTCACCATGGACCTGACGAGGCGGCAGATGACCAGTCTGGATCCCGCCAAGAATGCGTTCGGCGGGCCGGAGAACTGGTTCACGAATGTTCGTGCCTATCCGCCCGCGAACGAAAAGGCGGTCGTTCGGCCGAATTTCGATACGCTCTACTCCTCCACTTTCCTCGACTTGTCCAAGGAGCCCGCTATCGTATCGGTTCCCGATACCGGCGGGCGCTACTACCTGCTTCCCATGCTCGACATGTGGACAGACGTCTTCGCTTCACCCGGCTGGCGGACGACCGGCACCAAGGCGACGAACTTTCTCGTGACCCCGCCCGGCTGGCGGCCGGACGTCGGCGAGGATTTCGCCAAGACGCTCGGCCTTCCCGACGGCACGCGCAGGATCGAAGCGCCGACGCCGCTCGTCTGGATCATCGGGCGCACCAAGACTGACGGCCCTTCGGACTACGCGGCCGTTCACAAGATTCAGGACGGTTTCAAGATCACTCCCCTGTCAAAGTGGGGGCAGGAGATCTCGCCGCCGAAGTTCTCGCCGGACCCGACCGTCGACACGAAGACGCCGCCGAAGATCCAGGTCGACACCATGGCTGGGAAGGATTATTTCGCCTACGCTGCCGAGCTTATGAAGGTCGCCCCTCCGCACCTCACAGACCAGCCGATCATCGCGCGCATGGAGCGACTTGGCCTACGGCGAGGCCAGAGCTTCGATGTCGACGGCGCCGATCCGGTCGTGAAGGCCGCCATTGAGGCCGCGCCCAAGACCGCGCAACAGCTGATGGCCTGGAAGGCACCTAGGATCGCGCAAACCGTCAACGGGTGGTCGATGGATGTCGACACGGTAGGCGTCTACGGCGACTATTATCTGAAGCGGGCGATCCTGACGCAGATCGGGCTCGGCGCCAACGTGCCGCAGGATGCGATCTACCCGATCGCGGTGACCGACGGCGACGGACAGCCGCTCGACGGTACGAACCGGTACGTTCTGCATTTCGAGGCGTCCCAGATTCCGCCGGTCGACGCCTTCTGGTCAGTCACCATCTATGATGACGACGGCTTTCAGGTCGCCAACAGCCTGAACCGGTTCGCGCTTTCGAGCTGGATGCCTCTCAAACGTAACCCCAATGGGTCTATCGACCTTTATTTCCAGAAGGATAGCCCCGGCAACGACAAAGAGGCGAACTGGCTGCCGGCGCCAGACGGGCCGTTTAACGTAACCATGCGGCTTTACGCACCTCGTCCCGAGGCGCTGATCGGGAAATGGGCGCCGCCGGCGATCGCCAAGGTCAAATAGCTTCTGATCCCCAGGACCCAATAGAGGCCCTGAGCCGCTGATGATGACGACGCGCATGCGGTACCTTTCCGGCGCAGGCCGGGCCAGGCGACGGTCTCGCATGCGCATCGCTCCGTCCCGGGGAACACGCCGGAACCCCGCGAACAGGAGCTGCCTCGACAAGGCCGCCGCGCACCAGCGCGATCCCTCGCCCGCGCTGGCTTTGCCTGGTGGAGGCAGAGCGCCGCAGCGTTCAAAGCTGAGAGAGAGAAAGATGAAACAGTTCCTGTTCCGGATCTTGGCGATCCACCTTCTCGCCATTCCCGCTTCTGCCGGCCTCGCCCAGACGGCCGTTCCAAAGGGCGGAGCCCTCGCCGCCGACATCACGGCGCTTCGTTCCTATGCGCCCGGCGTCAATCCGGGCGCGACCGAGTTCGACGCGATTGATCGGGCAGCGATCGCCAATCTGATCTACGCCTACGCCTTCGCCTACGACAACGGAGAACCGGACGCTTGGCTCGGCCTGTTTACCCAGGACGCGGTGTTCGTCGCCGGCGTCCCGGGCCAGACGCCGGTTTCCTTCACGGGCGAGGGCTTCCGCACGTTCTGGACCGAGCGAATGAAAACGTTCCGCTCTTCCGGCAACCTGCGGCGGCACCTGATGTCGAACATCCTGTTCCTCGACCAGACGGCCGACACGGCGCATGTCAGCGTCGCGGGGCTGCTGACCAACGCCAAGGACGGCAAGACGTTCAGCGCCGTATCCAGCCTCAACTACGAAGGCTGGCTGGTGAAGGGGCCGGCGGGCTGGAAGATCGCGTGCTGGCACGACTTTCCGGACGCCGCATTCCCGGAATAGCGCCGCCCTGGGCGTGTCGACGCGTCGCCTCCCATCCCCCCTCACCTTCTGCTTGCGCGCCACGCTAACTTTCGTCATGACCGACGCTGGCTTTCTGAAATTTCGCGACGGTCGGGAGGGGGCGGATGGCAATTGACCGATCGATACCCCTGGTCCGGGCAAGCGGCCTCGGTCCGCTTCCGGCGGTCTTCGAACAGCGGGCCGGGGAGCGCGCCCTCTGGAAGGCCTTCGAACAGGAAGGACTGCCGCTCGCGGTGATCGGCGCGCCGCAGACGCCCGTTCCATTGGGCTCCATGATCGGCGTCTTCGAAAGATGCGCTCGCCTTCTGGGCGACCGGACGTTCGGGATCGACGTCGGCTTCGAAATGGCAAAGGCTTGGGGCTATGGCTTGTGGGGCGCCTACGGCGCCGCCGCCCCGACACTCGGTCAGGCGATCGAGCGATATTGCCGGACCTTCCGCGCCCATGCCCTCAGCGGGAGGCTGGAGCTTCTCCCGCGCGGCGTCCACCGGGTCTGGCGCTGTGTGGGGCCGCCGTTCAGTTTGCCTGCCATCCACCACGCCGATCACCTGATTGGGCCGATGATACTCCTCTCCAGAGAGTATCTGGGCTCCCGATGGACGCCAAAATGGATCGAGGTCTCCTATCTCCGCGACGCTGATGCCCATCTGCTCGAAGACAGGCTGCAGATCCCGATCCGCTACGGTTGCGGCGGCATGGGGCTCGCCTTCGCTCCCGAAGATCTGCTCGCACGGCGGACGCGAGATCCTGCGAAGGGTTCCGAAAT
This sequence comes from Ancylobacter pratisalsi, assembly GCF_010669125.1. NCBI lineage: Bacteria > Pseudomonadati > Pseudomonadota > Alphaproteobacteria > Hyphomicrobiales > Xanthobacteraceae > Ancylobacter > Ancylobacter pratisalsi. Next base: position 943,269 of record NZ_CP048630.1, read on the forward strand.
CGTGACGCTGCGGGAAGTTGTCGCCGACGTGGTTCTGTCGCGCGCCGCCGAACCGGCCCGCTCAGTTTCGGCCATCGTGGCGCTTCGGCTTCTCGACGGGCAGACCGACATCGACGGAACGGCGCGCATGGCCGGCGCGAGCGTCCGGAACCTGCAACGCCTGCTTGCTCAAGAGGGCTACACCTATCGCGAAGTAATCGACGCGGCGCGCAGGGCCCGGGCGCTCAGCCTGTTGCAGGAAACGGAGAGGCCGATCCTCGAAATCGCGATGCTGCTCGGCTACGAGGATCACGCCAGCTTCTCCAGGGCCTTCCGTCGCTGGATGGGCTGCGCGCCCTCGGAATTCAGAGATCGCACCCAACCTGTAGTGTTGGCGCAAACTGCGAAGCTGCTCGGCGCCTAGGCTCAGGGCAAGCTGATCACGGCCAGAAGAGCACGGTGGCCGCGGGAGCCGAGAAGAAGACGGTTGGACATCGGTCGTAACGGCTTGCGACGCCGCGCCAATCCTTGAGGCGGTGAAACATGATCTCGATGCGGTTGCGCCAGCGCAGCCCGTTCCGATTGACGAAGATGATCCCGCTCAGCACCCGTCGGTCATCGACCCGTGGCTCTTGGGAACATACGGTGACAGACGCGCCATCCGCTCGTCCGTTAGCCAATAAAGACCGCTCCCACTCAGCCTCTTCGGGGAGCCTGAATCATATCGCAGCCCGCCGATGAGGGGACCTGCGCCTAGGATTTGCCGCCCTTCGTCGTCGAAGGGGTCCATAAAGCCCATCACGGCTCAAGCGAGCGTGGGGACGTCTATTCCGTACGTTCCGATTTTTCGCAGCCAGCCAAAGTCTAACCTATTGAAGCTGGCGCGCCGACCAAGTCGAAACCAGGAACACCTATATCGTTGAAATTGCCCTCAATTAGACGGGTGGCGACCTGGTCTTCTGCGAAGGGATAATGGGTAGGCACCTCAGGGAGTCGTCTTGGAATGGCAGGTTTGCGGCGCCGCTCTAGATGACCGACTACAGCACACCCTCTCCTCGGAGCGACTGTTTGCCCGAGGATTGATTTTCACCGGCCTCTGAATGTCTGCTCGGCGATCCCCACGAAGCCCGTTTGCACGGCGAAAAGCGAGCCGGAGAGCGGAGCTGCTTCCAGCAGCGGAGCCGTCAGCTCCAGCCGCGCGCTGGTGGCAAAAAGAACAGCCTGCCCCCTCCCACCAAAGGCAACACTCGTAAGGCGCGGTACCGGCAAAGGCATTACAAGCACACGCTCCCCATCCGACGAAAAGCGGGTAACCCGCCAGCCATCCCAGTGCGCCACCCAGACGCCCCCGTCGGCGTCAACGGTCAGTCCGTCTGGATAACCCTCGTCGATCGCCATTTCGGCGAAAACCCGGCGATTGCGGAGACCGACGACATCGGGCGCGAGATCATAGGCAAGAATTCGCCGTCCAACACTGTCGCTGAGATAGAGCACATCGCCATCCGGCGAGAAGGCCGGTCCGTTGACCACGGTGAAGCCGCTGTCCGCCAACACGGGAGGCGATCCAGGTGCCCAGCACCACAGCGCACCCCGTGGATCGGTCTCGGCGAGATCGCTCGTACCGATCCAGAGGCGTCCCCACCGGTCGACCTTGGCATCATTATAACCGATGCCGCCGCGTCCTACTTCGGGATGGCAGAGCGGTTCCATGTCGTCGCGCTCCCAGTCGTACAGCCACAAGCCATCGGAGGCGCTCAGTACGAGGCGGCCGGGTCCATCCCCGGCGACGATAGCGCCCAGCGGCGGCGGACGATCGATCCGGCGGGTCTTGACCCTCCCCTCGCCGTCCATGCGGTGCAGGTGCGCAAGGGCCAGGTCGAGCCAGTAGAGGTGGCCATCCACGGGATGCCAAAGCGGTGCCTCCCCGAGTGCGTCCCCGGTTTGAGCGGCGACCCAAAAGGTTGGGCGCGACGAGATCGGTCCGCGGGTCATCGTCCGCCCTTCCCCATGTCTCAGGACGCCACGTCCATCGCCGTCATGCCGGCCTTGCCCGGGTCGCCTCCAGCACGCGAGCTGAACAAGGTCCGGCCTCCGACGGAGATTTCGATATCAACCCGGTATCGATCCAGAGCGGCCTGATCGATCTCCACCCCTAGGCCCGGCGCCTCGGGCGCCGTGATCTCGCCATTGCCGTCGCGTTCGATGTGGTTGGCTGTCAGCTCCACCGCGAGCGGTTGCAGCGCCACCGGAAATTCGCAAAGCGTCGCCTCCGCCACGCCGGCGTAGGGCTGAAGCGAGGCGCTCAGCGCGAGGTTCGAGGTGAAGGTGTGGTTCACATAGGTGACGCCCTTGGCTCGCGCATGGTCGGCCACCCGCTTGGCCGGGCCGATGCCACCGATGCGCCCGCAATCGATCTGCACGTAGCCGATGCCACCGAAATCGATGAGATTGCGGGCCATGTGGAAATTGTGGGCGCCTTCGCCGCCGGCCATCTTCACCGTGCTGCGCGCGGCGAGCGCGGCATATTCGCTATAGGCGCTGGCAGCGAACGGCTCCTCCAGCCAGGTGGCGCGCGCCGCCTCGAGGGCCGGAAGGCGCTCCGACGCGCGCTCGACGTCCTCGCCGAAGATCTGGCCGACATCGACGAGGAGGATTCCATCCGCGCCCAGCCCCTCGCGGGCGGCGACGAGATGGTCGACATCGACATTGAGCGCGCCACGCCCGATCGGGCCCCAGCCGAACTTCACCGCACGAAAGCCGTCCGCGCGCGAGCGCCGGCCGCGTTCCAGCGTCTCCTGCGGCGTGTCGCCGAAGAGTTGCGAGGCGTAAGGCGTCTTGCGGCAGGAACGGTCATAGCCGAGCAGCTTCCAGACCGGTTCGCCGCGCGCCTTGCCGAGCAGATCCCAAAGCGCCATCTCGATGCCCGACCAGGTATGCGTGGCCTGCAGCAGGTCCATGCTGTCATATTCGATCTGTGCCGCGATGCGGATGATGTCCTGCTGGCCATCGAGACGCTGGCCGAGCACGGAATTGCGGACCGGCTGGCACGCCCCATGCGACATCGGGCAGACGAATGCGGCGATGGAGGGCAGCGGCGCCGCCTCGCACTCACCCCAGCCGACATGTCCGCCGGCCGCCACGCGCACGACCAGCGCATCCTGGCTGCCATCGGCGGCCGTGGTGATCTCGGGCATGGCGAGATAGAAAAAATCGACGGTTTCGATCTTCATGGGACGCGTCTTTTCTCGAAAAGCGGGATGGTGTAGCAGGCACGGCGGTGCGGCGTGTCAGCCGCGTTCGCCGGCGCGTTGCATCAGTCCGATGGCAAAGGTAATGGCGGCGGTGAACAGAAGGATCAGCGTCGCCAGAGCGTTGATTTCCGGTACGAAACCGACCCGCATCATCGCCCACAGGCGGATCGGCAGCGTCGTCTCCGAGCCGGCGACGAAGAGAGTGATCAGCGTCTCGTCGAAGGAGATGGCGAAGGCGAGAAGCACGCCGGAGATCAGCGCCGGCCGCATCTGAGGCAGGATCACGTAGGCCAGCGTCTGTACGCGCGAGGCGCCGAGATCGAGCGAAGCCTCGGTGAAGCTGCTGCCCAGCAATTGCAGGCGCACCAGCACCGTGCGGTACACCACCGGCACGATGAAGACGATGTGCGCGATGATGATGGTGACCAGCCCGCGCCCGAGGTCGATCTCGCGGAAGGCGATCAGCAGTGACAGGCCGGTGATGATCGGTGGCAGCAGGAACGGCAGGAACACCATGATCTGCATGGCCATGCCGAGGCTGCGCCGCGCCGAGACGAAGTAGAAGGCGAACATCAGCGCCAGCACCAGCGACAACAGGCTCGCCAGCGTCGCCACGACGAGGGACGTGAACAGTGCGGATAGGATCTCCGCATTGCCGAGCAGCGCGACATAGGGCTCGAGCGAGAAGGAGGCGAAGCTCAGCTTGCCGCGCACCCGCACCACCTGGAAGAACGAGATAGCGGCGGTCGCCAACAGCGGCGCATAGAGCGCGATAAGGCCGACGGCGGCGATAAAACCGAGCACCGCGTCGATGAAGGGCGCCTTCTGCTTCATCGCACATGCTCCCGCCGGATGCTGAGGCCGGCCAGCGCGACCGCAAGCAGCGTGGTGACCAGAAGAATGACGGCAAGAGCGGAGCCGAGCGGCCAGTTGAGAGCGAGGCCGAACTGGCTGAACACGATGCGCCCGAAGGTGAATCCCTGCGTGCCGCCGACCATTTGCGGAGTGACAAAATCGCCGAAGGTGAGAATGAAGGTGAATACCGCGCCCGCCGCGATGCCCGGCCGCCCGAGGGGCAGGACGACGTCGCGCAGCGTCTGCAGCGGCGTGGCGCCGAGGTCGGCGCAGGCGGCAAGGTAGTTCGCCGGAATGCGATCCAATGCCAGATAGATCGGCAGGATCGCATAGGGCAGATACAGCACCGCGAGCGCGATGAAGATGGCGGTCCGCGAGAACAACAGCGCCTCGATCGGCTGATCGATCAGCCCGAGCCCCAGCATGGCTTCGTTCAGCAACCCGCGTTGCCCCAAAATGGAGCGAATCGAATAGACTTTGATGATGTAGCTCATGAACAGCGGCAGCATGAAGCTCATCAGAATCAGGAAGCGCATGCGCGGGGGACGCCGGAATATGAACAGCGCGATGGCGGTGGAGAGCGCCACATTCACCAGCGTGACCTGCAGCGACAGCCCGACCGTCTGCAGATAGACAGGCAGATAGCTGCCCTCGGTGAAGAAGGCGCGGTAGTTCGCGAGCGTCGGGATGAGAAGGATCTGCCCGTCCCGGAGTGTCCAGAAGCTCACCATCACGAAGGAGAGTATCGGCATCACCACGAAGAGCAGCGGCAGGCCGAGATTCAACGCATGGGAGAGCCCGGCGCGCAGCAGATCCTGTCGTGAACCGGACCGGGAGGTGTTCATCGCGCCCTCCCTCACCCGGCCGCCGGCAGCAGCGTGGCGTCGGAAGGGTCCCAGCTCAGCTGGACCCGCGAGCCGGTGCGGAGCCCGGCGGCGGAGCCGTCGGCCAGGCGCCGCACCTTGATCAAGACATCCGGGAGCGCGGCATTCACCGCTTCGATGATCACATTGGCCCCGAGGAAGCGGATATCGGTCACTTCCGCTGCCAGCCCCTGCGCCCCGGCATGCTCGACGTCGAGGCGGATATGCTCGGGCCGCACCGCGAGCAGAACCGCGCTGCTTTTCTCCAGCGCCGGCCCGTCCACCGTCGCGGCGAGGCGGCCGGCGGCGGTGTCGATCGCGCAGAGGTGTCCGTCGACGGTCGCGAGCGTACCGGCGATCAGGTTGTTGTCGCCGAGGAACGAAGCGATGAACGCCGTGCGGGGCCGGCGATACAGCTCTTCCGGCGCCCCCTCCTGCTCGATGCGGCCGCGATTGACCACGATGATGCGGTCCGACAGCGCGATCGCCTCCTCCTGGTCGTGGGTGATGAAGACGAAGGCGATGCCAAGCCGGCGCTGCAACGACTTGAGGAAGCGCTGCATCTGCGCGCGCAATTCGACATCGAGTGCCGACAGGGGTTCGTCGAGAAGGATGAGCCGCGGCTCGCAGATGATGGCGCGGGCCAGCGCCACGCGCTGGCGCTGGCCGCCGGACATCTGCGCGGGATAGCGCCCTCCGAGGGAGCCCAGCCCGACCGTATCCAGCACCTCGGCGACACGTTGGGCGATCTCCGCCTTCGGGCGCCCGCGCACCTTCAGGCCGTAGCCGACATTCTCGGCGACCGTCATGTGGTGGAACAGCGCGTAGTCCTGGAAGACCGTATTGAAGGGGCGCCGGTTGATCGGCACGGCGGAGAGGTCGCGCCCCTCGAACATCAGGCTTCCGCCGTCGATCCCCTCGAAGCCGCCGATGAGGCGCAGGATGGTAGTCTTGCCAGAGCCGGAAGGCCCGAGAATGGTGAGGAATTCGTTGTCGGCCACGGTGAGGTCGATGCCGTCGAGCACACGCACCGCGCCATAGCGTTTCGAGACGTTGTTGAGATGGAGGAGAGGCTGCACGCTTGTGGTTCCGTCATCCTGTCGAGGAAGGCGGCATCAAGATGCCGCCCGAGGTCGTGGCCGTCCCGTCGGGCCGGCTCTGTCGAAGGCAACGACTATTCGGCCGCTTTGACTTCGTTCCAGACCGCCTGACGGCGGGTATAGTCCTCGGGATTGTCCGCCCAGATCAGACGGCTCGCATAGTCCATGCCTTCGGGCGCATCGGTGGTCGAGCCGTAGCCGAACTTCTTGGCCATGTTTGCGCCGATTTTCTTCTGGAGCACGAAGTTCATCCACGCATAGGCGGCGTCAGGATTGGGCGTGCCGGCGCTGACCGAGAGATTGTCGAGCCAGCCGACCGCGCCCTCCTTCGGGATGGTATAGCCGACGTCGAAGCCCTTCTTCTGCAGGTTCACGGCGGCAAGTTCGCCCATGGAGAACATCAGCACCACATCGTTCTCGCTCCAGATGGTGGTGCCCTCGTCGAAGCCGGCGAAATAGGTCAGCAGGTTGCGCTTCAGCGCGATCAGCTTGTCCTTCACCTGCGCGAACTGAGCGTCGTCGAGGTGGAACGGATCCTTGATACCGAGCACAATGGCGCCGAAATTCACGGCGTTGTTCGCGTCGTCGAGCGAAATGACCTTGCCCTTGTACTGCGGGTCCCACAGCACTTCCCAGCTCTCCGGTGCGGTCGGGAAGGTCTTCTTGTCATAAACCATGCCGAGCGAACCCCAGGCCCACGGCACACCATAGGTGGCGCCGTCGAAGGTCGCATTCGCCATCGACTTGAATTCCGGGAGAAGGTTGGCGGCGCTGGTGAGCTTGGCTTTGTCGATCGGCGAAATCAGCTTCTGGTCGGCATAGGCCTTCAGGCTGGCGGTATCGATGGTGACGACATCATAGTCCTTGCCGTTCGACGCCTTCATCTTGGCGATCTGCTCGTCGACGCCGCCGACATAGGTCACCTTGACGGCAATGCCGGTCTCCTTCTCGAACTCCTCGACCCAGGCCGGATCGGCATAGCCTTCATAGGCAAGCAGGCGCACTTCGCCCTTCGACTGCGCGACTGCCGCCGCCGAGGTGAGAAGGGTGAGCGTGGTGAGCGACGCGGCCGCCGCCCTCGACATCCAATTCATCGTCCGTCCTCCATCTGGTGCCGTTTGGCTGATGTAAAAAAATCATATTTATTATCCTCGGTCAATTCACTTTGCCCCCAACAAGGCTGGAAATACCTTCTCACATATGCCATCCCTTCACCCAGAGAGCCGGAACCAGCTGGCGCTGAAGATAAATATCATATTTTATTCGGCAGTTATCTGCCGCGCGAGCGATCCGGAGCCCCCATGACGACCGAGACCTCCCCTGGCATCTCCGCCGCGCGCCGCCTCGACGGGCGGGTCGCCGTCGTCACGGGAGCCGCGCGCGGGATCGGCCGCGCCATCGCCGAGCGCTTCGCCGCTGAGGGCGCGCAGGTGGTGGTGTTGGACATTGCGGAAGCCGAAGCCCGGGAAGTTGCCGCCGGCCTAGGGCCGAACGCGTTGGCGTTGCGCGGCGACATTGCCGATCCCGCTTCCGTGACTGCCTGCGCCCGGGCCATCGAGGCCCGGTATGGACGTTGCGACATCCTCGTCAACAACGCTGCCATTCTCGATTCCGCCGGGATCGACACCATGAGCTTCGAGCACTACCGCCGAGTGCTCGACATCAACCAGGACGGCGCGGTCCGGGTCACGCTCGCCCTGCTGCCGCTTATGCGGTGCGCGCAGCACAACCGAAAGATTCTCAACATCGTCTCGATACAGGGCGTACGCGGCACCCACGATTCGCTGGCCTACGCCACTGCCAAAGGCGCACTGGTCAATTTCACCCGCGCCCTCGCCTGTGATCTGGGCGCGGAGAACATCACGGTCAACGCCCTTGCGCCGGGCTTCATCGACACGCAGATGGCACAGCTGCCGGACGGGAGCGGCCACGAGCACGAGACCGACTGGTTCCGCGACATCTACATCAAATATGGCCGCATCCCGCTGCAACGCCCCGGCACGCCCGCCGACATTGCCGGCCCGGCTTTCTTCCTGTGCTCGGACGATGCGCGGTACGTCACCGGTCAGATCCTGCTGGTCGACGGTGGCGTCTCGTCAACCTTCTAGCGACCTGCGACCGGGCGCGCCGCGAGGCTGTAGCGGACGATCAGCGGCCTTTCCGGTATGGCGCAGAGACCGGTCGGCGTGCCGGCAGCGGCGATCGGGTTATCGTCCAGCGAGACCGCTTCGGCGAAGTCGAAACAGGAGGCGATCGGCTCGATGCCGAGCCCCCTATAGCGCCCGCCCCAGGGTACATCCGCCAGCACTCGGTCGCTGATCCAGAGCTGGCACGAGGGCAGCTTTTCGCGATCCCAGTCGATCGTGAGCGCCGCTCCCCGCTCAGCGAACACCACCTCGACCGGCGACTCGACCCCGCAAAGCTGGAGCACATCCTCCATCGGCTCCGCCTTGGGCAGGCAGCCCAGATCGACGAATCCGCCGGACCGTGCCGGCACGCGCTCCAGACCCCCGAACACGCAGCCAACGGCGGCGCGCATCGCCGCGCCGGGAACGCAGGCCGGATAGGTCAACCCACGTCGGAAGCGGGCCTTGAGATGCAAGCTTCCCGGCGCAACATCCAGCGACAGGATCGGGTGCAGACCAAGAGAGAATCGGGCCCTGCGCCGGGCCTCGATCATGAGTTCAAGGTCAAGCGCCGGCTCATCCGGCCTCACCGTCAGCGTCCGGGTCAGCCGCCGGACCGCATGTTCGGGCGGATAGTCCAGCGTCAGGCGAAGTTGGTCGCCGCCCCGATCCACCACGGTCCACACCTCATTGGCGGCAAGACCGTGTGCGGGATCGTTGAACCGCTCAAGCCCGATCCCTCTCCACGACGGCGCGATCTCCTCCAGCGGCCCGCCGCCCCCGAAGGGCAGACACACGAACTCCGCGCCGAGATAGCGCAGATGCGCCGGCAGACCGTACAGCGAGGGATCGTCGGGCGACCAATGCGGGCGGGCAAAAGGCGCGAACGGGCCATCCGGCAGCCGGAACACCAGTTCAGCCAGCATGGCGCCCTCCGGAAATACGCGCAACGAGCCGTGCGCCCAGTCGAGCGCAAGCGGCGCCTCGCTCACTTCAGTGCCGCGAGCAGCGAATCCTTGCCGTCGAGGATCACGTCACGCATGGCCCTCGCCGCCGCCTCGCCCTCGCCGCCGGTTATCGCCTCAAACACTGCCCGGTGCTGACCGATATCATCCTCGACGCTCTTGTCGGCCTTCAGCGCCTGCTGCTGGATCGAAAAGCTCAGATGCAGGAAGTCGGCGACGAGATGGGCGAAGGTGCCGAGCAGCGTATTATGGCTGGCTGCGAACACGGCCATGTGGAAGGCCACGTCCGCATGGGCGTAGCTGACCAGATCGCCGCTGGATGCCTCCATGGCATGGAGCGCCGCGCGGATCCGGCGCAGATCCTCGATGGTCGCCCGGCCGGTGGCGAGCTGGGCGGCAGCCGGCTCGATCATCAGTCGCAGCTCGATCAAATCGCGCATCATGGTGTCACGCAGCTCGGCCGATCCGCGCCCGTCGCCGAAATGCCAGGCGAGCACATCGCTGTCGAACGTGTTCCACAGGTCCCGCGGACGCACCCGCGTGCCGACCTTCTGGCGCATCTCGATCAGCCCCTTGGCAGCCAGCACCTTGAGCGCCTCACGAAGCGACGGACGGCTCGCCGCGAATTCCGCCATGAGATCCGGCTCGCGCGGCAGTAATTCGCCGGGCGCAAAGCGGCCGGAGACGATGGCGCGGCCGAGCTCTGTGATGACATGGCCCTGCACCCCGCTGATGCGATAGCCCGACGGGCGCACGGGACGCGCCGGCCGCTCATCGCCGGCCTCAGCTGTCTCAGGGCGCTTGCGCGGCGTCGATGGGCGCTCCGTCACGGCGCTCTCCGTCTTGCGTCTTGACTGAAACTGCGGCGCGGGCCGGCGCGAAACCGGCGGCCGCATCGCTCCTGCGCTAAGCGATATCCCGCACCCGCACAAGAGTTGATGGCCCGTCGGCGCAGGAGGCTGGCCATAAAATGAATTTAAATCATATTTTAAAGCCGAACAAGGGCGGCTAATGTAAAAGCATCTGGACATTCTGCGCTCATTAAATAATATTTTTATGTCGGCATCGGCCGGCCTATCCAGATCAGGAGAACGGCATGCTCAAGACCATGTTGGCGGCCCTGCTCGCGGCCGTCGTCAGCGTTAGCGCGAGCGCACAGGAGTTCCAGTTCGAGGCCCCGCCGCTGTTCGACAATTGCGGCGATGCGTCCCTGGCCCGCGCCAAGGCCGAAGGCGTCACCCTCGGCTTCTCGCCTTCTCCGCCTTATTCCTCGCTCGACCCCGCCACCAAGAAGGCCGGCGGGCTCGACGTCGAACTGGTGGAAGCGGCGCTCAAATGGGCTGGCGTCACCGACTTTAAATATGAGGTCATGCCGTTCGGCCAGCTCATCCCGGCACTGCTGGCGAAGCGCATCGACATCGTGACCGCCAACATCCACGTCACGCCGGACCGCCTCAAGGCAGTCTCCTTCTCCGGCCCGGCCTGGTGGTATGGCCCGGCGATCGTGGTCGCGAAGGGCAATCCAGCGGGCATCACCTCTTTCGGCAGCCTCAAGGGCAAGAAGGTGGGCGCCATCGCCGGCTCGGCGGCGGACGAGTATCTGCGCAAGATCGGCGTCGCGGTGACCGCGTTCCAGACCGACGCCGAGGAGTTCGCCGCCATCTCAACCGGCCGCGTCGACGCCATCCTCGACGATGACGTGAAGATCATCGAGTTCATGAAGGCCAATGGATCGGCCCCGATCGAGATCGTCGCCAACGTCACGATCCCGGACGAGCTGATCTTCAAATATGGCTACGGCTATGCCCGCTACGCGCTGCGCAAGGAAGACTGCTCGCTGCGCGCCGCCTTCACCCAGGGCCTCGCCGAAGTGCGCGGCAATGGTCAGGCCTCCGCGATTCTCAAGAGCTACGGACTGACCAACCGCAACCTGTTCTTCTTCCCGCTTTGACGGCCCTCCTCCACCGTCGGCCCGGCGCGCGGGGCCCTGGCCCCGCCTGCCCTCTCCCGCTTGAGCAGCGGATCGCTTCATGAACCTTCTCGATTTCTCCGTCGTCGATGAATATGGCTCCGTCTTCCTGCAGGGCCTTGCCATAACGACCTTTCTCACCGTCGTCGTGATCCTACTGGCCGGAGTGCTCGCCATCCCGCTGGCGCTCGCCCGGATGTCGCCCGCTCGATGGATCCGTTGGCCGGCGGACTTCTATGTCGAGTTCATCCGCGCCACGCCGCTGATCCTGCAGCTCATCTACATCTATTATGTGCTACCCAGCGCCGGCATCCGGCTGGAGCCGGTCACGGCGGCGATTATCGGCCTGACCGTGAACTATTCCGCATTCATGAGCGAGGTCTACCGCTCCGGTATTCAGGCGGTGCCGAAGAGCCAGTATGAGGCCGCTCAGAGCCTCGGTATCGGCCGGACGGTCACCTTCATCAAGATCATCTTCCCGCAGGCATTCCGCACGGTTCTGCCCGCCCTCGGCAACTATCTCATCGCCCTGTTCAAGGATACGGCCCTCGCCTCCGTGGTCACGGTGCAAGAGCTGATGTTCTCCGGGCAGATCATCGCCGCGCGCAACTACCAGTATTTCACCGTCTACACTGTCACCGCCCTTCTCTATTTCTCGGTCGGCTTTCCCGCCGCCCTTCTCGTACGCCGGCTGGAGCGCTGGTCGCAGCGCGGCTGGTCTGCGCCAGACCGAAAGTCCTGAGTTCGCATCATGCCCGACATCGCCTTGCCGAAAGTCACCATCCGCTCCATCGTGGTCGCGCCCCTGCTGGGCGAAAGTCCGAAAGGGGGATGGTCGGCCGAGATCAAGCCCGAGGATTCGGTGCATGCGCTCATTGCTGTGCACACCGAGGAGGGCCTCACAGGCCATGGCAGCGTGTTCACCGACGGGCGGCTGGCACAGGCTGCCGTCGATGTGCTGGAGCCACTCTGGCGCGGCGAGAACGCTCTCGAACCCGAGCGCGTCAGCGAGAAGCTAAATCAGAACAGCTTCTGGATGGGGCGCGGTGGCAGCCTCACCCATGCCATCAGCGGCATCGATATCGCGCTGTGGGACATTCTCGGCAAGGCGCTCGGCCAGCCGGTCGGGCGGCTGCTCGGCGGCACCTATCGCGACCGCGTGACGCCCTATTGCTCACTGCTTATGGACGAGCCCGAGCGCATGGGCGACCTCATCGGCCCGCACCGCGCGCGCGGCTTCAAGGCGTTCAAGATCGGCTGGGGGCCGTTCGGCCGTCGCGACAGCGCGAAACTGGATGAGGCGATCGTGCGTGCTGCGCGCGAGGCAGCCGGCCCCGATGCAAAGCTCTTCGTCGACGCGGGGGCCTCCGACGCCTATTGGCCACAGGGGCTGAAATGGGCACTCAACACTGCGCAGATGCTGCGCGACTATGAGGTCGGCTGGTTCGAGGAGCCGCTGCGCCCGGACGCGCTGGAGGATTTCCGCACGCTGCGGCAGGCGAGCCCGGTGCCGATCGCCGGGGGCGAGGTGCTCACACGCCGGCAGAGCTTCCTGCCCTGGCTGTCCGTCGCCGCCTTCGACATCGTGCAGCCGGACGTCACCAAGGTCGGCGGCCTCAGCGAGCAGCGGCGCATCGCCTGGCTCGCCGACGATTTCGGCCTGCGCTATGTCGGCCACGGCTGGAACACCGCGCTGGGGTTGGCCGCGGACCTCCAGCTCGCCTCCGCCCTGCCCCATTGCGATCTCGTCGAGTTCATCGGCGGCAGCGCCTATATCGATGGCATCGTCGCCGATCCTTTCGTGCTGGACGACGAGGGCCGGCTGCGCATTCCCGCCCGCCCGGGTCTGGGTGTCGCCCTCGATCCCGAGCCGCTCGCGCGCTTCACCCCCGCCCCCGCCTCGCTCTTCGCATCGGTCTGACCGCTGCCGCCATAAAGCCGGAGCGCGCCCGCGCGCCCTCCGGGACACAATCAGAAGGAGAAACGTCAATGAAACTCGTTCGTTACGGCGCCATCGGGCAGGAGCGCCCCGGCATTGTGGACGCCAGCGGTACGCTGCGCGACCTGTCCGCCCATGTGTCCGACATCGCCGGAGAGGCGCTGCTGCCGGAGAGCCTCGCGCACCTTCGCGCCATCGATCCGGCCTCGCTTCCGGCGGTCGAGGGCAATCCCCGCATCGGCGCCTGCGTGGGGAAGGTCGGCAAGTTCGTCTGCGTCGGGCTGAACTACACCGACCACGCGGAAGAGGCCGGCATGCCGATCCCCGACGAGCCGGTGCTGTTCATGAAGCCCACCAGCTGCATCGTCGGTCCCTATGACAATGTCGAGATCCCCCGCACGTCGGTGAAGACCGATTGGGAGGTCGAGCTCGGCATCGTCATCGGCAAGACCGCCAAATACGTCTCGGTCGAAGACGCTTATGATCACGTGGCCGGCTATTGCGTCATCAACGACGTGTCCGAGCGCGCCTTCCAGATCGAGCGCGGCGGCCAGTGGGACAAGGGCAAGGGCTGCGACACCTTCGGGCCGATGGGGCCCTGGCTGGTGACCACCGACGAGATCACCGATCCGCACGTGCTGGACATGTGGCTGGAGGTCGACGGCAAGCGCTACCAGACCGGCTCGACCCGCACGATGATCTTCAACGTGCCGACCATCGTCAGCTACATCAGCCAGTTCATGAGCCTGCAGCCGGGCGACGTCATCTCCACCGGCACGCCTCCGGGCGTCGGGCTGGGGCAGAAGCCGCCGGTCTATCTCAAGGCCGGCCAGACCATGCGCCTGGCCATTTCCGGCCTTGGCGAACAGCGGCAGACCACCGTCCCGGCGGCGTGAGAACGAGCGAGCAGCCTTCATGAACACCATCGACCTCAAGGGCCGCGTCGCCATCATCACCGGCGGCGCGCGCGGCATCGGCTACGCCACGGCCGAGCGCATGCTCAAATCGGGCGCCGCAGTCGCGCTGTGGGACATCGATGCCGCCCGGCTCGATGAGGCGAAGGCCGCGCTCTCCCCGCTCGGCACGGTGTCGACCCATGTCGTCGAGCTGACCGACGAGGCCTCCGTCACGGCAGCCACCGAGGCGGTTGCCGGCACGCATGGCAAGATCGACATCCTGGTCAACAATGCCGGCATCACCGGCGGCAATGCCAGGCTGTGGGAGCTGGACACCGACACCTGGCGCCGGGTGGTCGACGTCAACCTCGTCGGCCCGTTCCTCACCTGCAAGGCGGTGGTTCCCGCCATGCTGAAGAACGGCTGGGGGCGCATCGTCAACGTCGCCTCGATCGCCGGCAAGGAAGGCAACCCGACCGCCTCGCACTACTCGGCCTCCAAAGCCGGGCTGATAGGCCTCACCAAGTCGCTGGGCAAGGAACTGGCGACCTCCAACATCCTCGTCAACGCCATCACCCCGGCGGCGGCGAAGACCGAGATCTTCGACCAGATGAAGCAGGAGCATATCGACTACATGCTCTCGAAGATCCCGATGAACCGCTTTCTCGCCGTCGACGAGGCCGCCGGCCTCATCGCCTGGCTCTCCTCCGAGGACTGCGCCTTCTCAACCGGCGCCGTCTTCGACATCTCCGGCGGCCGAGCCGTCTACTAAAGGCGCCGCCGGGCGACCGGCGGCATCCACTCCAGCCGAAGTCAAAGCGGGACGCAATTGGCGGTCACTTCGTGATATGTCGTAGCTTTGGCGCGCCCATGGGGAATCGAACCCCGGTTTTCGCCGTTGGAGGGCGATACCTGACACTAAGTGACTTGCGCTGATATCGCACGAAACTCCTTGCTAATGCTAGATTTCACTAAGGCTCGTCTCATCGCGTCTGAGCCGTTTCCATGCCACTATTAGCAGCGAATTTGGCAATGAAAATGCACCATGGCTCGACGTCGTAGCACGCTCTCAAGTCGCACTAGCCGGTCGGAGTTGCCATGGTCAGATGCTCCGGAATGGGAGCTGATCGGGCCTGGCATCCGCCTAGGCTATCGCCGCGGCCGCGGGACCAACGACCGCAGCAGAACATGGCTTGATCGCGCGTGGCGTCGCGCTGCCAGTCGTCGCGCTGGCGGCGGACCTCGCTGATCTCCGCGCCGCCATGGCGCTCAACGAGCGAGCGGAAGGCGGCGCCCGCCTCGATCGATTGCAGCTGCTGCGGATCGCCGACCAGCACGACTTTCGCGCCGGCCTCCGCGGCGTGGGAGAGCACGCGTTCCAGCTGGCGCGTGCCGACCATGCCGCTCTCGTCGATCACCAGCACATCGCGTGAGGTGAGCAGATCCCGGCCCTGGTTCCAGCCATGTTCGAGGCTGGCGATGGTGCGGGACGCAATGCCCGATCCGCTCTCCAGGTTCTCCGCCGCGATGCCGGAGAGCGCGACGCCACGAACTTCCAGGCCGGCCGCTTCCCAGGCCTCGCGCGCGACACCCAGCATGGCGCTCTTCCCCGTTCCGGCATAACCGACGACGATGCCGAGATCGCCGCTGCCGGTGATGTGCGACAGCGCGTCGGACTGCTCAACGGAGAGAACAAGGCCGCGCTGCTCGGCACGCGCCAGAGCGGCATTCTTGTCAGCATCCCTCACCGCATGGCGCTCATGTTCCGCCATGAGCTCGGCAGCTTTGTGCAGGCGCTGCTCGGCCTCGATCATCTGCCGGGTGGTGAAGCGATCCTCGCCCCGTCCATCCTCGCCGAGCTCGACGAGATCAGGCGCACGGCCCATCGCGCCCATCACCTCATTGAACTGCTCGATGCCGTCGCTGTGCCGATGCGCGAACCGCTCCATGTCTTGCCGGGTGAAGGTCGACTGCTGTTGCGTGATGGCATCAAGTGCCATCGACGGATCGGCGAGGATGCGCGCGCCATTGCCGCGCGCGATCTCACGATGAACCTCCGCCCGATCGGCGGCCTCGATCCCCTCCGCCTCAATGCGCTGGGCTGGCGCACCGATCTGGCCCTGCGGCTCCAGCGCGATGCCCTGCGCTTCAAGGCTGCGATGATCGATGCGCGCGTCAATGTCGAGTTCGGCCAGCCGCTCATTGGCGAGTTCGGCCCAGCGTTCGCGCCAGCGCTCCACCATCTGGGTCGCATTCCACTCGCGCACCTTCGGGCCGAAGCCGTCCTCGTCGACCGACCGCATTGTGAGCATGACATGGGCATGGGGTTTGGCCATGCCGTCCTCGCCGACATCCCAATGCACATTGAGATCGGCGACCATCCCCTGATCGACGAACTCCGCCTGGACGAAGTCACGGGCGAGCGCGATCCCCTGCGCCTGGCTCATCTCGCGCGGCAGGGCGAACTCGACCTCACGGGCGAGCTGCGCGTCCTTCCTGACCTCGAAGGCTTCGACATCATTCCAGAGCCGCTCGCGGTCGCCCCACGCCTCGGGCGCCCCGCCCGGCAGCAGTACTTCGGAATGCACTACACCGCGCTTGGCCGAGAAGTCCTGGACGCGATCGATCCGCACATCGCGCAGCCCTGAGGCCGAACGGTAGGCAGCGGATGCCACCGCACTGGAGCCGGCCTTGCGGCCAATAACCTTGACGTGAAGATGATATATTACCATCGCGATCCGAACATCAGCACGGCGAAGCGCACGTCGGAACGACGTATAAGCGCGCCCTCCCTCGAAAAAATCTCGGGAGCGACGAGCCCATCCCAGTCTGTCCCGGCAACATTACAACCTTCCGCAACCCGCTCAACTATCATCCTTCCATCGATTGCTGATGGAGAGGAACATGCGCAAGCTACGGGACTTCGACGCGGAGCTGAAGGCACTCGAAGACAAGGCCCGAGAGCTCAAGACCCGCAAGGTGTAGCAACTCGGCGATCTGGTGATCGCCACCGGCGCCGACGAGCTCTCTGCCGAAGAATTGGCGGGCGCCCTGCTCGTGCTCGCCGAGACCAAGGACCCTGGACGGAGGGAGGCGTGGGGGCGGCGTTTTTTCAAGGAAGGACACGCCGATCTGCACCGGCAACTAAACGCGACGCGGTCAGCGCTCCGGCGCAACCGGGTGGCATGCAACCGTCATCAGGCGGCACGGGCGCGGCATGACATGCGGGATTGGCAGGTCGAGCGCCGCAGGCGCACGCGGCATCTGATCGAGCTCGGCGGCCTCGCGGTCAAATCGGGCGTCGTCGAGCTGACCGGCGAGATCGCGCCGTCATCTATGACGCCCTACCCTGGGTGGCCGCCAAGCTCAGGAGCAAGGAGACCGAACGGGCATGCAACCTGTGGAACGTGAAAGGGCGAACTGCGTTCGAAGAAGACCGCCACGAGCGGAAATGAACCATCACGTCACATCAGCGTTTCAATTGGCCTTGAACCATACAAGTTACTCGGGGGTAAACGGCTCATAACCCGAAACGCGCCCAGATGGTCGCTTTTCGATGACTGCAACCAAGAATCTTCCTTCGTGGGGATTGCGGCAGTCCTGACCCCATTGTCGAACTCTGCAATGTCCGGTCACGGGAGGCGGCTTCTTCCAACGTCCGGATCGGGCAGACCGTCAAACGTTCGAATCGTGGCGCGAGATTTGGAAGCGTCGCGCGGCCGGCAGGGGGTGCCGGCGCTCAGAGCAAGGCGGTGATGATAAAAGCGAGGCCCGCGAGGACGGCGCCGACCAGCGGCACCACATCGATGCCGAGCCCCTCGATGAGCAGGCCAGACAGCAAGGCCGCGCTGCCGATCCCGACATTGAAGGCGGCGGTGTTCAGGCTCGATGCCGCCGCCGCCAACCCGCTCGCGCGCGCGGCCATCACCGCCTCGGTCTGCAGCAGCGCCGGCAGGCTGAAGGCGAACAGCCCCCAGAGGAACAATGTCACGGCCAGCAGGGCGGGAAGTTCGATGACCTGTGTGAGGGAAAGCAGGCAGCCCGCCACGCCGGCGAGCGCGGCAAGCGTCGGGATGGCGAAACCCAGCCGGTCGCTCAGCCGGCCGGCGATGAGGTTGCCGGCCACCGTGCCGAGCCCGAACACCGTCATGAAGAAGCCGGTGCCGAGCCCATCCTGACGCAGCAGCGCGGGAAAATAGGTGAAGGCCATCGACGAGCCGCCGAAGCCGAGAATAGTCACCGCATAGACCGCGAGCAGGCGTCGGTTGCCGAGCAGCGCGACGAGGTGCCGGGCCGGGGCGACCTTGAGGCCGCCGGCATCCGGCATGATCCGGTGCAGCACGAGGAAGGCGAGCACCGCCACGCCGCCGATGGCGGCGAAGACGAGGCGCCAGTTCTCGCCGTCGCCGACCAGTGCCGCGAGCGGCACGCCCAGCACCATCGCCGCTGTCGGGCCGATGAACACGATCGACACCGCCTGCGTGGCCCGGGCGCGTTCCACCATGATCGCCGCCGCCGCTGTGCCGAGGCCATAGACCGCGCCCTGCGCGAGGCCGGAGAACACCCGTCCGGCGATCAGCAGCGGATAGGTCGGGGCGAGCGCCGACAGCAGATTGGCCGCCGCGAAGAGCAGGATGCCATAGACCAGGATGGCCCGAACCCGCAGGCGCTGGCCGATCAGGTTTATGCCGACCGCGCCGGCGACCATGGCCAGCGCATAGACGCTGACCACCCGCCCGGCTTCCGACAGCGACAGCGCGAACTCGAGCGCGATGCGCGGGATGATGCCGACGATGCCGAACTCCGTCGTCGCCATGGCGAAGGTGGTGACAGCGAGAACATAGACGCAAGGGTGCACGGCTCGCTCCGGGGCGGCGACAAGGTCGGATATCGGGAACAGGCAGGAGACAGGTTCAGCAGTGCGGCGCGTGCCGCTCAACGAGCGGCCCAGCGCAGCCCGCGCGCCAGCATGGCGCTCATTTGCGGGCAATCGAACTCGTCCGGCACATGGCCCAGCGCGCTGACGAAGACGCGGCCGGCGCCGAACGGCTTCTTCCAGACCACCGGCATCGCCACGCCGTCGAGCCAGGGATAGGGCGTCGCGGTGAAACGGGTGACGGCCAGCACCTCGATGGCCGGGTCTACATGCAGGTAATACTGCTCGGAACGGTAGTCGAAATCCGGGATGTCGCGGGTGATCGGATCCTCGCGGTCGAGGACCTCGACGCGGTAGTCGCGCACGCCGCCGGGCTCGGCCGCGTAAGCGCCGCCGGCCATGAAGCGGAAGCGCTCATTGCCGCGGAAGCCGTCGAGCATGCCGCCATGGAAACCGCCCAGGCCGACGCCGGAGGCGATGGCGGCCCAGAGCCGCTTGCTCACCTCGACGCTCATCTCGCCAAGCGTCCAGTTCGGGACGATCAGGTCATAGGCATGAAGATCTTCTTCCGCGTAGCTTTCAAGGCGCGAAGAATGCGTGACCTCGAACTCGTCCGCCAGCAGATCGGCGACGCGGCGGGCGGCCTCGTGCGGCCGGTGGGGCTCGTAACCGCCGGAAATGATCAAGCAACGTTTCATGAAAGCTCTCCGCCGGTCGCTCATTTCGGCAGGAGGCACCGCCTCGTTCCAAAAGTTGCGATAAAAACAACATTTATTGTTTTATGTGCCATTGACGCGCGCTGTCAAGAACGGACCGGCAGCCGTCGGCGCCTCAACCGGCGAAGTCGCGGGAGATTTCGCCGGCAATGAGTTCCAGCGCGGAGGTGATGCGGCGGAAATGGTCGGAATCCGAGCCGACCAGGGCGGTGACGGTGGAAATGCCGAGCGAGGCGACCGGCTCGCCCTGCCCGTCGAAGATGGGCCGGGCCACGCAGTGCAGGCCACCATAGGATTCGCCGGCATCGACCGCATAGCCGCGCTCGCGGCACATCTCGAAGTCCATCAGCAGCTCCGCCCTGGTGGTGATGGTGCGGTCGGTGAACTTGGTGAACTCGATGGCCTCGACCATACGGTCGCGCTTGTCCCTGGGAAGGAAGGCGACGATCGCCTTCGCTGCCGCCGAGGCATGAACGGGCTCGACGCCGCCGATCGAGTGCTGGATCGACACGATCGAATTGGAATGGGCGAAATCGGCCAGCAGAACCCGGTCGTTCACCAAGAGGCCAAGATGGGCGGTCTGCTGCGTCAGGTTCGCCAACCGCTCGAGCTGGCCGTGATAGGCGTCGATGATGCGCGTCTTCTGCCGCAGCTGCGAGGCCCAGTAATAGAGCCGGCCGCCGACCTCATACTCCTTGGTCTCCGCGTTCTTGCGAAGAAAGCCGCGATATTCAAGGGTTTGCAGGAAGCGGAAGGCGGACGCCTTGTCCATGTCGAACCGCTTGATGATCTCGGCGAGCTTCACCGGCGCGGGAGCGGAAACGATCTCATCGAGGATCCTCAGCCCTTTTTCCAGGCTCTGGATATGCCCGGACGGAGCTTCTCCCGTTTCGCTCGGATTGGCCGACGCCTTGGCCGATTTGGGCATTCACCGCTCCCTCTTCGTTGACCTATGATCAACATATCCATGCGCCCCCTCGATAGCCGGGGCGACCTTGCTGTGTCAAACTGACCCGAAAGGCACCCTCGCAAAGGAACCTCGCCAATTTCATGTTGTAGACTTGACAGTTCGTTCCAGCCCTCCGTAGGTTCAAAACAACAAAAGTTCCACATAACTCAAATCATGAACCTCCAGAGCAACAAGGGGACCGCAATGCGCATATGGGTGAAGCCTCTCCTCGCCGCCGGACTTTGCGCGCTCGCGCTGAACACGCCTGCCTTCGCCGACGGCGCCGTTACGGTGCTCACGCCCGGTGGCTCGGTGCGGGACGGCGGCCGCGCCGCTCTCTGGGGACCCGCGTCGCAGAAGCTCGGCATCACGGTGAACGAGGAGACCACGGATGAAGGCCTGCCCGCGGTGCGGCTGCAAGCCGGCGCGGGCAAGGTGACCTCCGACATCGTCTTCCTCTCGGCCTATGAGGCCGAGCTCGGCGGGCGCGAGGGCATTCTTGAGCCGATCGACTACTCTGTCGTCGACAAGTCGAAATTCATGCCCGGCACCACCTCGCCCTATTGCGTCGGCATCTATGGCTACGCGACGGTCCTCGCCTGGAACACCAAGACCTATCCGAGCAAGGCGCCGGCGAACTGGAAGGACTTCTTCGACACCAAGGCCTTCCCCGGCAAGCGCGCCATGCGCGGCAACGCCGAGACCCAGATCGAGGTCGCGCTGCTCGGCGACGGCGTGGCGCCGGACGACCTCTACAAGGTCATGTCGACCGCCGAGGGCACCAAGCGCGCGCTCGACAAGATCCGCACGCTGAAGCCGAGCATTGCGGTGTGGTGGTCGTCCGGCGCCCAGCACGCCCAGCTCATGCAGGACGGCGAGGTCGACATGTCGACCGGCTGGAACGGCCGGTTCCAGAGCGCCAAGAAGGCTGGCGGCAAGACCGACTACACCTTCAACGAGGGCGTTCTCGCCACTGACTGCTTCGCCGTGCCGAAAGGCGCGCCGAACAAAGAACTGGCGATGAAGATGATCGGCGCCATGTCGAACGCCAAGTCGCAGGCCGAGCTCACCAAGTACATCACCTACGGCCCGGTGATCCCGGAGGCCTTCGAGCTCGGCATCATTCCCCCGGAGACCGCCAGGCTGCTGCCGACCCATCCGGACTATCGCAGCAAGCTGATCGTCCAGGACATCGGCTGGTGGGCGGACAACAATGATCGCATCAAGGCCCTGTACGAAGACATGATGACGGAATGAGCCGGGGCGAACGAGGCGGGCGATGGGCATGGGGCAGGCGATAAGCGAGACGACGTCATGGCGCTGACATCGACAGGTGAAGCCGTCCGCGCATCCGCGCAGGCGATCGAGATCCGCAACGTCACCAAGCGTTACGGCGAGCAGGTCGCGCTGCGGCGAGTCAGCCTGAATGTCGAACCCGGCGAGTTCATCGCCATTCTGGGTTCGTCCGGCTCCGGCAAGAGCACGCTGCTGATGGCTCTTGCCGGCTTCGTGCAGATCAACGAAGGCGCCATCATCCTCGAGGGACGGGACATCGCGCCCGTCCCCGCCAATGCGCGCGGCTTCGGCGTCGTGTTCCAGAACTACGCGCTGTTTCCCCATATGAGCGTGATCGAGAACGTCATGTATCCGCTCAACCTGCGCGGCGTGCCGCGCAGGGTCGCGCGCCTGCGTGCCGCCGATGCGCTCGCCACGGTAAAGCTGGCCGGTTTCGAGGACCGGCGGATCGACGCGCTCTCCGGCGGCCAGCGCCAGCGCGTAGCGCTGGCGCGGGCGATCGTCTACGAGCCGGCCATCCTGCTGATGGACGAGCCGCTCTCCGCGCTCGACAAGTCGCTGCGCGAGGAGATGCAGATCGAGATTCGCGAACTGCACGACAAGCTGAACATCACCACCCTCTACGTCACCCACGACCAGCGCGAAGCCCTGACTATGGCGGACCGCATCGCCGTCATGAGCCATGGCGAGATCGTGCAGGTCGACACGCCCGAGCGCATCTATCGCGAGCCCTCCAGCGAATTCGTCGCCCGCTTCCTCGGCGAGGCGGTGCTGTTCAGCCCGGCCACCGCCGCGCGGCTGCTGACCGGGGCACGGCCCGCCAGCGCCCGCGCCAGCGACCTCATCATGCTGCGCAGCGAGGATCTGCGGCTGGAACCGGCGCCCGGCGAAGCGTGCGTGTCGCTGCGCGCGCGCGTCCACGCCATCGTCTTCCAGGGCGACAGCTGGCTGCTTCAGCTCGACACCGCCGAGGGCGAACGCTTCGCGGCGCGGGCCCAGCGCATGGCGGCGGCGCGGGTGGCGGCGCTGGCGCCCGGCGACGACATCGAGCTCCACGTGCGCACGGCCGACATCCATTGTGTCCGGGCGGACGCCTGATGGCGCAGGAATCCTACATGACCGGCGCGATGACGACAGCCTGCGCTCCCTCGACCACGCTGGCGCGCTCCGCCCGCCGGTGGCTCGGCACCGCGTTGCCGCTGGCGCCGGGGCTGGCGATCGTCTTCGGCTTCGTGCTGCTGCCCTGCCTGTGGCTCGTCTGGCTTTCCGTGCTCAACGACGCCGGCCAGTTCGGCACCGAGAACTACCAGCGCATCGTCGAGCAGGTGAGCTACCGGCGCATCTTCCTCACCACCTTTTCGGTCAGCCTCCAGACCGTCGCGTGCTGCCTCGTGCTGGGCGTACCGCTCGCGACCTTCATCACTTCCCTGCCCGACCGCACCCGGGCGCTGTTCATCGCCTGCATCCTGTTCCCGCTGTGGACCTCGCTGCTGGTGCGCGCCTACGCCTGGCTGGTGATCCTCCAGCGCAACGGGCTGGTGAACAGCTGGCTCCTGCAGGCCGGCCTCATCGACGAGCCGCTGCCGCTCGCCTTCAACACCTTCGCCACCGTGCTGGGCATGACGCACATCATGCTGCCGGTGTTCCTGCTGCCCGTGATCGGCGCCATGCGCGGCATCGACCGCGGCCTGATGCGGGCGGCCGCCAGCATGGGCGCCTCGCGGGGGCATGCCTACCGCACGGTGTTCCTGCCGCTGGCGCTGCCCGGCATTCTCGCCGGCGCCTCGCTGACCTTCGTCATGAGCCTCGGCTTCTACGTGACACCGGCGATCCTGGGCGGCGGCAATGTGCAGGTCATCTCGATGCGCATCGCGCGCAGCCTGTCGACCTATTCCAACTTCGGTGCTGCCGCCGCGATCGGCGTGGTGCTGCTGCTCACCACCTTTGCGATGCTCGGGGTAAGCCTGCTGCTGCGCAAATTGCTGCTGCGACGCTGAGGAGACGCTGATGCTGGACGGCTTCGGACAGAACCGGCTGCTCGCCGCCTTCGGCTGGGCGTTCGCCCTGGCGATGATGGTGTTCCTCGTCGCGCCCTCGCTGATCGTGGTGCCGATGTCGTTCTCGGCCTCGGATTTCCTGGAGTTTCCACCACGGGAATTGTCGCTGCGCTGGTACTTTAGCTTCTGGGAATCGGCGGCCTGGCTGCGGGCGGCGCGGGCCTCGCTCGTCATCGGCGTCCTGACGGTAGCGCTGGCGCTGCCGCTCGGCACGCTGGCGGCCTATGGCACGCGCGACCTGCCGCCGCGCGCTCAGGTCGCGGTGGGCGCCGTGCTGCTGATGCCGGCGATCATCCCCTCGATCCTGGTCGCCATCGGCCTGTTCTTCCTGCTGGCGCGGATGGACCTGATAGGCACCTATACCGGCGTCGTCCTCGGCCATACCGCACTGGCGATCCCGGTGGTCTACGTGATCATGACCGCCGCCTTCGCCGATTTCGACCGCAATCTGGAACGGGCCGCCGAAAGCCTTGGCGCCTCGCGCTGGATGATCTGGCGCTCCGTCATCATTCCCAACATCAAGGGCGCGCTGTTCGCCGGCGGGCTGCTCGCCTTCGTGACCTCGCTCGACGAGGTGGTGGTGGCCATGTTCATCACCAGCGGCTCCAACGCCACGCTGCCGAAGGTCATGTTCAGCGCCCTGCGCGACCACATCGACCCCACGGTGGCGGCGATCTCCACCATGCTCATCACTGTCGCCGTCGGCGCCGTCATCGCCCTCCTGCGCGGCGAGCGGCGGCGCCGGACGACCTGACCTGTCCACCTGCGACCCTTCAATTCGAGGACGAAAATGACCAGCAAGGACGGGGCCGGCGCGCTCGACGCCGGCTCCTATGATTTCATCGTGGTGGGCGCCGGCTCGGCGGGCAGCGTTCTCGCCGCCCGGCTGAGCGAAAGCGGCCGGTATCGCGTGCTGCTGCTGGAGGCCGGACCGGCGGATCGTAATCCATGGATTCACCTGCCGATGGGCTATTCCAAGCTGTATGCCGATGCCCGCTACAACTGGATGTATGAGAGCGAGCCCGAGCCCGGCCTCAACGGGCGCACCAGCTACCAGCCGCGCGGCAAGACGCTCGGCGGCTCGTCCTCGATCAACGGCATGATGTATGTGCGCGGAAACCGCCGCGATTTCGACGACTGGGCGAAGGCCGGCTGCAGCGGCTGGTCCTATGACGAGGTGTTGCCCTATTTCCGGAAGGCCGAGGACCAGTCGCGCGGCGCCGACGCCTATCACGGCGTCGGCGGCCCGCTGAAGGTCTCCGACCAGTCCTTCGACCGCGAGCTGCCGAACGCGCTGTGCGCGGCCGCGCGGCAGGCCGGCCTCGCCGATAATCCCGATTTCAACGGCGCCGAGCAGGACGGCTTCGGTTACTACCAGATGAACATCCACAAGGGCCGGCGCTGGAGCGCGGCGCGCGGCTATCTGGCCCCTGCGCGGCGGCGGCCCAATCTGCGCATCGTGACGGGTGCGCTGACCGAGCGGCTCATTGTCTCCGGCCAGCAGGTGCAGGGCGTCCGTTACCGACAGAACGGCCAACTCTACGAGGCGCGGGGGCGGGAAACCGTGGTCAGCGCCGGCACCATCGCCTCGCCGCAGCTGTTGATGCTGTCGGGCATCGGTCCGGCCGGTCCGCTCGCCTCGCTCGGCATCGACTGCATCGCCGACCGGGCGGAGGTGGGTGCCAATCTGCAGGATCACACCTGCATCCAGCTGATGTTCCGTTGCACCCGGCCGATCACGGTGAACGACCTCGCCAACAGTCTGGTCCGCAAGGCGGCGGCGGGGCTTCAGTATCTATTCCTGCGCTCGGGCTACCTCGCCGAAACTGGCATCTATGTCGGCGGCTTCGCCCGTAGCGATCCCAGCCTCGACCGGCCCGACGTACAGATGGCGA